>JBJFGJ010000032.1:0-43417 GCA_051892575.1 Alloprevotella sp. | reverse complement strand
CACGGGGACGAGCAATATCAGCGCTTTCCAGCCCGGTTCGTTGAAGTCGTGCAACCTTCTGGCGGTCCACCAGGCCAATAACCCCAAGCCTATGGCGGCGTAGAGCGTCAGCCCGAGGGCTAATGGATGTTTTGGGGTGAAATCAAAACGAAACGGCATAAAGTTCAACTCGAGATACATCCACAATATCCACAGCGGGACAAGCAGCACCACCAATCTCTTCAAATAACCATAGCGCGTGATACGGGCCATAGGGCGCCACCGCTCAGTGTGCCGGCCACTTAGGGCAGGGGCCGCCGTCACCAAAAGGCCCATTTTTACCCCCCCCGTTTTGGGGCGCAGCTCGTTTCATAAAACGGCTGGCGATGGAGCGGGTCGTGGCCGTATCGGTTGTGCCCGATGGTGCCCGAAGTGGTAAAGAGCACCACAATCCAGACAAGGTTGAAAAGCGGGATGAGCAGGTAGACAATTTTCCAGGCCGGCTCGTTAAAGTCGTGTTGGCGGCGCATGGACCAATAGACATACAGCGCCACGCCGCACACGGCATACGCATACAGTCCGATGCCAAGGGGTGTCTCAAGCGTTACGTCAGAGCGGAACGACATAAAATTCAACTCGACATAGCCCCATAAAATCAACAGCGGGATACACAAGCAGGCCATGCGCTTCAAGTAGCCTCTTCGTGTAAGCCTCTTCAACGGTTTCTTTCCGGCAAAAGCCATGAGATATGGTTGTTTAAAGATAGTTTTTGATTGGTGGTTGATTGATGCACAAAGATACATAAAAAATCGGAGCCAATCACTTTACCCCCCCATTTAAGGTTTTTTGTGTTTTTCGGTAATGCTGACGGCCGTAATCTGCGGCGAGCGGATGCCGGGTTTGGTTTCACCGCAAATCATATAGAGCCAACGGCCGTCGGTGGTGATGATGCCGCCGGCTCGGGCCAGTCTGTCGTCGGTCAGGATGGTTTCCCAGCGTCCCGAGGCCGTGTGGAATGCCCACAGGCGGTCGTTGAAACCATACCATTGTGGCGGTTGCTTGAGGTAGTCGGCCGGAGCGTGCCCCTCGACAGCCTGGCAGAAGAGATCGGGATTGACTCCTCCGGCCACGTAGACGGTTTCTCCAACAGCCACAGCCGTCGCGCCCACGAGTCCGCGCCTGCGGCAACCCGGCCGTTTGGGCAGTCGGCCTTGGCGGTGCCATGTGTCGGTCTCGGGCCGATAGACCAGAATGTCTTCGGGCAAGATGCAGCGCCGTTTGTCTTTGTCAAAATAAAAACCTCCCATAAGGAAAAGTGCCTTGCCGTCGGTGGCCAATACGGGTTGCAGGCGTGGCGTGCCGGGATAGTCTTTCAGTCGTTCCCAGCCGGCCGGTGCGTCAAGGCGGAGTCTGTAAAGTCCGCACCGGCCGCCGTCTTGTTCGCCGCCACAAGCGTAAATGTCATTCCCCAAAGCCACCGCGCCGCCCTCGGCCATTTTCACCGGCAGCGGCGGCAGGCGGTCGATGGTGCCTGTCAGAGAGTTGATGATGAAGGCCTCGCCGCTCATTCCTCTTGGCGTGCGTCCGCCGATGCACACGAGGCCTTGCGCCGTCGCGGCCATGGCGCCATAGGCCAGACTGTCGGGCAATGGCGGCAGGGTGTCCCAGGTGGAGACTTCGGGCCGTTGGGCGTTGAGGCGCAGCCGATAGACTTTGTCGTAAAACACCTTCTTGCCGCCTTCGGCCGCAGGCACGTTGGGGAAATTGCAACCACCGGCCACGAGCAGTCCCAGCGGCGTCTGTCCGGCAAAAGGCGCCGAGACGCCCACGGGGTCGGGGTGGGGCGGGAGAGAGACTATGGCCGTCTGGGCCGAGAGGCTGAGTGAGCCAAGCCAGCAGGCCAACAGGCCGAGCGACAACGAGAATGTGTGGAGCAGATGTTTCATAAGGCAAAGCCAAAAGGCCCGAGGGCGTGGTGAATGGTTGGGCTAAGATACAAAATACCGCCGACATCGGCCTCAAAACCGCCCGTTTTCCCTCTTCAGTCTTTCGCCGTGTTCAAAAAGCGGCGTTGACGGTGACAGACTATTTCCCGTTTTGCTCAAAAAACTTTTCGTCGAGCCCAGCCGCCGCTTCAAAATGACGCGAATAGGCGAAAAATGTGGCCGAAGGCGGTCTGTTTCTCACTTTGACTCATCGCGGACGGCTTGTCATAAGGACAGAAATTTCTGCCATAAGGCCCGTAAAAACTGCCATAAGGCCCGTTGCGCCCACGAAAACAAAAAAAGAGGCCGTCTGGCCTCTCCTTCTTTCTTCCTGTCTCGAAGATACCGGTTTTGTGGCATCCCGAAAAATACAGAAACGGCTGGTGTTCCTATTATTGCCAGCCGTTTCACACAAAGTTTTGCACAAAAATATGCGGAGAGAACAGGATTCGAACCTGCGAGCCGGTTTTGCCGGCTACACGCTTTCCAGGCGTGCCTCTTCAACCACTCGAGCACCTCTCCAATAGGGTGATAGTGTTTTAATCGGCTGCAAAGTTAATCATTTTTTCAGAAAAACGAAACTTTCGCGCCTTTATCGTCTGTCGGTCTGCCTATTCGTCCTGTGTCTCAGCCGTAGGGCGCGTGATGTAGGCCTTGTAATATTTCAAGCCAATCGTGGCGACGGGCAGGGCCATGATGAGGCCGCCAATGCCACCCACGGCGGCGCCGATGGAGAGCGTCAGGAGAATGACGGCAGGCGACAGCCCCATGATTTGGCCCATCACACGGGGCGTGATGACGGTGTCTTGGACGACCTGGACCACAATGTAGACCGCCAGTAAGGCTACCATGAGCAACCAGAAGTTTTCGCCCGTCTCGGCTGCACGGAGCATAGCCAGCAAGGCGCCGGGCACAATGCCCAACACCTGCAGATAGGGCACAAAACTAATGATGCCGATGAAGCAACCCAAGGCCACAGGCATGGGGAAACCCACGATGAGCAGGCCGAGAGTGAACATCACGCAATTGCTCAAGGCGATGACAAACTGGCCACGGAAATAGCCACACATATAATAGGCCACGTCGTGAAGCAGTTGCGACGCAGCAGGTCGCCAGCGCCGGGGCACCAGTTCGTGCCACGTCTGCGTGTAGTGTTCGTAGTCAATCAGCAGGAAGAAAAGATAGAGCAGGGCGATGAGCGACGAGACGATGTTGACCAAGACATTGGCCGCCGACGACACAATGCCCCACACGCCCGGCAAGGTGGCTTTCACCATGTCGGTGAACTCACCCGACTGGATGAATCTATCCACCTCTTTCTGGTCAATGTTGGCCTCAAAAAAATCTCTCACCATGTCGGGGATGCTGGCATCGGTCGCGTTGCCCTTGAAATAATGGATGACCACCTCCTTAAGGTTGCCCATCTCGCTCACCATAGGCGGGATGCACAGCCACAGCAGGCCGGCCACCACGGCCAGGGCCAAGACAATGGTCAGCACGGCGCAGAGCCAGCGGAAACGCAGCCGGCAGGTGTGTTGCAGGAAGTCGCAGACCGGCATAAGCAGGTAGGCCGCCACGACAGCCACCAAAAAAGGAATGAGCACAAAACTCAGGTAGTTGAACACCAGCCAGGCGCAAACAAGCGCTGCCACAACAATGAGCAGCCGCGCGAAGCGGTCGAATGTAATCGTTTTCAATTTTTGTGAAATAGACGTTGACAAGACAAGGCAAAGGTAGCCCATCATGTGAAAAGAGCAAAATATTACACCCTGCAAGTCAATAAAAACACCCCTTTTGTTTGTATTGCCACTTATAATTCCATATTTTTGCACTATGGGAATGCTTTATTTGGTGCCCACTCCCGTAGGAAATCTCGACGACATCACCCTGCGCGCCCTCAAGGTGCTCAAAGAGGCCGACCTGATTCTGGCCGAAGACACGCGGACTTCGGGACTCTTGCTGGCACACTATGACATCAAAAACAAACTCTGCGCTCACCACAAGTTCAACGAGCACCAGACGGCCGAGGCCTTTGCCGCCCGTATGGCTGCCGGCGAAGTGATGGCGCTGGTCACCGATGCCGGCACACCCTGCATATCCGACCCGGGCTTTATGCTCGTGCGTGCCTGTGTGGCCAGAGGCGTGGAGGTGCAGTGCCTGCCGGGCGCAACGGCCTTCGTGCCGGCCATCGCCGCCTCGGGCATCCCCTGCGAACGCTTCACCTTCGAAGGCTTCCTGCCTCAGAAAAAAGGACGGGCCACCCGACTCGAAGAACTCAAGGGCGAAACGCGCACCATGATATTCTATGAGTCGCCCCACCGCCTGCTCAAAACGCTCACACAGTTTGCCGAGACCTTTGGGCCCGACCGACACATCTCCGTGCGCCGCGAAATTTCCAAACTCCACGAGCAAGGCGTCAACGGCACCATTGCCGAGGCCGAGGCCCACTTCACCGAAAACGCCCCAAGAGGCGAGTTCGTCATCGTCGTAGAAGGCGCCGACACACCCAAACAGGCCGCACGCAAACAGCGCCGGCAAGAGCGCGAAGAAAACGCTTGAACCATCTCCCGACAACCTCACTCCCTTTCCTATATCATATTCACCATGAAACAGATAACCATTTTAGCCATAGCCGCAGCTTTCGTGCTTGGCGGTTGCCAGACAAAAAGAGAAAAAGAAAACGCTGAAGACCCCTCACAGCATAAGATTGACTCTCTGCAACGCGTTATCGAACAGAGCAACACCGAGTCGAAAGATCTCGCAGCCACCATCCAGCAAATCCGAGACGGCTTCAGAAAAATCAATGAGGCCGAGGGGCGCGTCACCATGGAACAGACCGAAGGCTCAGACCAGCAGGTCATCCTCGAAAACATGACCTTCATCCAGCAGACCCTGCGCACCAACAAGGCGCTTATAGCCGAACTGCAACAGCAACTGCGCAACGCCAGCAAGACTAACAAAGAGGCCAAGGCTGCCTATGAGGCTATGGTCGAGGAGTTTAACCATCAACTCGAAAACAAGGCTGCCGAAATCGAGAGCCTGCGCAAACAACTGGCCGAAAAGGATATCAAGATTGCGGCACAAGATGAGCAAATCGACCAACTCAATAACAACGTCGAGGATCTCACCCACCAAAATCAGGAAAAAGCACGCACTGTCGAGGCACAAGACCAAAAGATACACACGGCCTGGTATGTCTTCGGTACCAAAAAAGAATTGCGCGACCAAAACATCCTGCAAAACGGAGATGTCTTGCGCTCCTCTAATTTCAATAAGGAATATTTCACGCAGCTGGACATCCGTGTGACAAAAAAAATTCCGCTCTATTCCAAGAAGGCAGAAATCCTCACCAGTCACCCGGCCAGTTCCTACTCGCTTGAGAAAGACGCCCAGGATATGTATGTCTTGCGCATCACCGACCCCGAAAGCTTCTGGAGCGTCAGTCGCTATCTCGTGATACAAGTAAAGTAAACCCGTTATGAGAAAGACCATCGTTCTGGCCCTTACGGCCTTGTTGCTGGGCAGTTGCTCCTACCAGCAGTATGGCGGCACCGTAGCCGGCTCCTACCTCGGCGGTATGCTGGGGTCGAGCATCGGCGGTATTGCCGGCGGATGGCGCGGACACGAAATAGGCACAGCCGTCGGTATGGTGGCCGGTGGCGTCATCGGTGCCGCTGCCACGGCCGACCGCTCTGAGCGCAAATCGACCAAAGACTACAGCTACGATGAAATGTCATACAGCCAGCGCCCGGCAGTCGAAACCTACGCGCCCGCCAACACGGCCTGGGACTATCTTGAAGTGACCAACCTCCACTTCCAAGACGCCAACGGCAACCAGAGACTCGACCGCCGCGAGCATGCCGTCATCGTGATGGACATCTACAATCGCGGAGACCGCACACTCTATAACATCGCGCCCAACGTGACTTGCTCCAACAAAAAAGTCATCGTTTCGCCCACGGCCATCTTCAGCGAACTGCCGTCGGGAGAGGGCTTCAGATATACCGTTGAGGTCATCGCACCGGCCAAATGGAAAGAAGACCAGGTGGTCTTCAGCGTAGCCTTTGGCGAGAAAAAGAAAAAAGTGACGGCCAAGTCTTTCCGCCTGCGCACAGGCTATTAAACCGTGTCGCCGGCCGTGAAATAACTGTCAGATATAGTGGTCGCATAGCTTGAGCTTAGGGCTATGCGGCTTCTTTTTGCCCCCGAAACCACTCACTCCAATGCACCAACTCCGACCCCACTACTCTGCCACGCTCCGTTTGGGCCTGCCCATTGCCATCGGGCAGATAGGCGTCATCGTGATGGGCTTTGCCGACACGGTGATGGTGGGGCGTTATGCTACCGACGCGCTCGCAGCCGCTTCGTTTGTCAACAATCTGTTTATGCTCATCAACTTCTTGCTGATGGGCTATAGCTACGGCCTCACCCCGCTCATCGGCGCTGCCTTTGGCCGTAAAGACTTGGCCGAGGCAGGCGGCATCTTCAAGCAGGCCCTTATGGCCAATACGGTTTGGGGACTGCTGCTCACAGCGGTGATGGGCGCGCTGTATTTCTTCATAGACCGAATGGGCCAGCCCGTGGAGATTCTCCCGCTGGTGAGACATTATTATCTGTATATCCTTGTTTCGGTGCCGTTTGTCATGCTTTTCAATGTCACGAGACAGTTCACCGACGGCACCACCGATACGGCCACGGGTATGTGGATATTGCTCACGGGCAATGTCATTAACGTCGTGGGCAACGCCCTGCTCATCTATGGCCTCGGCGGTTTTCCCGAAATGGGTCTTGACGGTGCCGGACTGGCCACGCTGCTTTCGCGCATCTATATGGCCGTGGCTCTGTTGGTCGTGGTGGCACGCCGCCGGCGCTATGCCCCTTATCGGCTGGGCTGGAAGGCCGAAAGGCTCTCGCGCAAGGCTGTGGCCGACGTCAATCGCCTTTCGCTGCCCGTCGCCATGCAGATGGGTATGGAGTCGGGCTCTTTCACCTGCAGCGCCATTATGGCCGGATGGCTCGGTGCAGCGAGTCTTGCAGGCTATCAGGTGATGGTGACCATCGGCACACTGGGCTTCTTGTTTTATTACAGCTTTGGGGCCGGTCTGAGCATAAGGGTGGCCACCTTTGTCGGCACCAACGATTGGACGCAAGTGCGTCTGGCCACACGGGCGGGCGTCCACATTCTCTTGACCATGGCGCTGGTGTCGTCGCTCCTTATGCTGGTGTTTGCCCGGCCGCTCATCGGCTTTTTCACCAATGATGCCGATGTGGCCGGCGTATGCATGAGTCTCATCGCCCCTTTGATGGTCTATCAGTTCGCCGACGCCATGCAGATTTGCCTGGCCAACGTGTTGCGTGCAATGAAGCAGGTGGTGAGTATGATGCGTGTGGCCTTTATTAGCTATATCATTGTCAACATCCCGATGGGTTATGTGCTCGGCTTTGTCTTTGGCTGGGGCGAGGTGGGCATATTCCTGGCCTTCTCATGCGGCCTCTACACGGCAGCCGTCCTCTTCTTCTTCTGTTGCCGTAAGGTCTTTGCCGCTCATCCTCTATAACCTTCGGTCTTGGCTACATCACGGTTTCAATAAAAAGCCATCCCCGTCTCCCGGCGTTTATGCCTATGGAACGGGGATGGTTTTGTGATAAAACAGACCGTAGGGCCGTTTGCCCTTAAAGCTGTCTGTGTGGTTTTACGATACTTTGATTTTGGCGATGGCCTTGCGGAATTTGCCTTGTCCGATGATGGGCGCGTGCGGGTCTTCGGGCCATACCAGTAGCATCATACCCGGCTTGAGCGTGAAATAGGTGGACGGTCGGTCGGCATAGAGACCGTAGTCGCCTTCAGCGTCGTAGGACTTATGCTCCGCCTTGCAGTCGGCCAGAGGCAGCCATCCCACAGTCTCTTCGCCCGTCAGCAGCAGGTGCACGTCTATGTAGCGGCGATGCACCTCCAGCACCTGGTCTTCGGCCTTCATCCCCTCAGGCTCTGAATTGTTGATGAACAAGTCGTCGCCGAGGATGTCAATGCGGCCCAGCGGCATCTGCAGCAGGTCGTGGCTTTTGAGATAGTCGAAAAGCGTTTTGAAAAGCGGGTGAAGGCTTTCGTAGCGTCCGCAGTCTTGCAGTGTGGTGAGTATCATAGGAATTGTTGTTTTCAGACGTCGTCAAGCGGTTTGAGGCATAAGGCTCAAACCATATTGTCGGTTTTGGGTTTCAAGAAAACCAGTTGCGCCACGACCACCAAGGCAATCACTATCGAGAGCATGGCAAAGCCGAGGCCCAAGTTGTTATTGTCGCTCCAAGAGCCCAGCACGTTGGTAATGGCCGCACCGGCGAAAACGCCCACCATGTTCATGACACCATAGGCTGTGGCGCGGTGGCGGGCCGAGACAAACTGGCAGAGGATGGGCATGTTGTTGGTGTCGAACATACCGAAACCTATGCCGAAAATCATTCCCGCACCGGCCAAGGCGACAACCGTATGGCCGAAGCCCAGCAAATAGAGAGACGGAATGGTGAGTCCCAGACCGATGGCACTCGTATAGACGCGGCCACGCAGATTGCGGCGCACCCAACGGTCGGAAAGCGTTCCGCCAATCAGTACCCCGAGGAACGACGACACGGCAATGGTGATCGTAGCCAACGGACCGGCTTTGTCCATACCCATGTCAAGGTTGCTGGCAAAGAGGGTGGGGAGCCAGTTCTTCGTGGCCCAACCCGGCAGACTCGAGGCGGCGAAATAGAGCAAGATGACCCAGAAGGCGCCGTTCGTCACCAAGGCTTTGAACACATTGCCACGCTTGGGCGCAGTGCTGGGATTAGACTTGATGGCTTCAGGGCTGCGGCGAATGTCGCGGAGGAACAACATCAGCACGACGGCATAAGCGATGCCGATGATGCCAAACCAATGGAAGGTGGTGTGCCAAGAAGAGGCGGCGGCCACGGTGGCGCCAAAACCGCCTATGGCCTGACCCGTGTAGAGGCCGGTCATGTGCAGGCCGACGGCCAAAGAGCGCGAGCGGCCTTCATGATAGTCGGCGATGAGCGCCAAACCGGCAGGCAGATAGAGTGCCTCACTCACACCCATCAGCGCACGCAGCCAGAATACTTGTGTGAAGGTTGTGGCCACGCCCATCAGGTACGTCACCGACGACCAGACAAACAGACTGCCCACTATGAGCCATTTGCGGTTGAGGCGGTCGGCGATGAAACCCGATATCGGGCTCATCAGACCGTATATCCATAGGAAAATGGCCATCAGATAGCCGAAATATTTGCCTTCCTGCAATTCGGCAATGTCCACCTGCATCGCGTCGCGCATCGTGCTAAGCATCTGCCGGTCCATATAGTTGAGCAAGGCCACGCCCCATAGCAGGGCTACGACTATCCAAGGATAGATTTTTTTGTTATTCATGGTTGGTAAGGCTTGGGTGGTTAGTCTTTGCAGAGTTCAAGGCACTTGATCATCATGCGAGGGATGTGGAACGGTCCCTTAAAGATGTTGCCTTTGGCAGGCTGGGCCACGGAGCCGTCGCGATGCAGATAGCCGAACCACTCCCCGTATTGGCGGTCGGGGAAATGGGCATAGGTCCACTCGCTAATCTGGCGGTGACGCTTGAGATACTTCTCGTCGCCCGTCAGCTTATAGGCATAGAGATTGGCAATAATCGCTTCGGTCTGCGGCCACCAGAATTTCATGTCTTGGGAGTAGTCTTGAGAGGGCAGGTTGCGGCAGTCACGGAAGTTGATGATACCTCCGAACTCCTTGTCCCAACCCCAGTCCCACGACCAGTCAAGAATTTGCAGCGCCAATTGTCGCAGGTGGTCATCGTGTCGCGCCTCGGCCACATCAAGGAGGAACCAAGAGGTCTCTATGCAGTGCCCGGGATTGATGACGCGGCCGTTGCAAGTGTCGATGAATTCGCCTTGTGGTCCCACCATCTCAAGCAGGGCCTTGAACTCGGGGTGAACGAAATACTGCTCAATGGCAGCGACCGACGCCGTGATTTGCTCGTCGAGTTCGGTGTCTTCGGCCACCATCTTGATGCGTGAGGCCACGTTGATCATTATCATCGTGATGGAGTGGCCCTGAGCCTGGAGAGTGGGAAGATATTTCGGCTCGAGCAGACCCGGCGTGTTGAGGAAACGGCGCATAGTCTTGAACAAGGCCAACGCTTTTTCTGCATAGCTCTTGTCGCCTGTGGCTTTGGCGTATTCGGCCATGGCGATGGCGGCAAAGCTTTCGCTGAAGATGTAGCGGCGTTTGCGCAGTGGTGTGCCGTCGGCCATCACCTCGAAAAACATGCGGCCGTCGGTGTCGAAGCAATGCTCTTCGATGAAATCAAGGGTGAGGCGTGCGGCCTCCAGCCATTCGGGACGTTGCTCTACGGTGTTGTAGGCGTAGGCACAGATGAAGGCAAAGCGGCCTTGAAACCAGACAGACTTGGTCGTATCCATCAGACTGCCGTCGCGGTCGAGGCAAGTGTAGACACCGCCGTTGACGCGGTCGAGACCGTTTTTGAGCCAAAAGGGCATAATGTCTTCCGTCAGGTCGGTCTTGTAGAGGTCGGCCCAATAGTTGAGATAGTTTTGTGTAGTCATACCAGTCGTTTACCGTTGCTTTCAGAAGACGTTGCACTTATTGAAGAAGTCGATGGCTTCGAGTTCGGCCTTCATGGCAGCCTCTTCGTCGTCGGTCATATTGCGGAACGGCGTGCGGTTCTTGCCCAGGTCGAGGCCGATGAGTTTCATGATGCGTTTGCCGCCCACGATGTTGCCGCGGTAGTGGCAGATGACGTTGATGACGTCTTGGGCAAAGTTTTGCAGTTCGCGGGCCTTGTCGAGGTCGCCGGCTTTCCAGGCGTCGATGATGCCGGTCAGGCAGCGGCCGTTGTAGTTGGTCGTGCCGCCGATGCCGCCCTGTGCACCGCCCATGGCGAGTGAGGGCAGGATAGTCTCGTCCTGGCCGTGCAGCATATCGTATTTGCCATTTTTGTAAAGTCGGCACTGGTTGTATTCATAGATGCTCTCGAAGGTGTATTTGATGCCGGCGAAGTTGGGAATGCGTCCGTCCACGGCTTTAAGGAAGTCCACCATCGGCAAGAAGGCGCCGTTGAAGGCCGGGATATGATAGAAATAGAAGGGAAGGTTGGGCGCGGCGGCAGCAATCTCTTCGCAATAGGCCACGAGTTCTTCGATGCGGCCTATCTTGGGGAAGGGAGGTGCCATGGCGCCGACCCCCCAGGCGCCGATGCTTTGGGCGTGGGCGGCCAGGGCTTTGCTCGATTTCAGACAGCAACTGCCCACGTGGACAATCACTTTGAAATCGTCCGGGGCTGCGGCCATCCAGGCCTCGGCCAGGCGCATACGCTCCTCGTCGGTAAGCATATAGCCCTCGCCGGAGCTGCCGTTGATGAACACGCCTTTCAGACCATTCTTCTTGAGCATTGCGGCATAGGCCGGTATGGGCTGGAGATTTACTTCGCCCTGCGCGTCAAACGGCGTGAAGGGCGCATCGATGAGTCCGATTATCTTTTCCATGATAAATAAGATTAAGGTTTGCTGATTAGAGTCCGGCCAGTTCCACCACCTTGTCAAGGGCTGCTTCCAGTCCGCTGGTGTCTTTGCCGCCGGCTGTGGCGAAGTGGGGAGCGCCGCCGCCGCCGCCTTTGATGAGTTTGGCGGCTTCGCGCACGAGGTTGCCGGCGTGGAGTTGCTTGCTGGCGATGAGGTCTTTGCTTATCATGACCGTGAGCAACGGTTTGTCGTCGTGTTTGCTGCCGAGCACGCAGAGTGTGCTTTCGGGCAGTTGGGCGCCAATCTGGAAGGCGAGGTCTTTGACCACGTCGGGAGCGATGTCGCCCGGCACGAGTGATTTGACGAGTTTGATGCCGCCCATGTTTTGTGCCGAAGCCACGAGTTTGTCTTTCATACGCAGTGTCTGCTCTTTGACGAAGGCGGCCGCCTGCTTACGCAGTTCGTCGTTTTCTTCGATGGTCTTGCGGATGGCCGCCGTGATGTCTTTGGCGTTGTTGAAGAAGGCTTTCAGACCGTTCATCACGTCTTCCTGGGCATAGATGCTCTCTTCGGCCAGTCGGCCCGTGATGGCCTCGATGCGGCGCACGCCTGCGGCGACACTGCTTTCAGAGAGTATGCGGATAAAGCCAATCTTGCCGGTGCTCTTCACGTGGCAGCCGCCGCAGAACTCAACGCTCTTGCCAAACTGTACCACGCGCACGCGGTCGCCGTATTTTTCGCCGAAAAGGGCGATGGCGCCGAGCTGCTTGGCTTCGGCGATGGGCACGTCGCGATGGTCTTGCATGGGAATGTCTTCGCGGATGCGGGCATTGACGATGCGGGCCACCTGACGCAGTTCTTCGGGCGTCACCTTTTGGAAGTGGGAGAAATCGAAACGCAGATAGTCCGGAGTGACGAGCGAACCTTTTTGTTCTACGTGTGTGCCAAGCACCTCGCGCAAGGCTTGGTCGAGCAGGTGGGTGGCGGTGTGGTTGGCCTCGCTGGCGTGACGGGCTTCTGCGTCAACGACGGCCTTGAAGCCGGCTGCCGGATTGGTGGGCAGAGTCTCTGTGAGGTGGATGGGGAGGTTGTTTTCGCGTTTGGTGTCGAATATTTCGATGGTCTCAGTGTCGTTGGTGAGCACACCGCGGTCGCCCACCTGACCGCCCATTTCGGCATAGAAGGGCGTCGTGTCAAGGACGAGTTCGTAGTAGGTCTGTTTTTTGCGTTTCACGCGGCGGTAGCGCAGGATGTGGCAGTCGTGCTCGGTGCAGTCCCAGCCTTTGAAGGTCGTTTCGCCTTCACTCACCACCACCCAGTCGTCGGTCTCGACGGCAGCGGCGCCGCGTGCACGTTCTTTTTGCTTTTGCATTTCCACGTTGAAGGCTTCCTCGTCCACGCCCAGGCCGTTTTCGGCACAGATGAGTTGGGTGAGGTCGAAGGGGAAGCCGTAGGTGTCGAAGAGGGTGAAGGCTTTGGTGCCGTCCACGTCTTTGCGGCCGGCCTCACGTGTTTCGGCCATCAAGCCTTCAAGCATGGCGATGCCGGCTGTGAGGGTGCGGAGGAAAGACTCTTCCTCTTCCTTGATGACGCGAGTGATGAGGTCTTGCTGTGCCGGCAGTTCGGGATAGGCACCGCCCATTTCGTGGACGAGCACCGGCACGAGGCGGCAGATGAAAGCCTCTTTCTGTCCCAGGAAAGTATAGGCGTAGCGTACGGCACGGCGCAGAATGCGGCGGATGACGTAGCCGGCTTTGGCGTTTGAGGGCAACTGGCCGTCGGCAATGCTGAAGGCGATGGCGCGCAAGTGGTCGGCGAGGACGCGCATGGCCACATCGATTTTCTCGTCTTTACCATATTCAAGACCCGAAAGCTCACAGATCTTGCAGATGATGGGGCGGAACACGTCGGTGTCGTAGTTCGACTGTTTGCCCTGAATGGCACGCACCAGTCGCTCAAAGCCCATACCCGTGTCGATAACGTTCATTGAGAGCGGTTCGAGCGACGTGTCGGCTTTGCGGTTGAACTGCATGAACACGATATTCCAGATTTCGATGACCTGCGGGTTGTCTTTGTTGACCAACTGTGCACCGGGCACTTTGGCCTTTTCTTCTGCCGAGCGCGAGTCGAGATGGATTTCCGAGCAAGGGCCGCAGGGTCCCGTCTCTCCCATCTCCCAGAAGTTGTCGTGCTTGTTGCCGTTGATGATGTGGTCGGCAGGCAGGTGTTTGAGCCATATCTGAGCGGCTTCGTCGTCGCGGCCGAGGCCCTCTTCGGCCGAGCCTTCGAAGACGGTGGCGTAGAGGTCGGCAGGGTTGAGGCCGAGCACGTCGACGAGGTATTCCCAGGCCATGTCGATGGCACCCTCTTTGAAGTAGTCGCCGAAGCTCCAGTTGCCGAGCATTTCAAACATAGTGTGGTGATAGGTGTCGTGTCCCACCTCCTCGAGGTCGTTGTGCTTACCGCTCACGCGCAGGCACTTCTGTGAGTCGGCGCGGCGGCGCGGTTCGGGGTCGCGGGTGCCGAGAATAATATCTTTCCACTGGTTCATACCCGCGTTGGTGAACATCAGCGTGGGGTCGTCTTTGATGACCATTGGAGCCGATGGCACAATGGCATGTCCTTTTTCTTCAAAAAACTTTTTAAACGATTCTCTGATTTCGTTAGCTGTCATCATGTTATGTAGTAAGATTTGATTTTAGATAATTTGCCGCGAAGTTACGAAAAAAGCGAAGTCTCACCCACATCTGCCGCGCTTTTTCACGCGCGCGAACCTATATTTTGTTGTGCGGTGGTGGCGCGAGAGATTTTGAGGGGAGAGAAATAGGGTGTGGAAATGCGTTCAGGCTTTCCGTTTGTGACAAAACCGCCTCTCATCCGTGACACAAAAAGCGGATTTTTTTGTAAAAAACTTTCGCGACGTTCTGAGTGGCTTCAAAAAATGCTTGAAAGGCGGCGCGAAAAGACCAAAAGCGGCCCGATTTAGGTCTTTCATAAGGAAGAAATCTCCGGCAAGTATTCCAGAAAAAACTGAAAGTATCGCAGGAAAAACTGTCCTTAGCCCCATAACGCGTTGAAACACAAAAAAAGAGGCCGTCAGGCCTCTCCTTTCTCTTATCCTACGTCAAAGATAGTGTCAAATAGAGTTTCAATAAAAGACAAAGCCGCGAGGTGGCGCGGCGTGGCGGAAGGGCGGCCGGGAGTGGGGGAGAGCCGCTGCCAAGACGGGCCTTGGTGAGGCCAAAAACAAAGCGACGATGAACGCGGATGCTCATCGTCGCTTTTGGTTGGGGTACCCGGACTCGAACCAGGAAAGACAGGACCAGAATCTGTAGTGTTGCCAATTACACCATACCCCAAAAACCTGTTGTAACCAAGATGCCCTCTCGATTACGGCTGCAAAGTTACGCCTTTTGGCTTTCCCTGCAAATTTTTTGGCGTGTTTTTTGCACTATACCTTAAAAAAGATGGTTTTTTGAGCCATATAGCGGGCTTTCCCCCTCGGTCAAACTGCTTCAGAAAACACAAAAAACTCAAAAAGGCGGCATTTGCACGCCACAAAAAGGCTCATTCTGATAAATCATTTTAACTTTGCACCTTACAAGTGGTGTGTACTGAACCTTCAATGAAGGTTGTGCCATCCGAAGACGAAGCGCACCGACGCAAAAACACTATAAACTTCATTCCGGGCGCCACCGGCTGTCATTTTGGCAGTGCCGACCCCGCGCGCTCACGACAACGACATTTATGACAAAGCAAAACACACTCGTAGACACTATCGTAAAAGGTATTCAAGAGAAAAAAGGCCGCCGCATCGTCGTGGCCGACCTCACCGGCATCAACACGGCGCCGTGTGAGTATTTCGTCATCTGCACCGCCGGCTCACCACAGCAGGCCGACGCTGTGACCGACGCCGTGGAAGAGTTCACCGGACGCGACTGCAACGAGAAACCAACGGCCATAGCCGGACGGCAAAACGCCTTCTGGATTGCCATGGACTACGGCAACGTGATGGTGCACATCCTCTTGCCCGACATGCGCGAGTTCTACGACATTGAGCACCTCTGGGACGATGCCAAACTCACCGAGGTGGCCGACATCGACTAACCATCAGTAACAAAACAATGGCACAAAACGGATTAGACAACAAAAGCAAGATGCCACGCTTCAATCTGAACTGGCTCTACATTATTATAATAGGCGGTCTGGCGTTTATGCTCTTCCAGGGCCAGGGCTCGGGTAGTAGCATAAGCAAAGACGTGGCTTATTCTGACTTCTGCAACTATGTGGCCGAAGGCTATGGCTCGGAGGTAATTATCAACAAGACCGACGGCACCGCCCGCATGATGCTCAAACCCGACGCCGACAAGGTGCGCAAAATCTTCGGCCAGGGACTCGACCGCACAGGCAACAGCCCCTCGCTCGTGACCGACGGACCGGCCGACATCGACAAACTCGGCGAGTTCGTCATCGGCCACAATATGAAGGTGAGCTATGAGGTGAGCAACAATTTCTTTACGAGTCTCATCTCCACGCTGCTGCCTTTCGTTCTGCTCATAGGCGTGTGGATTTTCATTATGCGGCGCATGAGCGGCGGAGGCGGCGGAGCCTCGGGCGGCGTCTTTGGCGTGGGCAAGAGCAAGGCACGCCTGTTTGAAAAAGGTAAAGGCACACACGTCACCTTCAAGGATGTGGCCGGACAGGAAGGCGCCAAGCAAGAAGTGCAAGAGATAGTCGACTTCTTGAAAAACCCGAAAAAATACACCAAACTCGGTGGCAAAATCCCTAAGGGTGCTTTGCTCGTGGGTCCGCCGGGGACTGGTAAGACTTTGCTGGCTAAAGCCGTGGCCGGCGAGGCTGACGTGCCCTTCTTCTCCATGGCCGGCAGCGACTTTGTCGAAATGTTTGTCGGTGTGGGAGCCAGCCGCGTGCGCGACCTCTTCCGTCAGGCTAAAGAGAAAGCACCCTGCATCATCTTCATTGACGAGATTGACGCCGTGGGCCGCTCAAGAGGCAAAAATCCCTCGTTTGGCGGCAACGACGAACGCGAGAACACGCTCAACCAGCTACTCACCGAGATGGACGGCTTCGGCTCAAATTCAGGTGTGATTATCCTCGCAGCCACCAACCGCGTGGAAATCCTCGACCCGGCCCTGCTCCGTGCCGGCCGTTTCGATCGCCAGATCCACGTGGACCTGCCCGAACTCTCCGAGCGCATAGCCATCTTCAACGTACACCTGGCTCCGCTCAAACTCGACAAAGACCTCGACGTCGACTTCCTGGCCCGACAGACACCGGGTTTCTCGGGAGCCGACATTGCCAACGTCTGCAATGAGGCTGCGCTTATCGCTGCCCGCCACAACCGCGACACGGTGGGCAAACAAGACTTTCTCGATGCCGTAGACCGCATCATTGGCGGATTGGAGAAGAAGTCGAAAGTGATGACGCAAGAAGAAAAGCGCACCATCGCCATTCATGAGGCCGGCCATGCCTCGGTGTCGTGGTTGCTCAAATATGCCAACCCGTTGGTCAAAGTGACCATCGTGCCCCGCGGACAGGCTCTCGGTGCCGCATGGTACTTGCCCGAAGAGCGCAGCATCACCACCAAAGAGCAGATGCTTGACGAAATATGTGCCACGCTGGGCGGACGCGCCGCCGAAGAACTCTTCATGGGCCACATCTCAAGTGGTGCGCTCAACGACCTTGAACGCGTCACCAAGCGGGCCTATGGCATAGTGGCCTATCTTGGTATGAGCGACAAACTGGCCAATCTCTGCTACTACAACAACCAGGAATACAACTTCACCAAGCCTTACTCAGAAAAGACAGCCGAACAGATCGACGCCGAAGTCAAGGCCTTGATTGCCGAACAATATGACCGCGCCAAGCGCATCTTGATGGACAACGCGCCCAAACACGGCCAACTGGCCCAAATCCTCATCGGCCGTGAGGTTATCTTCACCGAAGACGTGGAGAAAATCTTCGGTAAACGGCCGTGGAAGAGCCGTGCCGACGAAATCCGTGAGGAGGAAGAAAAAGCTGCGGCGCAGAGCGATACAGACGGCGCGGCCACTGCCGGCACAGACAGCGAGCCCCTGCCGCCTCTCCCCTCAGAACAGTCAGACGCCACGCCGGCTTCCGACACTGCCGAGAGCGCAAACCCCGAAGGCGATAAACAATAATTACAGACTATGAGCAATCTGATTTCACGCACCATTACAGGCGTGCTCTTTGTGGCCTGCATCGTGCTGGGCATCTTGGGCGGCCCCATCTCTTTCGCCGCCGTGTTTTCCATTGTCACTGCACTGACCGTGTGGGAGTTTTGCCAGTTGGCCAACCAGCATGGCGGAGCCTCGGTCAATGCCCCGCTCACCACTCTCGGTGCGATTTATCTTTTTGCCGCGGTCATCTTCGGCTCGTCAGATTTTATGTCGCCCACTCACGCCAAGGCATTGAGCGCAGGCTACATCTTGATCATCATTCTTTTATTGGTCTACGAACTCTATGCCCGCTCGGAGACGCCGTTTCAGAACTGGGCCTATGCCTTTGCGGCACAGATTTACATCGCCTTGCCCTTCAGTCTGTTGGGCAGTCTGGCCTTCCATCCCGCCGCAGGGTTTGAAACCGGATATGCCTCCCTGCTTCCCCTGTCGGTGTTCATCTTCATCTGGACCAACGACACCGGCGCCTATTGTGTGGGGTCGTTGCTCCACAAACGTTTCCCCGCCAAACTCTTCCCCCGCATTTCGCCCAAGAAAAGTTGGGTGGGCTCGATTGGTGGCGGTCTGCTCTGCCTCTTGGCCGCCTGGATTATGGCCACACTCACCGGCACGATGACCATTGCCGTCTGGATGGGATTTGCCTTGACCGTCTGCGTGTTTGGCACCTGGGGCGACTTGGTGGAGAGCCTGCTCAAACGCCAGTTGGGTATAAAAGATAGCGGTCACATACTGCCCGGACACGGCGGTATGCTCGACCGCTTCGACTCGTCGCTGCTGGCCATCCCTGCTTCTACGCTCTATTTTTATCTCATCTTTTAAGCCAACCGTAGTCACGGTTTCAGACTTTCGCCTATGAAACTGCCGGCCTTTTTCAAACAACGCCAATGGCGCCGCCCGCTGCTGGTCGGTGTGGCGGTTGTGGCAGTCGTGGCGGTGACGGCTGTGGCCCTGACCTGTTTCGGGGCCAGTAAGGCCTCGAAGGATTTTGAGATAAAAGACCTCCTTGGCGGCAACATCTTTCCCTCGGCCATCATCTCCATTGCCACTACCGACGCCGCTTTCATCACACCCGTCGACACACCCTGCATAGGCAACGTACGCAACGGCCTGGCCGTGCAAGTGACGGCAGAGAAACCCAACTCGATGGTCCGCATCGAACTGGAAGAGACACCGTTTTTTGCCAAGTCTGTCTCTACGTTTGTCTTGCCCAAGAAAGACGTCACCTATACTATCTACCCTGACGTGTTGTGGCGCTACGAGACCCTGCGCGGCAACGAGCAAGCAGAGCCGGTCAGTGTGGCGATGACGGTGGAGCTCAACGGCGAGAGCCTCGGGCAGAAAGTGCGCACCTTCTCCGTGCGCAGCATCAACGAATGCTTGCTCGGTTATATGCGGACTTTGCCATCGGGCAAGTCGTCGTATGTCTCTACACGCCAGCTCTTTGCCGCCTATGTCAACGAAGAAAATCCCCTTATCGACCAACTTTTGCGCGAGGCACTCAACACGCGCATCGTCCGTCGCTTCCAGGGCTATCAGGTAGGCACCGCCGAGAGCGTAGACAAGCAGGTCTATGCCCTTTGGTTCGTGTTGCAAAAGCGAAACTTCAAATACAGTTCGGTGTCTTATTCGAGCCTGTCGAGTAACGTGGTCTGGTCGCAAAGGGTGCGCACGTTTGAAGATGCTTTCAAAACTTCGCAAATCAACTGCGTCGACGGCAGTGTCTTGTTTGCCTCCCTGCTGCGTGCCATCAACATCACCCCGGTCTTGGTGCAGATACCCGGACATATGTTTGTGGGCTACTATACCGACAGCAAAAATAAAAATCTCACCTTCCTCGAAACCACTATGATAGGCGACGTCGACCTCGACGACTATTTCCCCGAAGAGAAACTCGACTCTACTATGCAGGGAAAGAGTCAGAGCCAGGTGTCGAAGTTGACTTTTGAAAAATCAAAGGAATACGCCGCCAAAACTTTCCAACGCAACGAAAGCAAGATTAAAGGCAACCAGCAGGGGTATATGTTCGTGGAAATCACCAAGCAACTCCGCAGCCGCATCCAGTCTATCGGACGATAATATCTAACCTCCTACCTATACGCTATGAAACGTAAGAACCACGTATTGAGATTGACTTTCTTCAGCCTCTTGGCTTGTCTGTGGGGGCTCACTGCCACCGCCCAGACTTATCAGCCCGGCGCGCTCTATCACATTGTACCCGTGGCCCGTCAGGCTTCGGCCATCGACCATCAGCCCGATGCCGGCAAGGCCATACTGGCCAAGACCAATGCCGACAGGCCCGAACAGCACTGGACCGTTTCGGCTCTGGCCGGAAGTTGGCGCCTGATAAACCCCTTTACCAACCAGAGTCTCCGCACGGCCGGCGCGAAAGTCGGTACGGGTGAAAACAACGGCTCGGACGAAGCACAACTGTGGAAGATTGAGGCCGTGGGCAAACAGGGTGCTGTCTTGCTCGTTCCAGCCAACCGTCCCGAGGTGGCGGCCGTAAGTCTGTCTGATGGCAGCATAGGTCTGGAGGCCAAAGACAAGGCCAAGACCGACCGTAACGCTTGGTTTGAAATCCGCCAGGCCGCCGCAGCCGGCTTTGACCAGGATCTGGCCTATCGCATCCGCTCTGTGGCTCATCCCGACTGGGTGCTGGGTAATGGCGACTCGGGCGAGAATAATGCCAGAATAGTGGGAGAAAAAGCTGAAACGCTCAACCGCGGCCAGTACTGGAACATCAAAATGCTCGACCTGCAGACACGTGTGGTGCAGAATGCTTTCTATACCCAGCACTTCGACGACGGCGGCGACAATGCCGCCATCACGTGGCTCTTGCAGTGGCCCGCCACCGAGGGCGTGTGGAACAATGCCAAGTTTCGCTTTGTCCCCGTCGAAGGCCAAGCCGGTACCTATCTCATCACTTCGGCCTCAAAAGCCAAGAGTGGCAAGATGTATGCCCTCAGAGACGGACAGCTGACTCTCGTGCCCTTCGACGCCAAAGACCGTGAGGCCTGGTTCGCTTTCGAACAGGTGGAGAAACCCAAGATTGCCTCACCCTATTGGGAAGACGAAACAATCTTTGGCGAGAATAAGGAGCGCGGCGTGGCCACTTATATGCCCTATAAAGACGAAGCCGCCATGCGGGCCGATGCCGCCTATTTCGCCACCCCTTGGACTACGCCCCAAAACGACCGCTACCAGCTTCTGAGCGGTACATGGCGCTTCCATTTCGTCTCCGAACCTTCGGCCCGGCCGCTCGACTTTTACAAGGAAGGCTACGACGTGAGCCAATGGGACACCATACCTGTGCCGTCAAACTGGGAGATGCAAGGCTATGACCGGCCTATTTATTGCAACGTGGAATACCCTCACGCCAACACGCCGCCCTTTATCAAGGCCCGTCCGGGCTATAACGACGGCGGCAAGAACTATGGCATCAACCCCGTGGGCTCTTATGTGAGAGACTTCGACGTACCCGCCGACTGGCTCAACCGTCGCACGTTCATCCACTTCGGTGGCATCTATTCGGCCGCCTTTGTCTGGCTCAACGGACAATATGTGGGCTACACGCAGGGTGCCAACAACGTGACCGAGTTTGACTTGACGCCCCATCTGCGTGCCGGCCACAATCGCCTGGCCGTACAGGTGTTCCGCTGGTCTGACGGTTCGTATCTTGAATGTCAGGACATGTTCCGCATGAGTGGCATCCACCGTGACGTATATATATATAATGTACCCCGTGTGTCGGTGCGCGACCATTATGTCACCTCTCAACTTGATGCCGCGAGAGAGAACGCCCGACTCGACATAGCGCTGACCGTGGACAACCGCGACCGCCTCGCCGCGACCAAGCAGATTGTCGTCAAGGTGTTGGATACAGAAGGCCGCGAAGTGGCTCAGACGACGGAGAGCATCAATCTCTCTGCCGACTCCCTCAAGACCATTAAAGCCCGGCTTGAGGTCAAGGCCATTCGTCTTTGGTCGGCAGAGACCCCCAACCTTTACACCATCACCGTGGTGCAGAAAGACGGCGCCGGCAACGAAGAGATGGCTTTCTCCACCAAATACGGTTTCCGCGACATTGCCATTCGCGACGCCAAGGTCTATGTCAATGGCCGGCCGGTCTTTTTCAAAGGCGTCAACCGGCAAGACACCGACCCGCTCCTCGGTCGCGCCGTCACCACGGAAACGATGCTGAAAGACGTTATGCTGATGAAGCAGCACAACATCAATACCATCCGCACGTCGCACTATCCTAACAACGCCCGGATGTATGCCATGTTCGACTACTACGGACTCTATTGTATGGATGAGGCCGACCTCGAAGACCATGCCAATCAGAGTCTCTCCGACAGGCCGTCGTGGATACCGGCTTTTACCGACCGCATAGAGCGGATGGTGCTTCGCGACCGCAACCATCCTTCGGTCATCTTCTGGAGTCTGGGCAACGAATGTGGCGGTGGCGAAAACTTCAAATTCTGCTACGCCAAGGCCCGCGAACTTGACCCGCGGCCCATTCACTATGAAGGTACACGCGACGGCAAGAGTTACGGCGGCAACCGTTTCTCTGACTTGTATTCAAAGATGTACCCCGGAATGGACTGGATGGACTATTACCGCAACAGCTTCGACCGGCCGATGTTCATTTGTGAGATGGCCCACTCGATGGGCAACTCAACCGGCAATATGCGGGAATATTGCGAGCGCGCCGAAAGCAGTAGCTCGATTATCGGTTTCGGTATCTGGGACTGGATTGACCAAGCCATTTACGAGCCGGCCGAGATAAAGGCCGGCACCTATAAGGGCCGTTTGCGCACCGGTTATGACTTCCCCGGCCCCCATCAAGGCAATTTCTGCAGCAATGGTCTCATTCCCGCCACGCGTACGCCCAGTGCCAAACTGATGGAGGTCAAGGCCGCCTATCAGTACGTCAAATTCGCGCTGGACGGTGTGGACGAAAGCCAAAACGCCGTGCGTGTGAAACTCACCAACGCCTATGCCTTCCGTGACTTGGCCGGTATGAACTTGCAATATGAAACGCTGGTCGACGGCGTGGTGAAGAAAACCAAGACCCTGCGCCTGTCGCCCGTGGCCGCCGGCGACAGTCTCCTGCTCACATTCAAACCGAGCGTCAGTCTGGCCAAGGCCAAAGCGCAAGGCAAGGAGGTGATGCTTAACATACGTGTCGTTGGCCGTGAAGCCTCTCTGTTTGCGCCTGCCGGCCACGTCTACGCCGCCGCTCAGTTTGGTCTGACCGAGCGTGCGCCTTTGGCTCCCCTGACCGTTAAAGGAACGCGCCATCTGGCTATGACCGACGGTGCCGGTGCCTTGTTCTTGGGCAACGACCGCGTATCGCTCCGCTTCGACCAAGCCACTGGCCGCCTCATTGCCTTGGCATTTGACGGTCGCAATATCATCTCTGAAGAAGGCGGCTTTGTCTACGACAACCATCGCTGGATTGAAAACGACCGCTATGGCCGCACCGACAACGGACTGGCCGCCGAGGGCAAACTCTCCGTGGAAAACAAAGACGGCCTTACCATTGTCAAAACCTCACGCGACGGCAACCTTTGTGCCCAAGAGATTGACTATGCCATTTCGCCCGACGGCGTTGTCGACATGACCGTCCGTCTTCTCCCCAAGACCGACGACCTGCGCCGTGCCGGCGTGGTTTGTCTGCTCGACTCGGCTTTGTCGCAGGTGGACTATTATGCCCACGGCCCTTATGAGAATTGGGCCGACCGCCTTGACGGTTGCCCCGTGGGCCGATACACTTCGAGTGTGGCAGACATGGTTGAGTTCAACCAGAAGCCGCAGACCACAGGCGGCCGTGAAGGTTTGCGCAGTCTGACGCTTAAGGCCGCCGACGGCTTTGCCGTGTCTATGCAGACCGAGGGTGAAGTCAGCTTCTCTTTGACGCCTTACACCGACGCCCAGCTGATGAATGCAGCCCACTACTACGACCTCACACCGGGCAAGTCTAATGTGCTGCACCTCGATGCCAAGACCCGCGGCGTGGGTAATGCCAGCTGTGGAGGTGCCGCCTGCGACACCACGCAACCTTATCGCGTGCCGCGCACACCACTCACCTATAAAATCAGATTTCAACGTGCCCAATAACATTCATCTTTAATTTTCAAAACAATGAAAAAGACATTTATCACTTTGCTCTTGGCCCTCGTGGCCGTGTTGCCCACAATGGCCGACGGCCGTGCCGATTTCTCTGCCATCTCTTCGATTGAAGGCGTGCAAGAAGTCAAGTTAGGCAAAGAAATGCTACAGATGGCGATTGCCTCCGGTATGGATATGGGCGAACAAATGGAAGGCATGAGCGCCGAGATGCTTAAGAACGTCAACGAGATGAGCATCTATCTGGCTCAAGACGCCAAGGCTGCACCGGTGATTGACGCCTGTGTCAATGAACTCAAGGCCAACAAGTCTTACGAAACGCTCGCAAGTATGCAAAACCAAGAAGGCACAGTCGCCATCTATGCCTATCCCGTCGAGGGCGGTTACGATGAACTCTTGATGTTCATCTGTACTCAAGAGACAGGTGCCATAGTGATGCAGCTGTTAGGCCAATTTACACCCGAAATGCTGCAAGAGCTGGTCAAGGCTACCACCCAGGCCGAAGAATGACCTCCGGCCTTTGCGCCTTAAACACAAACACCAAACACTACAGACTTCCCTTCTCAACATGACGTCTACCCAGCCGCCATCCCCAAAAAGAGTGGCCTTGGTGCTGTCCAGCGGCAGCGCCCGTGGTTTCGTGCATATCGGAGCCATTGAGGCGCTTGAGCGCGCCGGCTATGAAATCACTTCGGTGGCCGGCACGTCGATGGGAGCCTTGATTGGCGGTATGTATGCCGCCGGAAAGTTGGCCGAAATCAAAGACTGGCTTGTCTCGCTCGACCGCAAGAAGGTGTTTCAGCTGGTCGACTTCTCGTTCAGCCTGAACCATGTGGTCAAGGGCCGCCGAGTGATGGACGCCATCGCCGAGATTGTGCCCGACACCGACATCTCCCAACTGCCCATCCCCTTTTGCGCCGTGGCCGCCGACGTGCAGCACGGCGAGGAGATAGACTTCCGGGAAGGCAGTCTGCTCAAAGCCGTCAGGGCCTCTATCTCTCTTCCGTCCATCCTTAGACCGATGCATACCGACGGCCGGATATTGATAGACGGCGGTGCGGTCAATCCCATACCGCTCAATCGCGTGAAACGTCACGAAGGCGACATTCTGGTGGCCATCAATGTCAATGCCCCGGCCGACCCCGTCTACGACCTCATTCGCCGTCAGGCCAAACAGCGTCTCAAGGCAGCCGGGTCGTCGCTTTGGCAGAAACTCATCCCCGACCCGGAGATGGCAGACAGCAACTACTACACGCTACTCTCCAACACGTTCTCGCTGATGATACAGTCCAACACTGAGCGGGCTCTCCAAATCACGCCACCCGACATCCGCGTGGACATTCCCGTCAACCGCTTTGGCGAGTTCGACTACGACCGTGCCGGACGCATTGTCCGAGTGGGGCGTATGGCCATGAAGCGTGCCATTGAGGCTTACGAAGGCCGGAAGGCTGCCTCGTCTTGAATGCCATCGTCCAGCCGCCGTAAAGTATTCATTTGAGCTATTAACCCAAAAACAAAACCACTTCTTTGTAGCTCCCCTTGGCTACAAACTGTCATTTACCAATGAAAACCAACCGACTTCTACTCTCCCTCTTTTTGTTGTCTTTCGTCTTCAATGCCCTTTCTGCCCAGACGGCGCCCACTGCGCCTAAGCGCGAGTTTCGCGGCGCGTGGATACAAATCATCAACGGCCAGTTTCAAGGAATGGACCGCGACGCGATGCAAGGCAATCTTACCCGTCAGCTTGACGAACTGCAACGCTGTGGTGTCAACACGATAATCTTTCAGGTGAGAGGTGAAGCCGATGCGCTCTATCAGAGTCCCTACGAACCGTGGTCGCGTTTTCTCACCGGTACACAGGGACGTGCGCCTATGCCTTATTGGGACCCGTTGGCCTGGATGACGGCCGAGTGCCACCGTCGTGGCATGGAGTTGCATGCGTGGATAAACCCGTTCAGAGCCAAAACCAAGGGGACGAAAGAGATTGCCTCGACACATTATCTGGCCCGCCATCGCGAGCGTTGCTTCTATTATGACGATCTGGCCATCATTGACCCGGGTTTGCCTGAAAACCGCGAATACATTTGTCGCATAGCCGCCGACATCGTCCGCCGCTACGACGTTGACGGTCTCCACATCGACGACTATTTCTATCCCTACCCGGCTGCCGGCAAGGCCATTCCCGACGATGCCACCTTTGCGCGCTACAGCAACGGCCTTACCGACCGCGGCGACTGGCGCCGTCAGAATGTCAACCGCTTTATGCAGATGCTTCACGACTCTATCCATGCCGTCAAGCCGTGGGTAAAATTCGGCGTTTCGCCTTTTGGCATCTATCACAATGCCCGTCAAGGAGACAACCTGCCAGGAAGCCGGACTGGCGGTCTGCAAAACTACGACGACCTCTATGCCGACGTGCTTTACTGGACCAATCAAGGATGGGTAGACTATCTGGTGCCGCAAATCTATTGGGAAATCGGGCACAAGGTGGCCGATTATGACACACTCATCAAATGGTGGTCGCGCTACGCCTCAAAGCGGCCGCTCGTCATTGGTCAGGACGTGGAGCGCACGGTCAAGGCCAAAGACCTCAACAACCCCTCACTCAACCAGTTGCCAGAGAAGATGAGGCTGCAGCGCACCTTGCCGGGTGTCGTAGGTAGCTGTCTGTGGTATTCGGCTGCTGTGGTGCGCAACGAAGGCCGTTTTGCCGATGCCCTCAAGAGCCTCTACCACACCACCATCGCCCTCCAGCCCGCCATGCCTTTCATCGACGGCAAAGCCCCCGGCAAACCACGCAGCGTCAAAGCCATGTGGATGCCCGACGGTTACTATCTGTTCTGGACGGCTCCTAAGGTCAAAAACGCCAAACGCTTTGCCGACGGTACCACCAGCCCGTGGGGAGCCGACGGACGTATGCGGCCCGATGCCGCACAATATGAGATGGACAAGGCCAACAGCTATGCCGTCTATCGCTTTGAGGCCGGCGAGAAGGTAGACCTCTCCAGAGCCGACCGCCTATTGACGGTCACGTCTGAAACGATGCTCAAACTGCCCTACGACGGTGGGCATCAGAAATACACCTATGTGGTGACAGCGCTCGACCGGCTCCAGAACGAGTCAAAACCTGCGAAGAAGACGGTACGCCTTTGACAGACACACCGCTCAACATAATCATTAAACAGACCCTTAACCCAATATGAGAGTATTGAAGTTTGGCGGTTCCTCGGTGGGAACCATTGCCTCCATAAACCAAGTGAAGCAAATCGTCGAGTCGGTCTCCGGCCCCGTGGTAGTTGTGGTGTCGGCTCTTGGCGGCTTCACCGACCAGCTCATCCGCATTTCTCAGATGGCCGCCACGGCCGACATGGGCTATCTCGATAGTGTCGAGTCTGCCCGTCTGCGCCACGTTGAGATGGTCCGTGCCGTCGTTCCGGCAGGCCAAACCGCCGAAGTGGAAGACCGTGTCGAGGCGCTTTTTGGTGAGTTGAAGAGTATTCTCCACGGCGTGAGTCTCATCCAAGACCTCACCCCCAAGACCGCCGATGCCATTGTGGCCTATGGCGAGCGCCTTTCGTCTGTCATTTGTGCGTCGCTCATCGACGGTGCCCGCTGGTTTGACTCGCGTACCTTTATCAAAACCACACGCCAAGAGGGCAAACACATCGTCAATCTCGCTGAGACCTACGCCCTCGTGCGGCAGACACTCAGCCATCAGGCCGACCGTATCGTTGTGGGCGGTTTCATCGCTTCCGATCTCGCCACCGGTGTCACCACCAACCTCGGTCGCGGTGGCTCAGACTACACGGCCTCCATCATAGCCGCAGCACTTCAAGCAGAGGCCTTGGAGATATGGACCGACGTTGACGGTTTCCTTACCGCCGACCCGCGCATCATCCCCACGGCCTACACCATCCCCCAACTTTCATACGGCGAAGCCACCGAGCTGTGCAACTTCGGCGCCAAGGTGGTCTATCCGCCCACCATTTTCCCCGTTTGTGCCGAAGACATCCCTATTTACGTCAAAAACACCTTCAACCCCACCGCCACCGGCAGCGTCATCAAACGCGACGCCGACGTCTCGGCCCGTCCCATACGTGGCATCTCGTCGGTCAACGATATGAGTATGCTCACCGTCAGCGGCTTCTCGATGGTGGGCGTGATTGGTGTCAACCGCCGCATCTTCACCACGCTGGCCGCCGGCGGCATCAGTGTGTTCATGGTGGCACAGACGGCGTCTGAGACGAGTACCTCCATCTGTATGACCCCGGCCGACGGTGAAAAGGCCTGCCGACTGCTCGACGAGGAGTTCAGTCAGGAGATTGCCAATGGCTCGATGAATCCCTGCCAACTCACCTGCGGTCTGGCCACCGTGGCTGCCGTAGGCGAGCGAATGAAGTGCACCCCCGGCATTGCCGGAAAGCTCTTCAGTGTCTTAGGCCGTAACGGCATCAGCATTTGTGCTGTGGCACTGGGAGCCCTCGAAATGAACCTCTCGTTTGTCATCGACCGCAGCCAGCTGAGCAAGGCACTGACCGTGTTGCACAACAGCTTCTTCCTCAGCGACTATCAGGAACTCAATCTCTTTGTCTGTGGTACCGGCACCGTGGGCGGCAGCCTCTTGGGGCAGATTGCTGCACAGCGAGAGCAACTTATGAAGGAGAAAGGCTTGAAAATCAATCTTGTCGGCGTATGTGGCAGTCGCAAGGCCGCCTATCATCCCGACGGCATTGACTTCGCCCACTACCGGGAAGCCATGGAAGAGGGCCAACCCGGCGGCGTAGAGCATATGGTCAATACCATAAAACGTATGAATGTCTGCAACCCTGTCTTTGTGGACTGTACGGCCAGCGAGGCCGTGGCGGCACAATATGGCACCCTGCTGGCCGACAATGTCTCGGTGGTGGCAGCCAACAAGATAGCTGCCTCTTCTGCCTACGACAACTATCTCATGCTCAAGCACACGGCACGCGAGCGTGGCGTGAAATGGCTCTTCGAGACCAACGTCGGTGCCGGTCTGCCCATCATCAACACCATAGGCGATCTTACCGCCTCGGGCGACCGCATACTGGCCATTGAGGCCGTGCTGAGTGGCACACTCAACTTCGTTTTCAATACCCTCTCGGCTGACGTCACGCTGAGCCGGGCCGTCAAGATGGCCCAAGAGATGGGCTACAGCGAGCCCGACCCGCGCATTGACCTTTCCGGCAAAGACGTCATCCGCAAACTCACCATTCTGGTGCGCGAGAGCGGCTATCGCTTGGAAACCGATGATGTGGAGCGCCATCTGTTCATTCCCGACCATCTTTTCGAAGGCAGCCTCGATGCTTTCTGGGCCGGTCTGCCGGCACTCGACGCCGAGTTTGAGGCCAATCGTCGCCGCCTTGTGGCCGAGGGCAAATGCTGGCGCTTTGTGGCCAGATGGGCCGACGGAAAAGGTTCGGTGGGACTTAAGGAAATACCTCAGGGCCATCCCTTCTACGATCTCGAGGGTTCCAACAACATCATCACCCTCACTACTGAGCGCTACCGCGAATACCCCATGCTCATTCAGGGCTACGGAGCCGGAGCCGATGTCACCGCCGCCGGCGTCTTTGCCGACATTATGCGCGTGGCCAATATCTAATAGATTGGTCGCCTCCTTTTGTCTTTTTCCCCTCCTCGTTTCCGGCGTATATTTGCCATAGAAGAGAAGAAGATAGCCCTCAAACAGACGAGAAACATCAGTATTTGAACCTTACGGGGATACTCACAGAAAATTCTGTCAGTATCCCCGTTTTTCCTGTCCTTATGCCGGGCACTTTTGTCCTTATGCCGGGCGATAATCCCCTTATGCACGTCCGTCTTTTGCCATTTTCGCTTCTTCCGCCATGGCTTCCCGTCGGCCTTCTCACCGTTTTCATCTTTTTTCTGAAGCATATTTGTCACTGTTGGCCGGTGGTTTTGTATGTGCATATATCGACTTGTCCAGATAAACCTAAACTCCCGTCTGCCGCGCAATCTCTCACTTCCGTCTCACTGTCGGTTCAGTACCTTGTTTGAATATTTTTACAAAGTTTTTCGCTAATGCAAAATATTCTATATCTTTGCAACGGTGATTCAGCCATTGTATGGTCTGTCGCCCATATTGACTCATTGACTTTGTCTGCCGTCAGAATGGTTTGATAGACTGTCCAATGTTTGGTGTAACCACGACATATTGAAAGACGTTTACTTGCGTCTTGTCTTTGACCTTTAGGAATTTCTCGCAAAGATTCAGATATTGTCAAGGATGAGGCAACGTAGATGTCCTCTAGATGTGTATATTTACTTCTTAAGCGTAACCTATGCTGTCTTTATGGATAGTGTGGATTGTACGCTTGGGGTAGTGTATCATATCAGCGTGAGGGCTCTCGTTGCTCGTTCTACAATATCGGGCAATGCGAGAAAGCCTCTAAGGGTGGGACGAGAACGGTAGATTCTCACGCCTTTTTGTGTGCCGTTCCGTTTACTCTTTATTTTGTTTTGGACTTTGAGAATCGGTTCATCAAAGCAGTTGCGCCCGACACGTATTAGGGAAAAATTATGAAGACAAAATTATGGAATGTCTTGTTTGTACAATTGATGCTTGTCTTGAGCGTCGTTTCTTTTAACTCATGTAGTGATGACGATGACGATGATGCATCGTTTGCCCCTACAATTGTGGGAACATGGGACTGTGACGATATCGAAGGGTACAGTCTTCAGTTCAATGCCAACCATACGGGTATAGAGACTCTTACTGTAAACAGTACTATGATGCAAGGTGGCTTCGAATACCAGTACAATGATCAGACGGGTAGAGTGTCTATTGTGGGCAGTGATGGTAATATGTTCCTCGAAGACGGAACCTATAGCGTCACCATAGGAACTACCACTATGAACCTCGGAGGGGTAAGATTCAAGAGAAGATAATCGCAGCCTGTGATTAATATCTGATTGTGCCATATCCAATGGCCACATTCTGACTCCCAATAAAAAAGCGTCCCGTTAGGAATTGTTTTCCAATCGGGACGCTTTATCATTGTGCAGAAAAGCAGGTGCGGCCTATTTCTTTTCGCAAGCCTTCTTGCATTCAGTGGCTTTGGTGCATTTTGCGGCTTTGGTGCACTTCTTCTCACATTTCTTGTCGCACTTTTTGTCGCATTTCTTCTCGCACTTCTTGTCACACTTCTTGTCGCAAGCTTTCTTGCAGTCTTTGTCGCACTTCTTGTCTTTCTTCTGACAGCATTCGGTCTTGTCACACTTCTTTTCGCATTTCTTGACAGGGGTCTGTGCGCCAAGGCTCAGGCAGAAGGCGGCCATAGCGGCCATAAGCATAAATTTCTTCATAGTTTGCAGAGTTTTAATGATGTTTTTACTGATGTGGCTGTGGCACTGCAGCTGAACCATAAGCCATTGCGGCAATGCCCCAACGCCGCAAAGATATAAAGAAATGGTCTTTTCTGTCACTATAAAAGGACAAAAAAGACCAAAAAATGTGTGGTTATGTTGATTTATTAACCAATCGTAATCAAGGTGGTGCCCTCCATCACGCTGTCGCCGGCGGCTACGCAGATGCCGGTGACCTTGCCGTCACACTCGGCAGTGATGTTGTTTTCCATCTTCATGGCTTCAAGCACGAGAACGGTCTCGCCCTTTTTGACACTCTGTCCCATGGCCACTAAAATCTTGGCCACTACACCGGGCAGCGGTGCCTTCACCGGAGCGCCTTCGCCGGGACCGGCGGCAGGGACAGCAGCAGGTGCGGCAGGTGCGGCTGCGGGAGTAGCAGCGGCAGGTGCGGCAGCGGGAGCATCGGCGGCTGACTGTGTGGGGAGGTCTTCTTCTACGAGCGTAGAACCTTGCATCTCCACCTCAAACGGGATGCCGTTCACCTCTACTTGGGCGATGTTGCCCTTTATGCTATCGATGGTGACGTCGTATTGCAGACCACCTATCTTGTATTTGTATTGTTTCATGATGTTTTGTGTGGCTTTTTGTCAGATTGTGTTCATCAAATGCTGAGGGTCAGACCAGCTTGAGCCGGCACCTGCGAGGGTGATGACGCCGGGTTCGTCGTCGTGCACGACCTCGACTTCGCGCTCTATGAGGGCCAGGGCGATGACGGCGGCATAGGCCGGCATGTCTTCCTCTGCAACGGTCGGGTGGGCGCCGTCTACGAGCACGTCGGCAATGGTGCCTCTGCGGTCGTCTACTTTCACGCGGATGACTTGGCCGTTGATGCGGTATTCAAAGTTTTTCATTGCTGAGTGGGTTTTAGAGAGGAATGTTGCCGTGTTTCTTGGCCGGACGGGTCTCGCGCTTGTTTTCAAGCTGAGCAAGGGCGCGGCATACGCGGAAGCGGGTGTTGCGCGGTTCGATTACGTCGTCCACGTAGCCATACTGGGCAGCCTTGTAGGGATTGGTGAAAAGGTCGTTGTATTCCTTTTCCTTTTCTGCCAGGAAAGCTTTGGGGTCAGCCTGTGTCTTGGCTTCCTTACCGTTGAGAATAGCCACGGCACCACTGGCACCCATCACGGCGATTTCGGCAGAGGGCCAAGCGTAGTTGAGATCGGCCTTGAGCTGCTTGCAACCCATCACGATGTGAGAGCCACCGTAGCTCTTGCGCAGGGTCACCGTCACCTTGGGCACGGTAGCCTCACCGTAAGCGTAGAGCAGTTTGGCGCCGTGGTCGATGACAGCGTTGTATTCCTGACCCGTACCGGGCAAGAAGCCGGGAACGTCGACAAACGACACGATGGGAATGTTGAAACAGTCGCAGAAGCGGACAAAACGAGCGGCCTTGCGCGAAGCGTTGCAGTCGAGCACGCCGGCGTAGACGCTGGGCTGGTTGGCCACGATGCCGACGCTTTGGCCGTTGAAGCGGGCAAAGCCTATGATGATGTTGCGGGCGAAGTTGCGCTGCACCTCAAGGAACTCGCCGTTGTCTACCGTAGCGCCGATGACCTTATACATATCGTAGGCCATATTGGGGTTGTCGGGGATAATCTCGTTGAGCATATCCTCTTTGCGGTCGATGGGGTCGGTGCATTCCACACGGGGAGCGCGCTCCATGTTGTTCTGCGGAATGTAAGAGAGCAACTTGCGGATGAGTCCGGCAAACTCTTCTTCGGTCTTGGCTGTGAAGTGGCACACACCGCTCTTGGTGGAGTGCACACCGGCACCGCCGAGGTCTTCTTGGGTTACGTCTTCACCGGTCACGGTCTTTACCACCTTCGGGCCGGTGAGGAACATATAGCTGACACCTTCAAGCATCACCACGAAGTCGGTGAGGGCAGGGGAGTAGACGGCGCCACCTGCGCAGGGGCCGCAGATACCAGAAATCTGGGGCACTACGCCCGAGGCCTCGATGTTGCGCTGGAAAATGTTGCCGAAACCGGCTAAGGCGTTCACACCCTCTTGGATGCGTGCGCCGCCTGAGTCGTTCAGACCAATGCAAGGTGCGCCCATCTTCAGAGACTGGTCCATCACTTTGCAAATCTTCTCGGCCATCGTCTCAGAAAGCGATCCGCCGTTTACGGTAAAGTCTTGTGCAAACACGTAGACCAAGCGGCCGTTGACTGTGCCCGAACCGCACACGACGCCGTCGCCGTAGAAGTGCTTCTTGTCCATACCGAAGTCGTGGCAGCGATGGAGCTTGAACATATCCATCTCTTCAAAGGAGCCTTTGTCAAGCAGCAGGTCAATGCGCTCGCGGGCCGTGGCTTTGCCTTTGGCGTGTTGTTTCTCGATAGCAACTTCACCACCGCCGAGGCGTGCCTTTTGGCGACGCTCAACGAGGTCTTTGACTTTTTTCAATTGTTCACTCATAGTCGTAGGAGTTATCTTGCCTAAATTAAAAGTTTCTCAATGCTGCCTCTCGCGCGTGCGTATATATATTATATGTGTCCGCGAGAGATTTAAGCACGCGCAAAGTTAAGAAAAAGGCGGCACATTTATAGCGGTTTTGCGCAATTATTTCGCTTTCAGGCGTCTAAAAGCGCTTTGGCTGAAGACGAGCATTTTGTACATATAGTCAATCATTGTGAAGGTCCTTCGCCTGTAAACCACAAACGGTTGCCAAAGGCAGACGCCTATGGCAACCGTTTCGAGGTTAAATCAGGAGAAGATTAGTATACCATTTTCTTTCCGTCTACAATATACACACCCTGACGGAGCTTGCTCACGCGACGGCCCGAGAGGTCGTACATAGCCTTCTCAGAGACTGTGCCCTGATTGATGGTTTGGATGGAAGTGGGGAACTTGCCTTCTTCCATTTCAATCACCAAAGTTTCGCCACCTTGCAGGTCGTAGTTTCTCACCTCGCCTGCTACGCGGATGTCTACTGAGCGGTCTTCGCTCTTGTTGTTAGTCACAGCCACGCGGGTCGGCTTGCCGTTTGCCCAGTCTTCGTCGACTGTATAGTCGCCCTGAGCCTTCAAGCCTCTCACGTTACCGTTGCTCCATGCTGAAGGCAGTGCGGGCAGCACGGTGATAACGTCGTCGTAGCTCTGAAGCAACATTTCGGCGATACCGCTGGTGCAACCATAGTTGCCGTCAATCTGGAAGGGAGAGTGAGCATCGAAGAGGTTGTAGTAGCAACCGCCGTCGCCACCCATAGCAATGGCATAATTGGTGGAGTGGCGCAAGGCCAGCGTCAGGTTGCGGCGTGCGTTGTCGCCATCAAGGCAGCGGGCGTAGGTGTTGGTTTGCCAGCCCATTGACCATCCGGTTACGTCGCCGTTGCGGGCAATCTGACCGTTATAGGCAGCCTGGAAGAGTGCTGTTCCCTCGGTGGTAGTGTCGAAAGCGCTTACCATTGAGAAGGGATAGAGGCACATCAGGTGCGAGAGGTGACGGTGACCCTGATCTTGCAGGGCATTGTTCTTCCATTCAGAAATCATAGTCTTGCCGTCGAAGGTTTCCGTCCAAAGGCCCTTGTCGAAGTTGTCGTAGAGGTCTTGGATGGCAGCAATCTGTTCGGCTGTGAGCGGAGACTCGTCACCCAGTTCGGCGTGAGCCTTAAACACTTCGTCGAGTGCTTCGTAGCTGGTTTGCTGTGCAAAAGCCGTCACGTCGGTAGGACCGTGTTCGGGGCTCCATTCGTTCTGGATTTCATACTTGCCGTTTCCGTCGAGCGTAGAAATGTTCTTGGTGAAGAGCGCATAGTCATACATCACGGGCAGAGCCTTCTTCAAGAATTCGCGGTCGAGAGTGTACTTGTAGTAGCGCCACAGGTGAGTGACATACCAGGCGCCGCAGGTCTTGATGCTATTGTTGCACCAGGTCGAAGTGCCGCCGAAGATGTTGTTCTCCACTGCTACAGCCCAGCCGCCGGCCTTGCCGGCAATCTTGGTGGCCAAGGCTGCCCAAGGCGAGTTAGGCGCAGCGGCCAAGTCGATGATGTGGTCGAGGAATGGGCGGTGCATTTCGCTGAGGTTGGTGGGGTCAGCGGGCCAGTAGTTCATCTCGACGTTGATGTCGGCATGTACATCGCAGTGCCAGAAGCTGGTGTTCGAGCGGTCGTTCCAGATACCCTGCAAGTTGCTGGGAGCGTGGATGGTTGTGTCGAGGTTGGCTCCGATAGTCATATAGCGGCCATACTGGAAGTAGAGGCTTTCAAGGAACAGGCCCTCGGCTGACACTTTGTTGTCGGCAGCTTGGTTGTAGAACTTGATGAGGTCTTCGGTTGTCTTGTCGCTGACGGTGCCCAAGTTGAGCTCAACGCGGTTCATCAATTCGCTGTGCTTGGCCACATGGGCTGCCAGCAGTGTGTCATAGTCTTTAGCCGTGGCGGCGGCAATGCGTGCCTGCACCTTTTCGGCAATCTGGTCGGCTGTTTCACCACTTACGCAGCCCGACTTGGTGGCATCATAGTCAGTAGCCGCAGCCATCACCACATTGACCCAATCTGCGCCGGCCACATGAACGCCCTTGCTGTCGGTCGTTACGGTTGCGCCGTCGTTGGCCAACACCTTGAAGGCTGTGTTGTAGGCAATCACGTTGAGCTGGCCATTGAAAGAGGCCGTGCCGTCGGCATAGGTCACCTCACTGGCATTAATCAGCTTGTCGGGGGCATAGGTGATGTCAAAAGTCAGTTTGTCAGTGCCGTCGGCCTCATAGTGAGCCACAAACACCTGGTCGGTGGCCGAAACGAAGTAGCGGCGTTTGTAGCTTGTGGCTTCGTCGCTGCTCTTGTAGTTCACACCGCCCACACCGTCGATGATGTCGAGGTAGCGGTTGTAGGCCTTGACGGGCTTGCTGTCGTCGGCGAGCGAGAAGTTGCCGCTCTTGTCGATGACCTTGATAGAGCCGAAGTTCTGGAAGTAGCCTTGGTTGCTGTTGGCAGTGGTGCCGGCCCAAAGCGTCTTCTCGTTGAACTGGATTTCGTCTTTGTAGAGTCCGCCACGAATGGTCGTACCAATCTGTCCGTTGCCTAAAGGTAGAGCATATTCCATCCAAGTGTCGCTCACGCCGGTATGAGCCACGGGAACGTTATACCAAAGCGAGAAGTCGTTGATGTCGGCAGGACGCTGACCGGCTTCTACGGTGTTAAACTCGGAATAGAGCATCTCCTCGGTGGGCACAACTTCGGTGATGTAGAAGGTGGAGCCATTGTCGCCAACGGCACTGCCCGAATTCCACAAAGCCAGATAATCGCCGCGTTTGTTCCAATAGTTATTGGTCGAAGAGGCAATCTTGATGTAGCTGGCCGTACCGTCGAGATTGATTGTGCCGTTGAAGTAAGAACCTTCGCTGGCATCAGCCGTGGCGGCAGCTGTCATAGCTGCACGGGCATCGCCTTCGCTGCCAGTCATATTGAGGATCAAACCCTTCTTCGTTTCGCCGGCATTGACAAAGCGATAAAAACCGTCCTGTGTCTTCATGACATACCACAGACCGTCGAAGTTGCTCGGTTCGTTGTTGTTGGTCACTTTCAGGTTGCCGCTGCCGTCCACATAACCGTCGGCCACGCTCATATAGCCGTTGGTCCAGTTTTGGATGGTGTAAGTCTTCTCCATGGCAGCCACGAGGTCGGAAGCGTTTTGCAACAGGAATTTGGAGGCATCGGCCGAAGTGCTCCAGCGCACCACGCCGTCCCAGTTGACCATATGCAGCGCATTGAGACCTGCCTCACCGTTTTTGTCATAGATATTGCAATAGCCGTTCACACCGGCATATTCCACCGTATAAACACCTGCGTTTTCCTTCTCCACCAAGTCCACGCGCGTATTGTTGGCCGTGGGCAGAGCAGCCACATAAAGGCCGGTGGCCAGGTTCTTCATATAATAGGTATTGTCGTCGCCGGCTTTTTCAAAATACCAAACGTGGTCTTTGTCATACTTGCCGTTGTTCGAGCCCAACTGGTTGTCTTTCAAGCCCACATAGAGCGAAGAGTGGAGCAAGTTGCCGATGAACAGGGGAACACCGTCAATCTCCGTGCCCAGCACCGGCGTACTCTCCATAGCGGTCAAGGCATCCTGCATGGCGGTGATGGCTGCCTGCAGACCTTCCTCTGTCGTCGGCATAGTAGCCGGAATGGCAGCCGAGGCCTCAGCGGTGCTGTGGTAGAAGTATTGCAGCTTCTTGGCGTCATTGATCTGCTGTACCAAAGCCTTGTACTGGGCGCGATAAGCTTCCAGCTCGTCGAGCACGACAGCTTCGATGATGGCCAAGCGGTTGCCGTCGTCCGGCGTGCTCCAGCTGTCAACAGCACAGCCATGGTCATAGCCCGTCGAAGCCTGCATATTGATGTAGCTGCTGCCTATCTTTATCTGGAAGGGATAGCTGGCATTGCCCGTGGCCACGAAAGTGACGGGCGAGGAAGGCGTGTCTTCATAAGAGCCATCACTCTTCACATACTTGCCTGCACCCACGCTGTAAAGGTAGGTATTGGTGCCGTCGGTTTTGAATTGGAACTGCTGGGCAGCCACGTCATAGGCGGCTGTGCCCTCGTCTGACACGCCACTGCCTGCACTGCCTGCAAGGTGATTAGGGAAATCGGCACTGTAGAGCACGAAACCACGTGCCGAGCGAATAACGTAGGCGTAACCTTCGCTGATTGAGGTAGCGTCGGTCACCACCGTACCGGGAGTGAAACTTGTGGCCCTTATGCCCTCGGTTGCCGATAAAGTCGCGGCAGTTTGCCGGGCCGGAGCCGTCGTCACCACACTCCCTGCCAATGCCTGCACAAATATGCAGCACATCAGACTCAAAAAGAGAGAGAATTTTTTCATAGAAAACATTATAAGATTAAGGAAAATAAGATTTGTGAATATTCGTAGCAAATGTACGCATTAAATAATTATAAAGGTGAATTTGGGCCTCTTTTTCTAACGAACGGCTGTCACTTTTTGTCGCAAAAGCATCTTGGCCGGTCTGGAGCGTCGTGGCGCCGAAGTGTTACAGAAGTGTAATAAACTTGAAACGGTCTTGTGATATCGCCCGCCTACTTTTGCAGTGTAAAAGTGAAATCACATCAAGTCTAATTGTTTATTTATGAAAATGAAGACTACTTCCCAGCGTCTCGCGGCCGAGTCCAAGCAGCCGGCCGAAGAGACCATCAATGGCCATCATTCGTCGTCTTATGGCCGTCAGTGCCGCAAGGCGTTACAGGCTTCTTTGTTGGCTTTTGCTTTGGCCACTCCGGTTTTTGCAGAAGATGGCAACGAAACGCCCGATCCCACGCTGGTGCGTGGACAAATCACCGACGTGGACCATCGCGCCCTGCCCGGTGCCAGCATCATGATTGAAGGCCTCGGTACCCGCGTGGTCAGTGACGAGAGCGGCTATTACACGCTTGCCGGCCTCAAGCCCGGCACCTACACCATCAAGGTGAGCTATGTGGGCTACGAACCGGTATATAAAACCATCACGGTGTCGTCTTCTGCCCGACTGCAAGAGGTGGGCTTCGTCATGAGCGAAGGCACCAAACTTCACGAAGCCGTCGTTACAGGTGCTTTCACCGGCCAGCGCCGTGCGCTTCAGATGCAAAAGAGCAGCATGGGTGTGGCCAATGTGGTTTCGGCCGACCAAGTGGGCAAGTTCCCCGACTCTAACATCGGCGATGCCTTGAAGCGTATCAGCGGCATCAATGTGCAATACGACCAGGGCGAAGCCCGTTTCGGCCAGGTGCGTGGCACGAGCGCCGACCTCACTTCTGTCACGGTCAACGGCAATCGTCTGCCTTCTGCCGAAGGCGACACGCGCAACGTGCAGCTCGACCTCATCCCTGCCGATATGATACAGACCATCGAAGTCAACAAGGTGGTGACCTCAGACATGGACGGCGACGCCATTGGCGGTGCCATCAATCTCGTGACCAAGCAGACGCCCAACCACCGCGTGCTCAACTTCACCACCTCCGTGGGCTATACGCCCGTGAGCGCCAAACCCACGTGGGCGCTCGGTGCCACTTGGGGCGACCGCTTCTTCAACGATCGTCTCGGCATCATGCTCAGCGGCTCGTATCAGTATGCCCCCGGCGGGTCAGACAACACCGAGTTTGAATATGTAGAGGAAGACGGACAGGTGAAGCTCAAAGAAGCACAGGTGCGCCAATATTATGTCACCCGTGAGCGTCAGAGCTACTCGTTGGCCTTGGACTATCGTTTCAATCCTCTGCACAAGATTTCGTTCAAGGGCATCTACAACCGCCGCAACGACTGGGAAAACCGCTACCGCATTTCTTACAAGAAACTCAATGCTTCAAAGACCAAAGACCAGAGCATCGTGTTGCAGACCAAAGCCGGCTCGGACGACACGAAGAGCGCACGCCTCGAACGCCAGCAGACTATGGACTTCACCCTCGACGGCGAGCACCGCTTCGGCATTTTGGGCATAGACTGGGCTTCGAGCTTCTCGCGTGCCACCGAAGACCGCCCCAACGAGCGTTATATGGCGTTGAAACTCAAAGGCAGCGACGACTTCAACATCGGCGAGTCGTTTGAAAACGTCGGCGGCCGCCAGCCGTTTTCAACCTTGACCATCCCGGCTTTCGGCGATGCTTCGTGGAAGATTGACGAGCTCACCAACTCCGACCAAAGCATCACCGAGAACGAGCTTAAAGAGCGCATCAACTTCGCTCTGCCTCTGACGCAAGGCGACTTTGGCACGGGCTTGAAGTTCGGTTACAAATACACGCGCAAGGAGAAGAAGCGCAACACCGCTTGGTATGACTACACCGATGCCGCCGATGCGCTTGTGGCCGACTGGCAAAACAACCTCGTCTATAAGGTTCGTTCAGACTTCATGCCCGGCAGCCAGTATCCCATCCACACGCAGTTTGTCGACAAAGACTTCTTGGGCAAAGTGCGTTTCAATCCGGCCGACGGCACTGAGGTGCTCGAGGAAGAAGCCGGCAACTACAAAGCCATCGAGCAAATCCACGCCGGCTATCTCCGCCTCGACCAGAAGCTTGGCACCAACCTCGACGCCACGCTCGGCTTGCGTGTCGAAAACACCCGCCTCGAGACTTCAGGCGTCAACTATACGATGGACGAAGACGACAACGAGAGCCTCGTGCCCACGGGAGTTTATCGCCACAACTACACCGACCTGCTCCCCAGTCTTTTGTTGCGCTACAAGTTGGGCGAAGACGGCAACGTCCGTGCCTCAGTCACCCGCACCCTCTCCCGTCCCAAATATTCTGCACTGGTAGCCAACAAGAGCTTCAACCTGGCCGACCGCCAGGCTACTATCGGCGACCCCAACATCCAGCCCACAAAGGCTTGGAACTTCGACCTCTCGGCCGACTACTACTTCAAGAGCATCGGTATGGTGAGTCTTGGCTTCTTCTATAAGGATGTGAAGAATGTCAACGTCGAAACCTTGGGCTACTACACCGGAGCTGAGCTCGGTCTGTCCAGCCTGGCCGACGAGCAGTTTGAGGTGACGCAGTGCATGAATGCCTACGACGCCCGTGTGGCCGGCCTCGAAGTGGCCTATCAGCGCGACTTCGGCTTCATTGCCCCTGCCCTGAAATGCCTTGGCCTCTACGGCACCTACACCTACACTCACACCAGCACACGCAACTATAACTCACGCCTCGGCATCGCTGCCGGCGACGACGTCAAGATGGCCGGTTCGCCCGAGCACACCGCCAACGCTTCACTTTATTTCGAGAAGAATGGCATCAATGTGCGTCTGAGCTACAACTTCGCCTCAAGCTTCATTGACCAGATGAACACCGGCAGCCGCGAGCTTGACCGCTACTACGACCACGTCAATTATCTCGACCTCAACGCCTCCTACACGTGGGGCAAGAAAACCAAGTTCACCATCTTTGCTGAGGCCGGCAACCTGCTCAATCAGCCCCTGCGCTACTATCAGGGCCATTCCGACCGCACCATGCAGGTGGAATACTATGGGGTGAGAACCAACGTTGGTTTCAAAATCAATCTCTAAATCCCGAGCCTTATGAAACTGCATACTTTCCGCCTCTCTTTCGTCTGGCTCATTGCCTTCTCGATGGCCTGTCTGTCGGCTGCGGCACAGACACCGGCCGAATGGAAAAAGCTCAAAGGAGATGTGCGTTTCTTCCTGGCCAACGATTTGGGTCGAAACGGTTATTATGAGCAGAAACCCATTGCCGAACTGATGGGCCGAATGGCCGAAACCATCGGTCCCGACTGTGTGGTGGCTGCCGGCGACGTGCACCATTTCGACGGTGTGGCTTCGGTCAGCGACCCCTTGTGGCTCACCAACTACGAGCACATCTACAGCCATCCCGAACTGATGATCAGCTGGCGCCCCTTGTTGGGCAACCACGAATACCGCGGCAACACACAGGCTGTGCTCGACTACGCCAATGTGTCGCGCCGTTGGCAAATGCCCGACCGCTACTACACGTTTGTGCTCACCGACGAAGAGGCCGGCACGAGCCTTCGACTCATCCTTCTCGACACGACGCCGCTCATCGGTTCCTATCGCAGCAGCCGGGACAAGTATCCCGATGCCGGCCTTCAGGATGCCGACCGTCAGATGGCTTGGCTCGACTCCGTCTTGACCGCCGACCGTTCCACCTGGACCATAGTCGTGGGCCATCACCCCGTGTTTGCACAGACCCCAAAAGGCGAGCATGAGCGCACCGATATGCAGGCGCGGCTCCTCCCGGTGTTCCGGCGTCATCAAGACAAGGTCGACATGTACCTCTGTGGCCACATCCACAATTTCCAGCACCTTCGCCTGCCGGCAGGCGGTTCGACCGACTATGTGGTCAACTCCTCGGCCTCGCTCTCTCGCAAGGTCCAGTCCACAGACGGCACCGTCTTTTGCTCGCCCGAAGCCGGCTTCAGCGTGGTCTCGGCCGACGCCAAATCATTGACCTTGAGCATGGTCGACGGCAAGGGACAAGTCATCCACACCGTCAAGCGCACCAAATGAAGATAAGCTGACAAGCGCGTTTCATACGTTTATCCCTGCCGCAGCATCTGAACAAAGAACAGACGCTGCGGCTTTTTTTCGTATGGCCGGTTGGCGGCGATTGTCGGTGGGGAGGGCAGGAGAGAGGGGTGGGCAAATATGATGAGGGGAGTGCAAAACATTGTTTTGTTCAGCGGCGTGCCTAGCTGCTCTATAATTAGAATAAACAAAACCAATTTGGGAAACCCTGACTGAAAGTCAGCTATAATCCGGAGAAGAGTTTTCGTCTTTTGTCCAAAGCCACGGAAGGGGTATCTTTGAGACAGGAAAGGAGATGGAGGAGCGCAGTAGGCTATTTTGCAAGAGGTCAGTGATTTACGGGAGTATTTCGCCGGCCTCTTGTCAGTATCGGAGGAAAAACTGGAAGTATCGCAGGAATTCCTGTCCTTAGGGCAGGAATTTTTTTCCTTATGGGAGGGACGAAAAAGTGGCTCGGCGTGAACTTTGAGTGAGAATGTTGAAAATTATTGACGCTGAAAAGAATAAATGACAGTCAAGACGAGGCCAAATGATGAGATGACGTTTGTGCAACGAATATTTTTGTCACCTTCAACCCCGATATTTGTACACTGACAGCAGACGGCGGGAGGCGCAAAGCGTGATTGGCGTGATTGGAGCGTCCAATCACAGCATTTCGCTCATTGTCAAGGCGATACAAGCCTGTGATTGTGTGATTGGGGAAAAGGCAACAATTTGGGAGAATAGGGTTTTTGAAGGCCATAGCGGCGACTTAGCGCACCTTGACGGTTTGCCGACGGGCATCCCAAACCTTACGCGCCGAAGCGGGCGCTGAGACGGGCGCTTGGGTGGGTCGGCCCTGAAGGTCGTGCCACTGTGGCGAAACGGTCGGGTCGGCCACGGGTGTGGTGAGACCACTGACGCTTCCGGGCATGGTGAAGGTCACCTCCCGCTGCACCGTCCAGGGATGGCGCACCATAAGACGATAGGTCTCGCCCGGTATGAGGCCGCTGAAGGTGATGGTGTCGGTTTCGCTCTCGCCGGCGGGCAAGAAACAATAGTCGGTATGGGCCGGACCGTTGTGGTCGCCGGTGATGTCGGCACGAATGACTTCATAGGTGACGAGACTGCCGGCACGTCCGGCTTCGGGGGCATTGGTGATGGTCTGCAAAATCTCGACCACGCCCTCGGCCGGAAACG
>JBJFGJ010000031.1:0-21904 GCA_051892575.1 Alloprevotella sp. | reverse complement strand
CCCCACGCCATGTTGCCGCCACCGCCGGCAAAGATGCCCACGCTCACCTTGCGGCAAGGCTTGTAGCCGCCTATGAGGTTGGTGAGGTCCAGCCGGACGTCGGCCTGCAGACCCACTTGGTTGAACTTATAGGTCTGTTCGGGGTTGACCCATCCGCCTTTGGCCTGCCAGCCGTTGGCTTTGACGCGCACGCCGATGTAGGGGTTGAACTGGTAGCCGATGGCTGCCTGTACGGAGGGCGAAACAAGGTCGAAAAACTTGGCTTCGCCGAGGGTTTCGTTGGCACCGGCCTGGAGTTGGAGATACCAGTGGGGCACAAACTCGCAGGCACCCTCTTCGGTCTGGGCTTGGGCGTTGGCTTGTGAGGCCATCAGAGTGAGTGCGGAAAGCACGAAAAGTTTCTTGATATGCATAGTCTGAAAGGTTTATTTATCGCGATAAAAATCAAAGTGTTGATTGTGGAACGACATCGAGAGGGCGTCGGCCGAGAGCTTGACCAAGCGGGCCGCCTCTTCGGTCTCTTCATAGTCCGAACCGTCGTTTTTGATGTACGAGAGCATCAGTCGGCCGTTAAAGATGCGCCAAGAGCGCAGGGTGACGTCGGCAAGCGTGCCCACGATGCTGGCGGCGCCGTCGGCTTCGAGGCGGATGCCGTTGCCGCTTTTGTCGGCGAGCAGCCACATGCCTTCGAGCTGGCTCAGGTTGATGGCCGTCTGCACGGTGCCTTGACCGGTCACGGTCGTGAGGGCATAGGTGTCGTCTGAGATGAGGTTGCCGAATACTCGGCCGCTACGGTTGGCCTCGATGACGGAGAGCACCACTTCGGCGTCTGAATGTTGGTCGGTGGCCACCAGACTGTCGCCTCTCACCGACGTGAGTTTCACGTAGAGTGTCGAGTCGGCGGGGTCGGCTTTGGCCTTGCGGGCTGCGTCGGCTTCGGTGCGTTGCACGCCGCCCGAGTTGCCGCCACAGGCAGCCAGAGCCGTGGCTGTCAGGGTGGTCAGAAAGAGTGTGGTGAGTTTCATTTTCTCGCTTGAAAAATAAAGAGGGAGGATGAAGTCAGCTCCATCCTCCCTCCCAAATCAATGTTTACTCTTTATAAATAACGAACTATCAGTTATTCTCTTTAACCTTGACGTAGAAAGGATATTTCGTCACGTTGCCATACTGGTCTTCAACGATGAAGTTGAACTGGATGCGGTCGGTGGTGATAGAACCGACGCCGCCTTCAACCTGTTCGTTGGTGACGATCTTGATTTCGTCGTTTGTGCAAGAGATGGTCTTGAACAAGCTGGCGAACTGTGTCTGCACGAGTTCTACGCTTGTGGTCTTGATGCGGGCGTCACGAGTGTGGGCCGTTGCACCGTCTTTTGCGAAGTAGTTGATGTCGTCGGCAGCCGAGGTCGACTTGTCGTCGGCTGATACGTTGGCATCGTTGAGGGTGAGGGTCTGAGAGGGATAGCCCACTTCGTAGGTCTCTTTGTTGAAGGCGAGGTCGGCGTGAGCGATGGCGCTCTTGAAGACTACCTTAAACTCAACGGGGTTGTACCAGAGCGTCTCAACGCCGAAGTTTTGAACGGCAAGCTGCAAGGTGTAGACGTGCTCAGCACCAAACTTCACTGCCTTGGCGGGCACTTCCATCCAGTAGGCGGTCGGACCGTTGACTCTCCAAGAGTTGACGGGAGCGAAGGGCACGAGATTGGCGTCGCTGCCATATTTGGCCTTGTTGGCCAGGTCGAAGCTCAAGGCACAGCCGTCGGCGTTGCTGTAGGGCGAGTTGAAGGCCGCGATGATATTGTACTTGGCGTTGGTGCCGCTATTGTTGTTGGCCCAAGCGGTGAGCGTGTAAGAGGCGGCGCGGAGACCGGCAGCGTCTTTCAGGTCAGCGTTGTAGGGCGTGAAGTAGGCCGGGTTGGGCTTGATGAGGGCGAGATGGTGGTTGGGATACTTCATCGTGAACTTGATGGGCAGTTTGCTGATTAAGTTGCCGTTGACGTCGTATGAGTTCATCTCGAGGCTGTATTCTTTCTCTACGTAGATATTGTTGGGATCGTATTCAATCACCATATTCTTGATGGCGGCCACATCGTTGGGGGTAAGACCACTCACGCTACCTGAAAATCCAGTACCGATTGCAATGGTTTTGAGCGGAGTTTCGCTAACCCAGCCGTCGCCCGTCGTGCTGTTGCTGTAGAACTTCACGTTTTCGATGGCGAAGTAGTCGTGTTCGCTATCTTCAAGCGCCTTGATTTCAATCTTGGCCGTGTTGTTTTTCCAGAGCGCGTTAGAGGCAGCCACAGTGATGCAGTTGGCCTGAAGCTGGAACTCGGTCTTGTCGTTTTTGGTCAGACCGTGCATCGTCGTGATGTTGCCGGCAGCATAAGGCGTGTGCTCGATGACAACCTGAGCCTCCTCGAAGAGCGTCTTGACAAACATCACCTTGTAGGTGGTGGCGTAGATCGTACCGTTGTAGTTCTGGATGAAATAACGGAAGGTGATGGTGTTACCGATGAAAGAGTGGTCGCCGGCATTGTCGGGAATGTTCACCGTGATTTCGTCGAAGCCGGCCTCGTCTTCTTCAAAGATGGTATTGAGCACACCAGCGTTGGCGGCAGAGATGGCGTTGAGCAACTTCGTCAAGTCTTCACCTGTCACGACGTTGCCACGGGCATCGGTCACGGCGATGGCCTCTACATATTTCTTGTAGACCTTCTTCGTACCGTTGTCTTTGCCAAACTCGGTGTTGACAGGAGTCAGTTGGAGTTTGCCCTGAAGCGGTTTGCCAAATTCGGTTGTGAAGCGGGCATTACAGCTGGCGGGATGAGCGTTGTCGGCACCTACGGCTACGATGGCAGGAGCGTCTTGAACGGCGGCATCAACGACGTTGAGGTTGAGGGCATACTGCGAGTAAACCTTCTTGTTGATGGTAGAGCCGTCTTTGGCCGTCTGCACATAGCTGGTGTAGAGAGCGTAAGAGTTGGCAAAGCCCGGGTGAGCAGCAGCGATGTGGTTTTTGCTGTTCTCAATGGTGCTCTGGTAGAGGCCGTTCTTGGGAGCCTCGACGGCGCGGGTGATGGTCGATTTGCGCTCAGAAGCCTTCGGGGCGCTGATGGTAATGCCTTCGGGAGCCTTCTCCAGACTGTTCTCCAGGTTGATGTTGGCAGCGTCGGTGAAGTTGACGTTGGTCGGGTTGATGGTGTAGTAAACCGGACCGGCCACGCGCTCCACGTTCCACTCGCCGGCTGTCAGCTCTTCGGCACCGCCCTTGGCGTTCTTATAGGGGAACATGATATAGGTCTTTCCGTTAGCACGGGTTTCGGACAAGGTCAGGCCGGCAATCGTACCGGGGTCGGAAACGACCTGAGCCTGAACCATTTCGAGCTGGGCATCCTGAAGGATGAGGCCGGTGATGAGGTTGTTGAGGTTCTGGTTGAGGATGTCGAGGTAGTTGTTGATGGCGATGATGTCGTTCTGAATGGTAGAGATGTCACCGGCCAGGCGCACCAATTCGGGCTTGATGTTGTTGGCGATGTCGGTCTTCACCTCGTTCAGAGACAGCTCGTTGTTGGCCACGCGGGTCTCGAGAGCGGCAATCTTGGCGTTGGCTTCAGAGATTTTCGTGTTGACCTCGGCAATCTTGGTGTTGAGTGTAGCCTCGATGGCTTGCTGGTTGGCATCGATGAGGGCTTTGAGCTCGTTGTCTTTGGCGTTGAGCGCTTCGTGAGCCTGCTGGTTGGAAGCCTGCAGCGACTGGAGGGCAGCCTCGAGCACGGCGAGCTTGGCCTGGTTGTCTTCGGCCAGAGCCTTGGTTTCGGCAATGGCTTGGTTGGCCTCGTCGAGGCGGCTGTTGAGCGCAGCCACGGCTTTGGTCAGATTGTCGTTGGTCGTTGCCAGACCGGCAGCGAGTTTCTCGAGTTCGGCTTTGTTTTCGCCGGCCACCTTGCTGGTCTGCTCGGCAAGCAGATAGGCAGCGTCGGCTTTGGCCTGGGCAGCCTTGATCGAACCGTTCTCGAGGTCTTGGATGGCTTTCTCAATCAGAGACTGAGCAGCCTCGATGGCAGCTTTCTTGGCTTCGGCAGCCTGAATGTCTGCATAGCCCTTGGCGTCGTTGGTTGCATTCTTGATAGCCTCGTTCAGTTCAGAGTCAGCCTTCTCGCTTGCAGCCTTGCATGCGTCAAGGAGTCCTTCAAGTCTGGATACTTCTGCTTTGAGGTCCACACCGCTGGCAGCAATCTGTTCCTGCAAATCCTTGATGTCGTCATCATAGTCATTACATGAAACAAAAGTGCTCAGAGGGGCCAAAGTAGCAGCACCAATCATGAAAACACTAATAAACTTTTTGTTCATAAGATTGTTGTTTTAATTAGTTGAGAGTTATAGTTGCGTGCATCGTATGTGATAGAACCCTTTTAGCCTTGCCACACAGTGACAGGCTGAACTATTTTTGTGCAAAACTACAATCTGGCTGAACGATAAAAGTTGTTATTTATTGGTGCTTTCGTGAATGGTGCTGATTTTTTCGTGAATTTCAGTCGCGGGGTTTAAGAGGTCGGAAAAAACGGGAAGAGAAGCCGTTTTTACTCATCAAAACGATAGTCGGCGGGGAGGGTCTGGAGCAGGTCGCGCAACACCGGCTTGGAGATTTGCAGGCTCTGCGTTTTGCCCTCTTTGTCGCCGGCGGCCAGCAGCGTCAGGGTCTGTTTGGTGATGTTGATGCTGTGGATGGCCAGCGTGTTGACGATATACTTGCGGCCCAAGCGCTTGAACGGATGGGCCACGTGGTTGGCCAACTGGATGAAACGCTCCTCAATGCGCGACAGACCGAAGGGCAGCATAAAGCGTGCGCCGTTGGCGTAAAACACGTGGGTGTAGTGGTCGTCGGCCATAAAATAGAGCGTTTGCTCCAGATTGACCAAGTAAAGTTCGTCGTGGAGGTTCAGACAAAGTCTGGGCAATGTCTCTGCAGGTTTAGGCATAGTGTACATTGGGTCCATAAGTTTTTAGTGCTTCGAAAAGCGGTGAATAATATAGTAAATAGGAACAGGCGGGTTCTATCGCCACACAATGCACAGCTATTACGTCGGAATGTTGTCGGGTTTTAAGCGGATAAGGTGGGTTTTAATGGTTCTGTTAAGGCGTTTGGATTTTAGGGCTTTGGGATTTACCCCCCCATTTTGCGAATAAAATCAGAGTCAATCATCATTTTTACTTCGTCAAATCGTGAAACATATCAGTTAATTCGTGAAAAGGTCATCTGTGTCAAATCCTGTCATCGGTTTCGCGCAGTATGCTCATCATTTTCTCAATCTTGGCGCAAGTTAGTGTTTTTTTGCAACCAAGGCAACAAAAAAACTGAAAAAAGCTTTTCCCGCCCCGTTTTGTCATATGTGTCTGCGCGTGCCGGTGTGATTGGCGTGACCGGAGCGTTCAGTCACAGCATCTGCCCAAAGGTCAAGGGCTTAGAGCGGCGTGATTGTGTGATTGGGAAAAAGGTGAAACTTTGGGTATATATAATATGGAGTAGGGTGAGGTTACTTCCTTCCTTTTGTCTCTGCTCTCATTTGCACTAACTTTCGCCTGGCGGCGCAAGTTAGGCTGCGGTTCGGGCAAGCAAACCTAAAAAACAAGTTTTTTATTTTGCTTACCGCTCACCTTGCACTAACTTTCGACTGGCGGCGCAAGTTAGGCTGCGCTCGGCAAAGTCCAATAAAAAACAAGTTTTTTTTGGCCTTTGCTCTCGCTTGCACTAACTTTGTCCCTCCCAAACACACGCAGACTATGCTTGAAATCAAAAATCTACACGCCTCAGTACAAGGCAAAGAAATACTCAAAGGCGTCTGCCTCACCATCGGCGACGGCGAAGTGCACGTCTTGATGGGACCTAACGGCTCCGGAAAATCCACACTGAGTAATGTGCTCGTGGGCAACCCCAAATATGAAGTTACCGAAGGGTCCATTACACTCAATGGCAAAAACTTGCTCGAACTTTCGCCCGAAGACCGCGCCCATGAGGGGGTCTTTATGTCGTTTCAGGCACCGACGGAAATACCCGGCGTCTCGATGACCAACTTCCTCAGAGCGGCCATCAATGCCAAACGTAAATACCAAGGGCTCGAACCTATGGCGGCTGCAGCCTTCCTCAAACTTCTGCGCGAGAAACGTCAACTCGTCGGCCTCGACGCGCATTTTATGAGCCGCGGCGTCAACGAGGGTTTCAGCGGCGGTGAGCGCAAGCGTAACGAGATCTTTCAAATGGCTGTGCTCGAACCGACTTTCAGTATCCTCGATGAAACTGACTCGGGACTCGACGTGGACGCACTGCGCATCGTGGCTGAGGGCTTTAACGCCCTGCGAACCGACAAGACCAGTGCGATGGTCATTACGCACTATCAGCGTATGCTCGACTATCTGAAACCCGACCACGTCCACGTGTTGATGAACGGCCGCATCGTACGCAGCGGTGATGCCGCGCTGGGCTATGCCATCGAAGAGCGTGGCTTTGACTGGATTAAACAAGACACAGAAGACAACCCGTCATGAACAGCCATCAGCAATATATCCGCCTCTTTACCGACGCCCGGACGCTGATTGACGCCGGTAGCGCTGAGCCGATGAATGTCTGCCGTGAGGCGGCGTTTGAGGCTTTCTCTGCAATGGGACTGCCCTCCAAACGCCAGGAGCGCTACCGCTATTTCGACGTTCAGGCGGCTTTTGCCCCCGACTTGGGCTATAATGCCCGCCGGCTGATGCCTTCGGTCAACCCTTATAAGACTTATCGTTGCGGCGTGCCCAATATGGCCACGCATTTGTTTTTTGTGGTGGGCGACGTGGTGATGCCGGCCGAGACCGCACCTCTACCCGAAGGGGTCAAGGTGATGTCGCTTGGTCAGGCGGCCAAAGAATGTCCTGATTTGCTCCACTCCTATTATAATAAGAAAGCCCCTTCGACCACCGACGGCATTGTGGCGCTCAACACGATGTTGGTGCAAGACGGCCTTTTGGTCTACGTGCCCGACGGCGTGAAAGTAGCTGAGCCCATACAGGTGGTCTTTGTCTCTGCTGCCACGGTGCCGACGCTCCATGTAAGGCGGCTGTTGGTGGTATTGGGCCGCGGCGCCGAAGCCACATTGTTGCGTTGTGAGCATACATCAGGCCACACCGCCGACCTTTCCACACTCGTTTCGGAAGTGTTTCTCGATGACCAATCAAGGCTAGAGGTCTATGCCATCGAAGAGACCGCGGCCGAGCATACGGGCTTTTCCCACGTGACGGCACAGTTGCAGGCCGAAGCCCATTTTCACCACACCACCATCTCACTGGCGGCCGGACCGATGCGCACCACAATGGACGTAGACCTGCAGGGACGGGGAGCCTCGGTGGTGACAGATGCCGCCGTCGTGGGCTCAGACCATCAGGCAACCGACCACAACGTCTTGGTGAGCCATCTGGCCCCGGAGTGTCGCAGCGATATGCTCTATAAATATGTGCTCGACGGCGAGAGCGAAGGTGCCTTTGCCGGCAAGGTGTTTGTGGGGCCGGAAGGAATGAAGACTGAGAGCGAGCAGACCAATGCCAATCTCTGTTGCTCGCCTCGCGCCAGAGCCTATGCCCAGCCCATGCTTGAAATCTATGCCGACGACGTGAAGTGCAGCCACGGCTCCAGCACCGGAAAGCTTGACGAGACGGCACTGTTTTATATGCGCCAGCGGGGCATCCCCGAAGACGAAGCCCGGCTGCTGCTCCAGCACGCCTTCGTGGGCGAGGTGTTGCAGCGCGTCTCGCTCGACCATCTGCGCGAACGCCTCTCGCATTTGGTTGAAATGCGTTTCAGAGGAACCATGAAGAAGTGCAACGACTGCGCCTTGTGTAAATAACGTCTATTGTATATGTCATATCCCATAGAAGCGATACGCGCCGACTTCCCCATTCTTTCCCGTGAAGTCTATGGCCGTCCTTTGGTCTATCTGGACAATGCCGCCACCACGCAAAAACCGCGCGCTGTGGTCGAGGCCATTGCCGAGGAATATTATTCGGTCAATGCCAATGTGCACCGCGGTGTGCACTTTCTCTCCCAACAAGCCACCACACTCCACGAGAATGCCCGCGAGCGCGTCGGAGCCTTTATCGGTGCCAAAAGCGTGAGCGAAATTGTCTTTACCCGTGGCACCACCGAGAGCCTTAATCTGGTGGCCACGAGTTTTGGCGAGACTTTTCTGCACGAAGGCGATGAGGTCTTGCTCACGGTGATGGAACACCATAGCGACATTGTGCCTTGGCAGCTCCTTAGAGAGCGTCTGGGTATCGTGATTAAGGTCATCCCCATGAACGATGCCGGCGAACTTGATTTAGAGGCTTATGAGCGTCTTTTCACGCCCCGTACGCGCTTGGTCTGTGTGGCCCACGTGAGCAATGTGCTGGGCACGGTCAATCCCATTGCCCGTATGGCCGAGGTGGCCCACGCACACGGCGCTTATCTTTTGGCCGATGGCGCACAGAGCGTGCCGCATTTCAAGGTCGACGTGCAGGCACTCGGCTGTGATTTCCTCACCTTCAGCGGACACAAAATCTATGGCCCCACAGGCATTGGCGTGCTCTATGGCCGCGAAGAACTTTTGGAGCAAATGCGGCCCTATCAAGGCGGTGGCGAGATGATTTCACGCGTCACCTTTGAGAAGACCACCTACGAGCGTCTGCCCTATAAGTTTGAGGCCGGTACGCCCGACTATGTGGGCAGTCACGCCTTGGCTGCCGCCATCGACTATGTGGAAGGCATTGGTATGGACCGCATAGCCGCCCACGAGCGTGAACTCACCCAATATGCCATGGCGCGGATGGCCGACATCCCGGGTATGCAGCTTTATGGCACGGCACCCGACAAGGACGCCGTAGTGGCCTTTAACGTCGAAGGCATCCATCCGCTCGACCTCGGCACCCTGCTCGACCGTCTCGGCATAGCCATCCGCACAGGCCACCATTGTGCCCAGCCGCTTATGACGCGCTGTGGCGTGGAAGGTATGGCGAGAGCTTCTTTTGCACTGTATAATACCAAAGAAGAGATTGACGCCTTCGTGGCCGGACTGGAGCGCGTGGTGAAAATGTTTTGAGATGTTGTTGTCGCAGTATAATCAAGAAGGCTTTGTGGAGGCCGGCGTGGATGAGGCCGGGCGTGGATGCCTGGCCGGCGATGTCTATGCGGCGGCTGTGATTTTCCCGACTGATTATCATAACGACGCTCTCAACGACTCCAAGCAGCTCACGGCCCACCAGCGCTATGCCTTGCGCGACGTGATTGAGCGCGACGCCGTGGCTTGGGCCGTAGGAGTGGCCACGGTCGAAGAGATAGACCGCATCAACATCCTCAACGCCGCCATCCTGGCCATGCACCGCGCCATAGAGTCGCTCAAGGTGGAGCCGCGTTTCCTTATCATTGACGGCAACCGTTTCAAGCCCGTCGGTTTCATTCCTTACACCACTATTGTCAAAGGCGACGCCAAATATCTCTCGATAGCCGCGGCCAGCATCTTGGCCAAGACCTATCGCGACGACTATATGGCCCGAATGGCTCAGACCTATCCCGGCTATGGCTGGGAAGGCAACGCCGGTTATCCCACCAAGGCCCATCGCAGCGCCATCAGAGACTTGGGCGTCACGCCCCTGCATCGCCGCACATTCCGTCTGTTGCCCGACGAGTGAAGCTTTACAACAAAAGACAAAAAAGAGGAGTTCTCCATTCGAGAGAACTCCTCTTTTTATTGAGGGATGAATAAGCTTGGCTTATTTCACTTCTTCGAGTTGGCTGAGAGCCACGGCTTCAAGCAGCACACCATAGTTGGCTACAGGCTTACTGCCGGCAATTGACGAGAGAAGACGGGCGTAGCTGGATGAGTAGAGCGAGTAGCTGTAGATGGCGATGTAGCAAGGACCATCAAACTCAAACGGGATGTCGAAAGACTTCTCGCTGTATTCATACTCGCCGCCGGCCTGTGGGAAGTTGTAGGTGGCAATCTTCGTGGCAGCGGCCAAGTCTTCTACACTGTTGATGGGGTCTTTAGAGATAAAGACGCTGTAGTTGCCTGAGTTGGCCGGTGAACCGAAGATGGCGCCCATATTGTCGGCTGCCACGGTGATGGCCGGGAAGGCTACGCCGGTGAAGTCAACAGGGAACACCATGGCACCTTCGGCTGCGGGGAACTCGACAGAGTCGAAGCCATCGTTGATGATGCTCAACTTCTGAACCAGGAAAGACTGAGACATACCGTACAAGGGGGCAATGTCGAGTACGTGCATCATATCGCTGCCCGAGTTGGGGAAGTCGATGAATTGAAGGTCGTCAGAAGTGATGTCGATGGTCTGATAGTACTCGCGGCTGAAGTTGTCGCTGGCGGTGATTGACTTCACGTCGCCGCACACCAGATTGCCGTCGGCATAGGCATAGGCCTTGATGTAGTAGGTCGTGCCCGGCTCGAGGTCGTTGAGTGCAACGGCCTTTTCTTCACCCGAGGTGAAACCGCTCACCTGTACGCGCTGGGTGCTTTCGTCGGCAAGGGGAAGTTCGGGATTGGTGCCGAAGAGAAAACCGGCTTCTTCCACCTGGCTGCCTTCGGCTACGTTGACGATGAGAGCGGCCTTGGCCAATACGCCGTAGGCTTCCACGGTTGAGGTGGTCACCGTAGTCTGTGTGGGCGCAGCGCCGGGTTGGCGGAAGTCGTCCAGTTCATAGTCGTTGCCGCAGCTGGCCGTGAACATCAAAGCGCAGCCCAGCAAAACGGACTTGAGAATGTTTATCTTTTTCATTGTTGTTTAGGCTTGTTTGAGTTTAATTATTTACCAGTCCAGACGTTACCGTTCAAGGGGTTCTGATCTTCTTCGCTGATGTTCGGGTTGTCGTTGATTTCGCTCAAGGGTACCTGGAAGATCCAGCAATAATCGTCGGCGGGCATGTCAGTCTGTGAAGAGCGGGGTTCGTTGGTGCCTTCATAGCTGCGGTTGAGCGCCTTGTGCAGACGGAGGCAGTCGAACAGACCGAAACCTTCACCCCACAACTCGATGCGACGCTGGTTGTAGATGTAGTCTTGAGTCAGCACGGCGGGAGCGCTCCACTGCGGGTCGCGGTTGGCCATAAATTCGGCAAGCAGGCTCTGAGCCGTGGCGGTGTTGCCACTCATAAACTCGGCCTCGATTTCGGTGAGCATCAGCTCAGAGGCACGCATATAGACCACATTGCCGAGCCACTGGGCCACGAAGTCAAACTTCAGGTTGGCATAGTCGGGGATTGAACCCTTAGAGCCGAGGTCGATGGCTTCGCCGGGAGCCACAAACAGTTGCTTGCGCACGTCGGAGTCGGCAATGGAGTTGTAGAGGGCAGCGTCGATAAGCTGGAAGGCACCTACAGCATAACCACCATAACCGGGTCCGTCGGTGCTGTGCCAAGAAGCCCAAGAGGCAAACATCATCGTGGTGGAGCTGGTGGGGATGTAAGCCCAAAGCACTTCGCCGTTGCTGCTGTCCTGATAGTTCCACTGGGCGGCTTTCTGCAGGTCGTTGATGGCATAGCCTTGACGGGCAGCGTGGGCCATCTGGGCAGCCTCAGTCCACTTGTTCATCACGAGATAAACGCGTGAGAGCAAACCTTGAGCCACCTGCTGGTCGATTTCGCTCTTCGAGGTACGGGCATAGCCGTCGAGATAGTCAATGGCCTTGAGCAAGTCTTTTTCCACCTGGGTATACACCTGTTCTACAGTGGCACGACCCTCAACGCCGCCTTCTTCTTTCGAAGAGAGACGGATGGGCACACAGGGCAGTTCGGTGCTGAGTTTACCGCCGTTGTTGTAGTCGTTTTTGTAGGTGCGCTGGTAGAACTGGGCCAGATAGGCGTGGCTGATGCCGCGGAAGGCATAGGCTTGTCCCAAGAGGTGCTTGGTCTCAGCAGGAAGGTCGCCGCTCTCGTCAACAATGTTGATGACGGTGTTGGCGTCTTTGATGATGGTGTAGAACACGCTCCAGGGCCAGTAGGGGCGGTTGTATTGTTCTGCACCGTAGTCGAGGGCGTGGTCGTATCTCCAGGGGTCGCCGGAGCCGAGAGCCAGAGAGACGTCGTTGCTCATCACGTCAGACAGCATCATGATGCCGCCCATACCGCGGCACATGTGGCTGCTGATGTTGTTGGCACTGACGCCGACCATGTGGTTCCAGTGTGTGTAGCAGCCTTTCAGCTGAGAGGCGAGTATCTGCTCGGGGTTCTCTTTGGCTGCCTGCTCTGCCTGCTCAGATGAGAGCGAAGAGGAGCTGGTCTCGTTGAAGTAGTCTTCGCTACAAGCTGTGACCAAGCCTCCGCAGAGCAAAAGGGCAAAATATTTTGTAAGTTTCATATTGTTTTAATCTTTGAAGTTTTTAGTGTCTTGTTCGCTCTTTTTCTCTATAGCTGAGGCTTAGAAGTTGAGCGTCAAACCAAACGAGATGGTGCGCAGGGCAGAGTAAGAGTGGTTGTCGACTGTTCCGTCGATGAACTGACGGGGGTCGAAACCCTTGCGCTTGCTGCCGAGGAAGAGGTTGTCGCCAACGGCATAGATGCGCACTGAGCTCAGACCCTGTACGCGAGCCACGATGTGCTGGGGAAGGGTGTAGCCGAGGGTGACGTTGCGGAGAGAGAAGTAGTTGGAGCGCGTGAGGAAGCGGTCGTTGGTCACGCCGCCGGTCATGCGGTAGCCAGACTCCAGACGGGGTACGTCGGTGATGTCACCGGGCTTCTGCCAACGTTTGTAGATGTCGGTTGAGTAGGTCGAACCGCTGGCTGCAGCGTCGCCCATCAAGCCTGAGTAGTTGCTGTCGTAGGTCCAGCCGCCGAGAGAGAAGGCTGTCTGGATGCTCAAGTCAAAGCCGAAGGCCTCGATGGTGGTGCTCAGACCGCCGAAGAGGGTGGGGAGTGAAGACTTGCCCAACTGATAGAGCGTGGCCTGGTTGGCGTCGTTGGTGGTCTGCATCTCGGTGCGGGTCAGCTGTACGCCGTTCTCGTCGAGCACGGGGTTGCCGGCTTCGTCCACAACGGGCACTTCTACGTCCATATAGTAGAGACCGTCACCATTGGTGGGGTCAACGCCTGCGAAGCGTACCATGTACCAGTCGTAGAGCGAACCGCCCTTCTTGCGCCAGTAGCTGCCGCTCTGGTAGCCCTCTTCGGGGCGACCTTCCTGCAGACGGGTGAGTTTGTTTTTGTAGTGGGTCAGGTTGAGTGAAGCTGTCCAGTTGATGGTGCTGTTCTTGATGATGGTACCGTTGATCAAGGCTTCCACACCGGTGTTGCGCATAGCCTGCTCGTTGGTCAGGATGCGGTTGGGCGTACCTTCAGAGGCGGGGAGAGTGTGGTAACCAATCATGTCGTCGGTGTTCTTCACGAAGAAGTCTACCTCAAAGTTCAAGCGGTTGTTGAAGAGGCCGGCTTCGAGACCTACGTCAAAGGTCTTGCTCTTTTCCCAAGTCAGGTCGGGATTGCCGCGCCAGGTCTGTACGATAGAGAATTCGGGATTTTCTTCTGTACCGGCGTTGCTCACGGAGTAGTGGTCGAGCCAGCCACCGTAGATGCCGATACCGTCGTTACCCTGCGTACCGTAGCTGGCACGGAGTTTCAGCTTATTCACCACGCTGCCAAGGGCCGACTTGAACCAGTCTTCGTTGGCAATGTTCCAAGCGGCACCCACAGACCAGAAGTTACCGGCGTTGTGTTTGGGGTGGAACATGCTGGAGCGGTCGCGGCGGTAAGACAGCGAGAGGTTGTAGGTGTGGTTGTAAGTGTACTCGGCGCGCGTCAGCCAGCTCTCGAGCTTGTAGGTATCGTCGCTGCTGGCGGGGTCGTCGAGATTGAGCAGAGAGTTGGAGAAGTCGCCCTCGTTGACGAGGAAGTACTTGCGGTAGGCGCCGAGAGCCACGTCGTTTTGCGACTTGTTCTCGTGGCCGGCCATAAGGCTGATGCCATGCTTGCCGAAAGTCTTGTCATAGTTGAAGCGCTCCGTGGCGTTGAGCACGGTGGTGCGATAAGTCTCTTTGTAGCTGTAACCCTTTGAAGCCGCAGCGTCGGCCGTGATGGGGCTGGTGAAGCTGTTGTATTCACGGTTGAAGTTGTCCACGGCAGCGTCTACGCGGAAGGTGAGGCCGTCAATGATCTTCAGCTCGGCATAAGCACGTCCGGTGAAGGCATTGCGCATATTCTCTTCCTTGTTGTTGTAGACGTTGATGAGAGGCATCTGGCTGGCCGAGAAGAGACGGCTGCGGCCGTAAGACGTACCGAGGTCCCACTGGGTGTTGCCGTTCTCGTCGAGCACAAGGTTACCATTCAGGTCGCGCAGATAGACCGGATAGATCGGGGCAATGTGGTCGGTGAACGAGAAGAGGTTGGCAGCCATACCAGATTCAGATGACAGACCGTTGATGGTAGAGTGGGTATAGCCCACGCTGGCGCCGATGTTGAGCCATTCGAAGGCCTTGTGGTCCACGCGCAGACGGCCGCCCATACGTTCTATGTCCGACTTGGCCACATAGGCTTTGTCGTCCAGGTAGTTGAATGAAAGGAAATACTGCGTGCGCTCATCACCACCAGAGATGCTCACGTTGTATTCCTGACGCAAACCGTTGCTGAAGGCAGCGTCCTCCCACTCGTTGCCATAAAGCAGTCTGGCGGCGGGGTTGAGGCGGCCGGTGAGCGGGTCGATGAGCTGGCTGTTGGCCACATTGTAGGCGTTGTAACCACCAAGGTTGCCCACGAGGTCTTTGCTGGCGGCGATGCGGGCTGCGAGGTCGCCCATCGTGTTGAGGTTTTGGCGATAATAGCCTTCCCAAGCCAGTTCGTAGTAGTCGCCGGCATTTTCGACGGTCTCATATTTAGAGACACCGCGGCTGTTCCAACCGAGGCGGGCGTCGACGCTCACGCGGGTGCGGCCGGCTTTACCTTTCTTGGTAGTGATATAGAGAATACCGTTGGCACCGCGGGCACCATAGATAGAGGTGGCCGAGGCGTCTTTCTGCAGGTTGATGCTCTCGATGTCCATGGGGTTGATTGAACTGAGAACGCCTTCATAGGGTGCACCGTCGAGGATGATGAGCGGCGACTGGTTGGCCGAGATGGAGCCGATACCGCGCACATACATGAACGCCTCGCTACCCGGCTGACCGGTTGAAGACGTGGTCTGCAGACCGGGGATGACGCCTTCGAGGGCCTTGGTCACGTTAGACACCTGTACTTTCTGAAGCTGGTCGCCTTTGACGGCAGCCACCGAACCGGTGAAGTCGCCTTTCTTGGCCTTACCGTAGCCGATGACCACAGCCTCGTCGAGGGCAACATCGTTGTCGCGCAGCACCACTTTCACATTGCCGGCAATCGAAACTGTCTGTTCTTCCTTACCGATGTAGGTGACACGCAGGTGTTGTGCAGAAGCAGGCACGTCTTTGAATGAGAAACGACCTTCGTTATCGGTCGTCGTCACGGCCTTGTGTCCTGCCACGCGGATGGTAGCGCCGATGATGGGTTCGCCATCTGTGTCGACTACGCGACCCGTCACGCGCTTTTGCGCAGAAGCCGTCGCTGCCGTCATCAGCAGCGTAGCTCCCAAGAGCACTAACTTTTTGTTCATAATATGAACGTCTGCCCGAAAGGCTCAAAAGTGGATATATATATTATAGGTGTGGCCCGGCAAAATGACATGAGTCACAAAAAAGGTCACAAAACCGTGCGACTCAGCCTCAAAACACGTCGTCGAAACGGCAGACGGCTTCCAGCTTTTTCTGCCCCACGATGTCGGCATAGATTTGGGTGCTGCGGATGTTGCTGTGGCCCAGCAGGCGGCTCACGGTGTAGAGATCGCTTCCCAGGGTGATTTGCAGGGTGGCAAAAGTGTGGCGCGACGTGTGGAAGGTGAGGTCTTTGGCAATGCCGGCTGCGCGGGCCATACGCTTCAGGCAGATTTCCACCCAGCGGAACGTGGGCAGGCAGAACACCAGACTGTCGTCGTGGGCCGGCGGGCGGGGCAACCAACGCTCAGCACAGGCCGAGAGCGGGATGACGATGTGCCGCCGCGTTTTGACCATAGTCTTGACAATGTAGCGCCGTTCGTCTTCGGTCTTGATGTCGGAGTGGCGCAGTGTGGCCACGTCGCTGAAACGCAACCCCGTGAAGCAAGCGAAAAGAAAGGCCGCCAGCGTGTCTTGACCACAAACTGGCGAGACCATTTGCAAGGCCTTGATTTCATCGACGTTGAGGTAAGTATGGTTCGGTCCTGTTCCCTTCAATACTTTCCGCTCTTCGGCCCTCAACCGTCGTGCCGGATTTTCATCGATTAAACCGTCGCAACAGGCCTGTTGTAGGGCACTCACCACGGCGGCAAAATAGAGGCTGGCGCTCGAGGGGTTGAGTGTGGTTCCCCTTCGGCCGGTCGTGGTGTGAAGATAGTGGATGAAGTCCATCAGTAGCGGCTTGTCCACTTCGTATAACCTCACGCGTCGGCCGGCAAGAAAAGCCGTGAGATGCCGCAAAGCCGTCGCAAAGGTTTCAGCTCGTTTCAGGCTCTGGCCATTGCGTGCTTTGGCCTGCATCACGCCATCCATCCAGTCGGTTAGGAGCACGTCGGCCGATTGGCGGCACAAAGACACATAGTGTTGCTGCAAAAACGTTTGAGTGCGCTGTGCCTTGATGGTCATGGCCTGTTTCAAAACTTGTTCGTTGTGTTGACGGGCAGCGAGGTCGCCACGTTGTACCGGCCACAGATAGAGATGGAGAAACTCGTAACGCCGGCAACCGTTGTGGTAGATGTCGAGATAGATGGACTGTCGGCCTCTCGTCAGCGGCCGGAACCGCACGGTGACGGGGTCTTTGGGGTAAGTGGGTTTTACCATAATGGATAGATTAGTGAAAGGGTGAAACGTGAAAATGAGTCACAAAATGAATAACAAAAGTGGGATGGAAGTGTGGATGGGATATAATTAATAAATGAGATGGCGATTTATTGAGAGGCCGCGTAAGGCCTGAAAGGCCGTAACATATTAGCCCAGGTCGTCAGGCCTGGGTTTGGTGTACTCACCATAATCCGGCCTGAAAGGTCGGCACATTTCGGGATGGAGAAGTTGAATGATATATCTATAATCAGTCGCTGGAGGTGCCGACCTTACAGGCCGGAATTATAGGAAATAACGTTAGGCACAGGCCTACGACCTGGGCTGTTATGTTGCACCCCTTCAGGGCAAGGCTTGCCCTGCCTCTCAAACCCAAATCTGCCTCTTCATCCTCCCATTAAAAATCTATTCAAACTATCAATTTTGCAACCAATAAATAGCAATTCGGTACCTTTTTGGCGGTCGGAGTGTTAATTTTTTGCCTTTTACATCATCTTTTAATTTGGTTTGCAAAAATTAAATATTACCTTTGCAATTTGTTAGAGCATATCTATACGTCTTATGCATAACAATTTAGCTCAAAAAACCGAAACAGACACTTTCGACCAGCCGTGAAGGTAGGGCGAAAGGCGTTGTGCTTTTCAGGCATAATGACTCGGCTAAACTAAGGCTTATCACACACCAGAATAGCAAACACACACAATGTTTAATTTAACGGTTATATTATGAACAAAAAGTTAGTGCTCCTGGGAGCCGCGTTGCTGATGACGGCAGCGGGTGCTTCCGCTCAGAAGCGCGTGACGGGTCGCGTCGTCAACGAAAGCGGCGAACCTGTTGTTGGTGCTTCAGTGAAAGTGAAAGGTGCAAAAGTGGCCACGACGACCGATGGCAATGGTAAGTTCACATTGACCAATGTGCCGGCTTCTGCCAAGCACCTCGATGTGACTTACCTTGGCATGGCGTCTACCACCGTATCTATCGCCGGTAACGTCAACGTGGTCATGAAAGACAACGAACAGACCCTCGGCGAGGCTTACGTTGTGGCCTACGGCCGCGCCACCAAGGCTTCGTTTACCGGTGCCGCCGCCAAGGTGAAAGGCGAGAAGGTTGAAGCCAAGTCTACCACCGAAGTGACCCAAGCCCTTCAGGGTGAGGTGGCCGGTGTGCAGGTCATCCAGAGCGACGGTAACCCCGGTAGCTCTTCTACCATCCTCATCCGCGGTATCGGTTCGCTCTATAGTAGCGTTGAACCGCTCATCATCCTCGACGGTATGCCCTATGCCGGTTCGTTCTCCAGCATCGACCCCAAGGACATCGCCTCAATCGACATCATGAAAGACGCCACCGCTGCCGCCCTCTACGGTTCGCGTGGTGCCAACGGTGTGCTCATCATCACCACCAAGCGCGGTGAGAAAGGCCAGCTCAACATCGGCGCCGACGTGAAATATAGCGTAAGCGGCCGCTGGATTCCCACCTACGACGTTGTTAAGTCGCCGGAGCGCTACGTAGAGCTCTCTTGGGAAGGTCTGAAAAATCAAATTCAGTACGGTTATGGCCAAGACGAAGACGTGGCTGCCCAGTATGCCAGCGCATGGCTCTTTGACTATGACAACGGTGGTTTCTCTTCAGAATATAACATGTGGAACGCCGACGGCGACCAGCTCATCGACCCCACCACGGGCCGTTTCTATGAAGGCATCACCCGCAAGTATACGCCCGAGAGCTGGAAAGACGCTCTCTTCCGCACCGGTCAGAAGTTTGATGGCAGCATCAACCTTTCAGGCGGTAACGAAAACACCCAGTTCTACACCTCTGTGGGTTACACCAAAGACAAGGGTTATCTCGTAGGTGCCGACTTCCAGCGCTTCTCTCTGCGTTCTAACATCGACACCAAGATTACCCCGTGGTTGAAGGGTACCGTCAACATCTCTTATGCCAACCTCGAGAGCAACGCTCCCGTACAGAACTCAAGCGCCGCCAACAACGCCCTTGACTTCATGAACAACTGTCCTCCCATCTTCCCTGTTTATCAGCACGATGCTGACGGTAATCTCGTATGGGACGACCTCGTAGGCGGCTACAAGTTCGACTACGGTAACCAAACCGACAACGGACGTACCTATGCCTGGGGTATCAACCCTGCCGGCTGTGCCACGCTCGACCAGAACAATGCCAAGATTGACCAGTTCAACGGCAAGGGAACGCTCGAAGCCACCTTCCTCAAAGACTTCCGCTTCCAGGCCAACTTGGCTTACACGTTCTACAACAGCCACGCCTATGAGCTGACCAACCCCTTCTATGGTGACGCCGAAGGTCTCGGTCGTCTCGACGATGAGAAGAGCCTCAACCGCACCATCACGGGCAACCAGATCCTCAACTGGGGTCACACCTTCGACAACATCCACCACGTGAGCGCATTCGTGGGTCACGAGTCTTACTGGCGCAAAAACGAATATCAGTATGCCTCTAAAAACAACCTTGTTCGTGCCAGCGACCCCTCTCTCGGTAACGCAGTGGTAATTGACGACATCACCGGCTACAACTACGGCTATTCACTCGACAGCTGGTTCGGTCAGGTGGCTTACGACTTCAACGAGAAGTACTTCTTCAACGCAGCCTTCCGTGCCGACGGTTCGAGCCGTTTCGCCAAAGGCAACCGCTGGGGTAACTTCGGTTCTGTGGGTGCCGCTTGGAACATCACCAAAGAGTCGTTCATGTCCAACCAGGACATCTTCAAAAACTTGAAGCTCAAAGCCAGCTGGGGGCTCATCGGTAACCAGAGCATCGGTGTGAGCGGCCTCTTGGCTTACTATCCCTACTCTGACATCTATGCCCTCCGCAACAACGGCGTGGATCCCGTCATCGTGTTCAGTTCCAAGGGTAACAAAGACCTCACTTGGGAGAAGACTTCCAACTTCAACGTTGGTCTTGAGTTCAACCTTCTCGACATCATCGAGGGTGAGTTCAACTACTTCAACAAGCTCACCTATGACATGATCTTTATGAAGAGCACGCCTTCTTCTATCGGCTACTCTTCTTATCCTGTCAACGACGGCAAGATGCGCAACTCGGGTGTGGAATTCAACCTCATCGCCCACGCCATCAAGACTCCCGACGTGTCTTTGGACATCCGCTTGAACGGTTCGCACTATAAGAACGAAATCGTCAAGATGCCTATGGACGACATCACCGGCCAGGAAAAAGATTTCTACAACACCAGCGCCTACGGCTGGCAGAAGGGTCACAGCATGTACGACTACTACCTCCGTCAGTATGCCGGCGTAAATCCTGAAAACGGTAACGCTCAGTGGAACAAATACACCGCCACCTTTGCCGACGGTTCTACCGCTGCCATCACCGACATGGAAGTGTTCAAGAGCCAGCACAAGGGCGAAGAATACACCGTATCTTCTGAACTCACCGAAGACTGGAACTCTGCCACCAAGCTCTTCATCGGCGAAAGCGCACTGCCCAAACTCACCGGCGGTTTCGGTTTCGACCTCCGCTTGAAAGACTTCACCCTCAGCACCACCTTCTCTTACGCCCTCGGTGGCAAATCCTACGACCAGGCTTATCAGTACTTGATGGGCGACGGCGTCGCAGGTGCCAACAACTGGCATAAGGACATCGAAAACCGCTGGCAGAAGCCCGGTGACATCACCGATGTGCCCAAACTCTCTGGCGAATATGGTGCTGCCGGCTACTATGCCAACGCAAGCTCTGACCGCTGGCTCATCAGCCGCAGCTACCTCAGCCTCAACAACGTGGCTCTCGCTTGGAACCTCCCCGCTGCCCTCAAGGCTCGCCTCGGCTTCGTGAAGAACGCCCAGATCTACGTGAACGGCGAAAACCTCTTCTATGTCTCTGCACGTAAGGGCTTCCTCCCCAGCACCTCTATCTCGGGTATGAGCAGCAGCCTTCAGTATCTGCCCTCTTCAAGCGTAACCTTCGGTCTGAAAGTGACGCTCTAAACCGCAAGCAAGAGAAAGGTTAAACATTAAAAACTAAAACGCATTATGAACACAAAAAATATCTTTAAGTGGGCAGCCGGCGCTCTGTGTTTCGCCACGGCAGTGCTGACGACTTCCTGCTCGTCCGACTTCCTCGACCGCGAGCCCGAAGGTTACTATGCCACCGATAAGCAGGTGAGCGAAGCTGCCAAATGGAATGCCAATGTAATGCTCGGCCAGATGAACAGTGTGACCAGTCGCCTCGTCTCTTGGCAAACTGGTGGTACGTCAGGACAGCACGACTTCGGTCAGAAGAGTGTGGACATCGCCACCGACCTCATGAGCGGCGATATGGTCTTCTCACGTGGCTGTAACTATGGCTGGTTCCGCAACGATGCCCGACTCCTCAACGCCACTGCCAACGCAGATCGCTCGTCTGTCATCTGGACCACCTATTATAAGATTATCTACGCTTCAAACAGCTGTATCGAGGCTGTGGGTGGCGTTGAGCCCGATGGCGACGAGCAGAAACTCTATTTTGCTGCTGCCAAGGTGGCTCGTGCATGGGCCTACTTCAACCTCGTTGTCAACTATGCCCGCAACTACGAGCAGAGCAAAGCGCAGAAGATCTTGCCCGTCTATGACAAAATCGTTGACGCTGCCGGCGCTCCCCAAACCGTTGACTCTGTTTACAACTTCATCCTCAACGACCTTGACGAAGCCTTCTCGGCCTATGTCAACGCTGCCAATGATGGTTATGAATTCAGCGGTATCGACCTGCCCAACTACGACGTTTGCCAGACTCTCAAGGCTTATGTCTTGATGCAGCGTGGCGCCGAAGGCGACTATGCCGCTGCCCTCCAGGCTGCCGACATGGCTCTCCAGATTACCGACAAGACCATCCTCTCGCAGAGTGACCTCTACTACGGTTTCAACACCATCAACAACAACAACTGGATGTGGGGTCTCGATATCAACGAGAACAACACCGGTGGTCTCTGCACCTTCTGGGGTATGATGGACTACTTCACCTACAGCTATGCAGCTGCAGGCGACGTGAAGAGCATCAACTCTGACCT
>JBJFGJ010000030.1:2930-22348 GCA_051892575.1 Alloprevotella sp. | reverse complement strand
CCAATAAAAAACGAGTTTTTTTTGGCCTTTGCTCTCGCTTGCACTAACTTTGCAGAATAAACAAATCTTAAATATGAAAAGTTATCTCGTTACGGGCGCTGCCGGTTTCATCGGCGCCAACTATGTGAAGTATATGTTGCAGAAGCATCAGGACGTGAAAATCGTGGTGCTTGATTTGTTGACTTATGCGGGCTATCTCGGCACCATCGCCGACGACATCGACAATGAACGTTGCTTTTTTGTCAAAGGGGATATCTGCGACCGCGACCTGCTCGACAGACTCTTTGCCGAATATCGCTTCGACGTGGTGGTGAATTTCGCCGCCGAAAGTCACGTGGACCGCAGTATCGAAAACCCGCAACTTTTTCTCCAGACCAACATCCTCGGCACGCAGGCCCTGCTTGAGGCTGCACGCGCCGCATGGGTGACGGGCAAGGATGAGTCGGGATACCCCACATGGCGCTCTGGCGTGCGCTATCATCAGGTGTCGACCGACGAGGTCTATGGCAGCCTGGGACCGGAAGGCTTCTTCACCGAAGAGACTCCCCTCTGCCCACACAGCCCTTACAGTGCCTCGAAAACTTCGGCCGACCACGTGGTGTGTGCCTACCGCGACACCTACCATATGCCCGTGAGCATCACACGCTGCTCTAACAACTACGGCCCTTATCAGTTCCCGGAAAAACTCATTCCGCTCATCATCAACAATATCCTCCAGGGCAAGAAACTCCCCGTCTATGGCAAGGGAGAGAACATCCGAGACTGGCTCTACGTGGAAGACCACTGCAAGGCCATCGACCTCGTCGTGAGAAAAGCCGCTCCCGGCAGCATCTACAACGTAGGCGGACACAATGAGCGACAAAACATCCAGATTGTCAAAATCATCATCAAGACCATTCACGACCTGCTCCAAGACAACCTGCAGTGGCGCACGCTCTTGAGTCGAAAAGACAAAGGGGCCGACGGGCAAATCGACATCTCCTGGATCAACGAAGACCTCATCACCTTCGTTAAGGACCGACTCGGACACGACCAGCGCTACGGCATCGATCCCTCAAAGATCAAGGCCGACCTGGGGTGGGAGCCCGACACGCCCTTTGAGGTGGGCATCGTCAAGACTATCCGCTGGAACCTCGAGAACCGCGCCTGGGTGGAAGCCGTGAGCGGCGAAGACTATCAGCTCTACTACGAAAACATGTACGGCAAGAAATAATCGAGCCACAGACTATACCTAATATATAATATGCGTCTGAAATTTTGCCTTATGGGTTTGGCGTTGGCGCTGGCGGCTACGGCACAGGTGGACCGTCTGGCCAAAGACGTGCACTATGACGTGGAACTCGCGGCCCAAACCTCCAATGGCGACCAAGCCCCCTTCTGGTTCGTGGCCGGCCGCTACGGTCTCTCGTCGGCCAAACCCTCTTCGGGTTATCTGAGAGCCGCCGTGGGCAGAGACATCGCCGCCGACTCGCTACGTAAATGGCAGATTGGCTACGGCCTTGACGTGGCCGGCGGTGTGGATATGCCCGCTTCTTTCTTTATCAACCAACTTTATGGCGACTTTCAGTATAAGGCCGTGAGGCTGAGCGTCGGGGCCAAACGGCGCGTGGACGAACTGACCAACCCGCTGCTCTCTACGGGCGGACTCGCCGAGGGTGTCAACGCCCCTGCCGTACCGCAAGTGCGCCTCGAACTGCCGGATTTCTGGGACATCCCCGGCACGCACAACTGGCTGGCCATCAAAGGCCACTTGGCCTATGGCGCTTTCACCGACGGCGGATGGAAAGCAGACCACCACGCCGCCGGAGCGAGCTATACCAAGGGTGTGCTCTACCACAGCAAGGCCGGCTACTTGCGCGTAGGTAACGAAGAGAAATTCCCCCTGACGTTTGTCGGCGGCCTGCAGATGAAAGCACAGTTTGCCGGCAAACGCTATATGCCCGACGGCACGGTCAGAAAACTGCCCTCGGGACTCAATGCCTTTTGGCACGCCTTCATCCCCGGAGGCAGCGACTATTCAGACGGCGACTATCCCAACGTAGAAGGCAACCAGCTCGGTGCCTGGAACTTCCAGCTCAATTGGAATGGCGGCAAGTGGGGCGTGAGAGCCTATGCCCAGCATTACTTTGAAGACCACTCGCAAATGTTCCTTGAATACGGCTGGAAAGATATGTTGTGGGGACTTGAGGCCCGACTGCCGAAAAATCCCTTCGTCTCGACGGTGGTGCTGGAATATCTCTACACGATGGACCAGACGGGGCCCATCTATCACGACCATACCAACTCGTTCACGGCCCAAATCAGCGGAACGGACAACTATTATAACCACGGCATCTACAACGGCTGGAACCATTGGGGACAGTCAATGGGCAATGCCTTGTTTGTCTCGCCGGTATTCAACGCCGACGGCAGCCTGGGCTACAAGCACAACCGCCTGAAAGCCTATCATCTCGGCCTGCAGGGACAGCCCACAGACGAAATCGACTACCGCGCCCTGTTCACCTTCTCCCGCTCGGTGGGTACTTATGCCGCGCCGCTGCTCAATCCGGAATATGGCCGCAATATGCTGCTCGAAGTCAATTACCGGCCGCGACGCCTCGGCGGCTTCTCTTTCGGTGCAGCCTTTGCCTCGACCGGAGGCACGCTCACCAAAGCCTCGACCGGCTATTGCCTGACCATACGCAAGAGCGGCCTGTTTTAATCTCTATCCCTACAGCAACAATGACAAAAAAGATAAAACTATTCGCTCTGGCCCTGACCGGCCTCTTGCTCGTCTCTTGTGCCAAGATGGACGACAGCGGCGACTTCGGCGGCTATTGGCAGATGCTCACCATGGAAAGGCTTGCCGACGGCGAAATTGTCTTGACCAATGCCGACGGCGTGTTCTACGGCGTGCACAGCAACACGATGAAGCTGACCCGGCCGGGAGAGCCCATCTTTCTCGCCACCTACGAACTGAGCGGCGACAGCCTGCGACTCACCACCATCTATAAACGTCCGCACGACGAGGTGGTGCCGCCCACCGAGTTGGCCCCTATGGGCGTGGACGAGACCGGTAGTTTCAAGGTGGAGCACATCTCAAGCAACCGTATGGTGCTTAAAAACACGCTCTATCGGTTGACTTTCAGAAAATACTAAGAGATGACCCTACAGACTTTCTTCAAGAAGATATTCAGCAAAATAGTGCTGCTCAACTGCCTGGGTATGATTGTGCTCACGGTGGTCTTGGGCTATGTGGCCATCGAGTTTGTGTCGTGCTACACCCAGCCGGGCGACAGCGTGAAGGTGCCCAATGTGAGAGGACAGAAGATTGAAATGGTCGAGAAGAAACTCGAGGCCCTCGGCCTTCGTGTAGAGGTGACCGACACCGGCTATATCGACACTTACGTGGGCGGTGTGGTGCTCGACCAATTCATAGAGCCCGGCAAGATGGTCAAGCCCGGCCGTGTCATCAAACTGGTCATCAACGCCTCTTCGGCCCGTGCCATTGCTGTCCCCTCGCTGGCCGACAACTGTTCGCGGCGTGAGGCCGAGGCCCGTCTGCGTGCCATAGGTTTCAAAAACATCCGGGTGGAGTTTACGCTTGGCGAAAAAGACTGGCTCTATAACATCAAGGTGGGCGACCAGCCGCTCAAGCCCGGCGCCAAAGTGCCGGTGACGGCCCTGCTCACCCTCGTGGTGGGCGACGGTATGACTGAAGACACCGTCGACATCGACTTCATCGACGAATTTGACACCTCCGACGAATTTATAGAAGAAGAGGTGATAGAAGACGGCGGCGGACTGCCCGATAATTATCCCACCACTAACGAGTCTACACCACAGTGATGCCACAGACAGAACTTGAAGACGTCTTGATGGACGAAAGTCTGCAAGGCGGTGACGACGAAAACGGCGGTCTTTATGAGCATTTCCGCGTCGTGGCCGACAAGGGCCAGCAACTCTTGCGTGTAGACAAGTTCCTGCAAGACCATCTGCCCGACACCTCGCGCAACCGCATACAATTGGCCGCCCGTGCCGGCTTCATCCACGTAGACGGCAAGCCCGTCAAGAGCAACTATCGCGTCAAACCGGGCGATGTGGTCACCCTGCTGCTCGACCGGCCGAGATATGAAACCACCATTGAGCCGGAAGACATTCCGCTCGACGTGGTCTATGAAGACGACGACCTGATGGTCATCAACAAGCCTGCCGGACTTGTGGTGCATCCCGGCTGTGGCAACTACACCGGTACGCTGGTCAATGCCATCGCCTGGCATCTCAAAGACAATCCGCACTACGACCCCAACGATCCCGCCGTGGGCCTTGTGCACCGCATAGACAAAGACACCTCGGGCCTCATCGTAGTGGCCAAGACACCCGAAGCCAAAACCAGCCTCGGTGTGCAGTTTTTCAACAAGACCACACGCCGCCGCTATAATGCCGTGGTCTGGGGAAACTTCGAAACCGACGAAGGCCGCATCGAGGGCAACATAGCCCGCAACCCTAAAGACCGCCTGCAGATGGCCGTTTTCGCGCCGGGCAGTGACGTGGGCAAGCACGCCGTGACCCACTACAAGGTCCTGGAGCGTTTCGGCTACGTCTCGCTCGTGGAATGTGTGCTTGAAACAGGCCGTACCCACCAAATCCGTGTGCATATGCAGCACATCGGACATCCGCTCTTCAACGACGAGCGTTATGGTGGCGACCAAATCATCCGCGGCGAGCGGGGAGGAGCCTATCAGCAATTCATCCGCCACCTCTTTGCCCTCTGTCCGCGCCAAGCCCTGCACGCCCGCACATTGGGCTTCAAGCATCCGCGCACAGGCAAAGAAATGGACTTCACTTCAGAATGGCCGGCCGACTTCGCTGCCTTGGTAGACAGATGGCGCACCTATATCGACGCCGCCTTGAAGGCCAAGCCATGACTCCTTTAATATATAATATTGAGTATTCCAAACCTTATTCAAACGATATGAAACGTCAAATTGCCATTGTGGCCGGAGGCGACTCCTCAGAGCATGATGTGTCGCTTATGAGTGCAGAGGGCATCCTCTCGTTTATGGACAAAACAAAATACGACTGCTATGTCGTAGAGATGAAAGGCACAGACTGGTATGTGCACTATGGTGCGAAAAAAATCAAGATCAATCGCGACGATTTTTCTTTTGAAACCAAAGAGGGTCGTCACGGCTTTGATTTCGCCTACATCACCATTCACGGCACTCCGGGCGAAAACGGTATCCTTCAAGGTTATTTCGACCTCATCGGTATGCCCTATTCCACAAGCGATGTGCTGGTGGAGGCCTTGACCTTCAATAAGTTTGCTCTCAACAACTTCTTGCGTTCCTTCCCCGATCTCCACATCTCCGACTCCGTCTTGGTGCGTCGCGGCGACCCTATGCCTTCCGACGACGAGGTGGTGGCCCGCTTGGGACTGCCCTGTTTTGTCAAGCCCAACGCCGGAGGCAGCAGCTTTGGCGTCACCAAGGTGAAATCGGCCGACGACCTTCAGCCCGCCATTGCCAAGGCTATGATTGAAAGCGACGAAGTGATGATTGAGAAGTTGATGACAGGCCGTGAAATCACCTGCGGTTGTTATCGCAAGGGCGACGACGTGGTGGTGTTCCCCATCTCCGAGGTGGTCACCACTCAGGAGTTTTTCGACTTTGAGGCCAAATACCACCACAAGTCTGAAGAAATCACGCCGGCACCGCTCACAGCCGGCACCGCCGAGCGCGTGGGCGAAATGACGCGTCGCATCTACCGCCTTTTGGGTTGCTATGGCATCATCCGCATAGACTATATCCTTTCGGGTGCAGAAGGCGAGGAAACCATCAATCTGCTCGAAATCAACACCACGCCAGGTATGACGCCCGCCAGCTTCATTCCCCAGCAGGTGGAAGCCTCTCCCTATCAGATAGCCGATGTGCTCTCCGACATCATTGAGGGCCGCTTTGTCTGATTTTCATTACTCCTCCCAACAAACCACAGCCATGAAAACGCCCGCTTGTTTTGACACCATCCGCCCCTTTGAGGCCGAAGAAATCGCCGGAGTGGTGGACCGCCTGTTTGCCGAACCTCAGTTTGGCCAGATTGTCGGCAGCCTCTTCCCGGGACAGCCGCTCGAAAAACTTCGCATGGGCTTGCGCTCATGTCCCGACCTGCTAACGCTCCAGAAGACGTTCATCTATCCGCTCGTCAAAGACCTGCTGGGCAAATGCAGTCAAGGCATTTCGTTCGACTGCACCGCTCTGCGCAATCGTCAAGGCAACTACACCTTCGTGTCCAACCACCGCGACATTGTGCTCGACTCGGCCTTTCTCGACGTCTTGCTCGTGGACAATGGCTTCTCCACCACCGCCGAGATTGCCATTGGCGACAACCTCTTCGGCCTGCCGTGGATAGAACCTCTGGTGCGGCTCAACAAGTCGTTCATCGTGCGTCGTGGCATAGGTATGAGAGAAATGCTGGCCGCCAGCAAACTGTTGAGCAGTTATATACATTATGCCATAGGCGAGAAGCACGAAAACATTTGGATTGCCCAGCGTCAAGGCCGCGCCAAAGACTCAGACGACCGCACCCAGGAGTCACTGCTCAAAATGCTGGCCATGGGAGGCGAGGGCAATGCCGCTGAGCGTTTGAAAGCCTTACACATCGTGCCGTTGGCCATTTCTTACGAATACGATCCTTGCGATTATCTCAAGGCCAAAGAGTTTCAGCAAAAACGCGACAATCCCGACTACCGCAAGAGCAAGGCCGACGACCTGCTCAATATGCAGACCGGCATATTCGGGTTCAAAGGCCATATTCACTACGCCGCCGCTCCCGTGGCCGACGAATGGCTCGACACGCTGGCAGACTTGCCCAAGGCCGACTTCTTTGCAGCCGTGGCCGAACGGATGGACAAGGAAATCCATCGTCGCTATTGTTTGTTTGAGTGCAACTACATCGCCGCCGATATGCTGGAAAATGGCAGTCGCTTTGCCGGTCACTATACCGCCGAAGGGCGCAGTCGTTTTGAAAAATATCTTGCCGACCGCATCGCGCTGGTTGACCTTCCCGAGAGAGACGACGCCTTCTTGCGTGAACGTATGCTCACGATGTATGCCAATCCGCTCTACAATCAGTTGGCCGCTTTGGACTAAAAAACGATATGATAGACTTCCAGCCGCTGGAACTAAGGCATAGAGCCATGATTGAAGCCGTGGTGCGACCGTCAGAACGGCGTAACTGCGACTTCAGTTTTATGAACCTCTTCAGTTGGCGTTTCCATTACGACACCGAGGTGGCCCTTCACGAGGGTTGGCTGTTGTTTCGCTTCAAGGCCGACGGCCATTTGGCCTACCAGTTGCCGTTGGGTGGCAGCGACTATCGCCCCATTGTGGCTGCTTTGCACGACGATGCTGAGCGGCAGGGGCATCCTTTCTTGATGCTCGGCGTTTGCCAACAAGAGTTGGCGGCAGTCGAGGCCGCTTTGCCCGAGCACTATTTCGCCACAGACCAGCGCGACTATGCCGACTATCTCTATCGTCGCGACGCTCTGGCCACACTTTCGGGAAAACGCCTGCAGGCGAAGCGCAATTTTGCCAATCGCTTCGAGCGTCTTTATCCCGACTATGAGATTGTGCCGCTCAGCCCCGAGCATTTTGCCGAATGTCTGAGGCTGGACACCGAGTGGGGCGAGACAAAGGGGCCGAAAGACTCTGCCGGTTCTGCCGATGAGCGCAGGTCTCTTGAAGAGGTCTTGGCCCATTGGACCGATTTGGACGCTTATGGCATTGTTTTGTTGGTCGAGGGCCGAGTGGTGGCTTTCACCTACGGCACCCCTATCAATTACGACACTTTCGATGTCTGTATGGAAAAAGCCGATACCGCTTATGAAGGGGGCTATGCCGCTGTCAACCGCGCTTTTGCCCGTGCCATTCCCTCGCAGTATGTCTATCTCAACCGTGAGGAAGACTTGGGACTTGAAGGTCTTCGCCGTGCCAAACTCTCGTACCATCCCGAGCGCCTGATGTCCAAATACGCCATTATGGCCAAGCATCCGCTTGGCGTTTAGCATCTCTCATCCTGTCATCATCATGTGGCTCACTCCCGACGAAACCAAACAACAGACCCGCCGCCTCTGGCAGCGTTCATTCCCCAATGACACTGCCGAGTTTCTCGATATTTATTTTGAAGAAAAATACCGTCACGACAACAATCTCACGCTTCAGCCCGACGGCACAGTCGTGGCGGCGATGCAGTTGCTGCCTTATCGTATGACGTTTTACGGCGAAGTGCTCCACGCCGGTTATGTTTCCGGCTTATGTGTGGACGAATGTCATCGTGGCAAAGGCTTGGCCGCTAAACTGTTGGGGCAGGCCCATCGCAAACTGTACCGTGAGAGTGGGGCAGTGTCCTTTCTCATTCCAGGCAATGAAGACTTAAGACACTTTTATGAGCAACCGGCCCACGGTGCCTATTGGACGTCAACATTCCGCCGCACCGTCCCGGTCGTGGATACCGGCGTCACTGCAGCCGGCATCAGCCTCAGCCCAACCAACTTGTGGCCGGAGTCGCTCTATGTGTTCTATCACAGACAGACGCGTGGCGACTTTGCACTTCATGCTGCCGAAAACGACTTTTTTGCCGCCGTTCAGAGTGTCGATGCCGAGGGCGGACTGGTGGTTGAGGCCCGAAAGCAAAACAGGCTCGTGGGACTCTGTCTCGCCACGGCGTCGGCCGACGGTCGTGTGCTGTTGCCTGCGCTCATCGCTACCGACGAAGGTGTTCAGAATATGCTTCTGAGGGAGGTGAAGCGGCTGATGGACGCCGTCGATGTCTATATGAAGATCCCCTGCGCCGGAGATGCTCCCGATGCCGTGCCATACGCCATGGCCCGGGTGGTCGATGCCGAGCGTTTCCTTTCGGCCGTGGCCCGACGGCATCCAGAATTCGACCTGGTGGTCGGTGTGGACGGCGACCTTGACGTGCCCGAAAACAACGGCATTTATCACATCCACCATGGTCGCGTAGACCTCACCGACGATGCTCCCGTTCAGGTGCTCACTCCCGGCGGCCTGGCAGCCCTATTCTTGGGCGCACATCCCATGGCAATGGACTTGATGCTCGACGAATAGAGACCAAGAGACAAAGAGTAGGCTTGGCCGCCAAGACTCTTAGACTCTTAGTTAACAAATCAAACATACCCATATATAATATGCGCACCCACATCTTTTCAATAGCCTTTGCCTCTGCACTCTTTGCCCTTCCGGCCGTGTCTCAGACCATGAGCGACCTCGGGCAGAAGCCCCTCTCCGCTTGGGGTATTGGCTCGGCCCAGTTCAGCGGCATCACTCCCATCGGCTCCGGCCGTTACGCCCTTGTCAGCGACAAAGAGCCCACCGATGGCTTCTATATTATGAATATTGCCCAAGACGAGCAGACCGGTGAGATAACCGACGTGACACTCGAGGGTTTCAAAGGCAATCCTGCCCCGTCTGTTGACGATAAAGGCATCTCCGTGCGCGACTGCGAAGGCATTGCCTGGTTCCCTACTGCCGGCACACTCTTCGTCAGTGGCGAAGGCGATCAGGCCATTCTCGAATACGCCCTCGACGGCACACCCACAGGCCGTCGTCTGGCCGTCCCTTCCATTATGGCGGCAGACAAAATCTATCCCAACTATGGTTTTGAGGCCTTGGCCTATTCGCCCGACCACCACCTCTTCTACACCGTCACCGAGAGTATGCTTCGCGCCGACGGCACCGCTGCCGGACCTTTGGCCCCCGGAGCCACCAACCTCTTGCGCATACAGACCTTTGGCGATGACCTTCAGCCCCGAGCCTCCTACGCTTATCGGATGGATGCCGGTCGCAAAGCCAAATTCGGCACCACCTATGTATATGGAGTGCCCGAAGTCCTGCCCCTGCCCGACGGCCGTTTGCTCGTCTTGGAGCGCGAAGCCAACATACCGCGTGGAGGCATAGGTTCGGAATGTATCTGCAAACTCTTCGAGGTGCGCCCCTCAGAGGGTTGGACCATCGACAGCAGCACTTCCCTGCAAACACTCGACCCCAATCGTTTCCTCATCAAACGTCTCCTGTTCACGGTGACCACCCGTATGAACCTGCTGCAGCAGAACTTTGCCAACTACGAAGGTATGTGCCTTGGTCGCCGCTTGGCCGACGGTCGTCAGACCCTCCTGATTGTCAGCGACTCACAGGGCGGTTATGGTCGCGGTCCCGTCCATCTTAAAGACTACATCCGCGTGCTCATCATTGATTAAAACCGATTGCAGCCTCTTAGTCTTTCTTGAGTAAAAAACTTTGCCATGACCCCACCCCGCATAGCCGTATTGACCACAGACACCCTCTCGGCCCTCGGGCTCACCACCATCATAGGGCGGATGATGCCTCGAGCCGAAACCGTGGTGTTCACCAGTTTCGAGGACCTTGTGGCAGTCGACGACGCGCCCTTCTTCCATTTGTTTGTCAGTGCCGGCCATTTGCTGCCCCACGCCGCCTGGTTTCTGCAAAGGCAGCGCCGTGTCATTGTCTTGCTCCACGGCGACGAGGCCACGCTTCTTCCTGAAGGTTTTCATACGCTCAATGTCTGTCAAGACGAAGAGCAACTGGTGCGTGATTTTCTGCGTTTGTCGTGCTCGGCCCATGGTCATCCGGGCAGCGAACCCGAAGCCGTGCGCCGTGCCGGCACCATGACAGGCCGCTCGGCCTTGACACCGCGTGAGCGCGAAGTGGTGTGTGGCGTGGTCGAGGGACTGCGCAACAAAGAGATCGCCGCCCGTCTGGGCGTCACCGAGGCCACGGTCATCTCCCATCGCAAAAACATCGCCGCCAAACTCTCCACCTCCGCCGTCTCTTCCTGGACCATCTACGCCGTGAGCCGCGGCTGGATCAAGATTGAGCAAATATAAGCCCTCCGTCTCATCCGCCCAATCCGTGTTACATTCATCAATTGATACGCTTAAAACGCCATATAAAATGAAAACCAAAATCTCCCGTCTCGTTCTGCTTTTAGCGTTGGGCCTCCTTATGTCTCTTCCCACGGTCTCGGCCCGCCGCACTCTCACCGTCGACACCATGCCGGCAGGTTTTGTCGTGCTCTCAGACGTCGTGCCCGACATCATACAAGAAATCCGTTATCACTCCACCTACAACTTCGTCGGCACACGGGTTGATGGCTATGAAGCCCCTGTGGCGATTATGACACGTGAGGCCGCCGAGCATTTGAAGGCTGTGAGCGACGACCTTAAGGCCAAAGGCTATCGTCTCAAGGTCTACGACGCCTATCGCCCACAGCGTGCCGTCAATCACTTTGTGCGTTGGGCCGAAGACGTGGCCGACACACTGATGCGCCGTCCCTTCTATCCCGAGGTAGACAAGAGCCGCCTCTTCGACGAAGGCTATATCTTTGCCCGCAGCGGTCACAGTCGCGGTTCCACCGTCGACCTCACGCTCGTTCATGCCGACAGCGGTCGCGAAGTGGACATGGGCGGCACATTCGACTGGTTTGGCATCCTGTCACATCCCGACTATACAGGCGTAACGCCGCAGCAGCGTGCCAATCGCGACCTTCTGCGTGAGGCCATGCTTCGCCACGGTTTCGACCCGCTCGACAGCGAGTGGTGGCATTTCACCCTCCACGGCGAGCCCTACCCCGACACCTATTTTGACTTTCCCGTCCGTGCCTATGGGCATTGAGGCGGTTAATGAAATGAAGTGATTTCGCACTCTGTTACCATCAACTGCAACATACTGTTATGACCATTCTTGCGTTTACGATTATTCTCCTCGTCGGTGCCTACTTGGCCGGATTGTTGGGCTCGCTTACGGGCTTGGGCGGCGGCGTTGTCGTCATTCCCTTACTCACGCTGGCTTTTGGCGTAGACTTCCACTATGCTGTGGGGGCAGCGCTTGTCGCCTCGATATCCACTTCAAGCGGTTCGGGCAGTGCCTATGTCAAGGAGGGCATCACCAACATCCGCCTGGGTATGTTTCTCGAGATAGCCACCACCATCGGGGCCGTTTGTGGTGCGGCCGTGGCCATTTGGCTCGACAACAACACCATTGCCATTCTCTATGGCGGTGTGCTCATCCTCACGGCGGCCATGCAGCAGCGGCAGAAGTCCGACCACGACGGCGTGGTGGGCTCGGAGGCTGCGCGCAGGCTCAAACTCTTCGGCTCGTGGCCCCAAAAAGACGGTTCGTTCAAGAGCTACCAACTCAAGCATGTGGGCGGTGGCTTTGGCGTGATGTACATTGCCGGCATCCTCTCGGGCATCCTCGGCATCGGCTCCGGGGTGTTGAAAGTCATAGCCATGGACGGCATTATGAAAGTGCCTTTCAAGGTGAGCACCACCACGAGCAACTTTATGATGGGCGTGACGGCTTGCGCCTCGGCAGTGGTCTACATCCAGCGCGGGCAGATAGAGCCGGGCATAGCCTGTCCGGTGTTGATCGGCGTGCTTTTTGGTGCCTTGACGGGTGCCCGTTTGCTCAAGCGGCTCGACGTGAGAGTGCTGCGTCAAATCTTCTGCGTGGCCATCTTGCTTGTGGCCATCAATATGATTTATCAAGGCTTCTCCGGCCAGTTTTAATGGAATTAGCTTCCCCTTATGAAGAATACTGCTAAAACAGACATACAGTTGCTCATTGCCCGGACGTTGCGTTGGGGAGTGGGCATAGCTTGTGCGCTGGCCGTAGTGGGTGGCGCGATGTATTTGTGGCAACACGGCGGTGAACCGATGAAAGACTACACCCGTTTCCCCGCCGACGCCGACACGGCCCGGACGGCCTACACCACGCTCGAGGGCATTTTCTCCGGCGTGGTGGGTTTCACGGCCGTGGGCTGGATACAGTTGGGCGTGGTGGTGTTACTGCTCACTCCGGTGATGCGTGTGGCTCTCTCGTTGGTCGATTTCGTCAAAGAGCGCGACTGGCTCTATGCGTTCATTACGGCCGTAGTGCTCTCCGTGATCATTGTCAATTCGATTGGCGGATATTGAGCGAGAAAATGCCCAATATGGTCGAAGGGTAGGGTGTTCAAAATATGTTTTTTGAGCGGCCAAGCAGCGGCCTGAAAGGCCAGCAAGATCATAGCCCAGGGCAGAGGCGGCGCGAAGCGACGCCGGCACCCTGGGTGATGTGGTGCGATAATGTTCGCCCTGTAAGGGCAAAAGCATTATTTTCATATTCAATAAATCACTCCTTTGCCGTTGACATCCTCCTCCGATCTCGCTTGCACAAACGTTCAAAAACTACTTAATAAATCTTTTGCCCTTACAGGGCGCATCAATTGGCTATGTTAACCCAGGGTGCCGGTGCCACTACGTGTCACCTCTGCCCTGGGCTTGGGTCTCATTGGCCCTTCAGGCCGTGCGAGGCCGCGCAATAATAAGGGAATGAATGGCCGTGGCCCGAATATGTACTGTGCTCAAAATTGAGATTGGTTTGAGGTGGCCCGGCAAGCCCTGAAAGGGCCCTTCAGGCCTTTCCCTCACAAAAACAACCAAAAACGGCGCATCTCCACAAAAAATGGGGATGCGCCGCTTTTGTTTATAGAGGCGTGTGGCTTAGTTCTTGAGCCACTCGTCGTTGTTCCACATACTATTGTTGTTTTCTTTGCCTTTGCGGTTGGTGGTGAAATTGTCGCTCGGAGGTCCTTCTGGGATGAAAGACGAGTCGAGCAAAGGCTGTTCCGTTTCGAGCGTTACGGCTCTGGCCGCGGGACGTTGATATGTCTTTTTCATAAAGCGTAGTCTTATTTGATGAATGTTTTCTTGCCGTTGATGATGTAGAAGCCTGAGGGCAGACCTTTGAGCGACTTGGCGGCAGTGCGTACCAGGCGGCCGCTACCGTCTATCACGGTATAGGTGCCGTTGTTGGCCTCGTCGATGGGGCGCAACTGGTCTATGCCGGTGGCCTCGCCGTCTTCACCCACTACGTGCAGGCGTATCTGCGTGGGCTGGGCGTCGGGCACCTGTGCCGATTCGCGGTTTTCAATTCTCAGGAACCAGCGGAAGGCGCTCAGTTTGGCGTCGTCAGAAGCGGCTTGGTGGAACGAACCGCCACCGAGGGCATAATAGCCGTTGGTGTGCATGTCGCTCACTTTGCTATACGTACCGGTGAAGATATAGCGGTAGTTCCATGAGGTCACGTCGAAGCTGTTGGCCTTGGTGGCATAGAGGGTGACGTCTTCGAGGGTGAAAGTCTTCTCGCCCGTGGTCTTGGCCTTGATGAGGTAGGGCGTGTTGGCTTTGGCCACGGCATCGCCTTTCAGTTTCACCACTTCGAGCAGCGTCTCGTCCATAGTGCCGTCGTCGTCTGTATCGTTTTGGTGGATATCGTTGATGCGTGCCATTTCAAAATCCTCGGCGATGTCGGCCACGGGCATGTCGAAGGGCACGTACCAGGCCGTCCATTCCTCGTCGGCGAAGTTGCGGGTATATTCAATCGAAGCCAGTTCGTCGTCCACGTCCTTGACATAGCTTTCGGCCGTGTCGTCGAGCACGAAGGTCTCCAGGCGGATGAGGAAGTCTTTCCAGTTGTCGGCGGCGCGATAGGCTTCGAGTCCGGCCTTGGGCACGATGATGCGGTTGTTGATGGGGCATTCCGCAAAGGCGTTGACGTTGTCCAGTGTGGCCGGCGTAGTGCCTCGGCAAACCACCTTCTTCAGCTGTCTGCAAGCTTGGAATGCATTTTCGCCGATTTTGGTGAGTGAGGCCGGCAGAATGACTTCCGTCAACGGGTTATAGGTGAAAGCATTTTGGCCTATCGTCTGGAGTCCTTCAGGCAGAGAGACTTCCGTCAATTTGCAATTATGGAAAGCATCTTTCTCAATGGTTTTCAGCGATGAGGGCATATTGGCTTCAACCAATCTGGTGCAGTTCCAGAACGCACTGCTCTTAATGACTTCTACCGTTGAGGGTATACTGATGCTTTCGAGCTTATCGCAAAAGTTAAAAGCGCCTAACGGGATAATTGTAATGCCTTCTTTCAAAACAGCTGTTTTCAAGGCTACACACCCCTGGAATACATATGAGGACAATGTGGTGTTTCCGGAGACAGTGATAGATTCAATGCCGGTGTTCTGGAATGCCCAATTCTCAATAGTCTCAATGCCTTCAATCGAAACGTCTTTCAGATTGGAACAGTTGGCGAAAGCCTCAGAATCGATGAGCTTCAGACTGTTCGGGAAGTCAACGTGTGCAAGGTTGGTCTCATAAACGAAGGCCGAGCTGCCAATAGTCGTAATGCCTTCGGGTATGACAACGTTTGTAAACGTATATTTCTTAACCTCCGCGTCTTTTTCTTCTGCAAAAGCATTGGCGCCAATGGCCGTAGCTTTGTAGAGATAGCCGTCAAGCAAGGCACCTCTGGCTTCGCCGGGGATGTTCAGCGTGGTGGGTTGGTCTTCGAGGCTGGTCAGACCGCTTACGGTGCAGGTAGTCTCGTCGGCATTGACGCTAAAGGCCACACCGCCTGCATTGAGTCCGGTGGTGGTGAAGGTGTTTCGAGTCATGTCCTTCCACAAGGTGGCATTACCATAGGCGTCCTTGCTCACGCTGCGCACCTTGAGCGTCTTGGTGCCGGGCGAACTGATGGCGTCGGCGGCTATTTCGGGTACGGCGTGGCTGTAGCAGGTGAAGGTGGCGGCCTCGGCGATGCCGTCGAAGGCTTGTTTGCCCACGCTCGTCACGTAGCTCGGCAGGGAGATGGTGGCCAGGTTCGGGCAGTTCATAAATGTGCTGTCGGCAATGGCGGTGACGCCGTAGGGCACGAGGGCTTCGGTGAATTTACAGCCCATGAAGGCACCGGCGCCGATTTCCGTCAGGCCGTCGGGCAGTCCGAGCGTGGTCAATACCGTACCGCTGAAGGCTTTGCTGCCAATGGAGGTGACGCCGGCCGGAATGGTGACGGCGGTCAATCGGCTGCAGCCCTCATAGAGGCCGTCTGCAATGGTGGTGAGGCCGTCGGGCAGCGTGGTGCTGGTGAGAAGCACCATACCGGCAAAGGCTTCTTTGCCAATCGTTTTCACCGTCGAGGGCACTTTCATCGTGGGGGCTGTGGCGCAGCCCTTGAAGGCATAGGCACCAATGCTTTCAAGTCCCTCATTGAGGATGATGACCTTGAGGCTTGTACAGCCCGCAAACACGCCCTCGCCGATGTGGCTGATGGCGGCCGGTACATTGATGGTGGTCAAGTAGATGCATTCGCTGAAGGCATAGTCGCCAATGTTGGTGACTGTCTCGGGGAAGTCGTAGGTGGTGATGTCGCTGGGCACGGCATAGATGGTGGTCTTGGCCTGGTCATAGAGCACGTTGGCGTCCGTCGTGAAGTGTTGGTTGCCCTCGGCAATTTTCAGGGCGAAACCGTCGTTGGAGCAGCCATAGAAGGCTTTGCGGCCTATGGCAGTCACACTGGCCGGGATGGAGAGGCTCGTCAGACCGCTGCAACCCATAAATGCGCCTTCGCCTATGGTGGTGTAGCCCTCGGGGATGGTGAGGGAGGTGATCACGTACTTGTCTTTGAATACCTCGGCTCCAATGCTGGTTACGTCATAGGAAATGCCGTTGAGCTCGAAGGTGGTAGGCAGCGTGATGGCGCCACTGGGTTCACTATTCACGCCGGTCAGCGTATAGGTGCCGTCTTCGTTTTGGGCGTAGGTGTAGTGACCCACAACCGGCTCGAGCGGGTTCATCACGGTGAGGTTGTAGTTGTTCCAGGCGGTGGCTTCATAAGCGGCTTTGTCCGCGTCGTTCACATAGACTTTCGTCACGCCGGTCAGCGCGTCTGTGCCGAGCGACGGCGGTGTGGCTTGGCTGCAGACAAGGGTGAGATTCGAGCAGTTGCCAAAGGCTCCGGCTCCGATGAGCGTCACCGTCGAGGGCACGTTCACTGTCGCATTGCTCTTTTTCGCGCTGAGCAGCAGAGTGGTCTTGGTTTTATTATAAAGGATGTTGTCTTCGGCGGCAAAGACGGTGTTGTCTTCGGCCGCGGTGATGGCTGTGAGGCCCGTGCAGGCATTAAAGATGGTGTAGTCTACGTAGTTGATGCCGGCGGTGAGGTGGAGTGCGGTGAGTTTCGACCCTCTGAAAGCTTGGTTGTCGATGGTGGTGAGCGACGCCGGGAAATCAATCGTTGTGGCGTGTGCCGGCACCGCATAGAGTGTGGTCTGGCCTTTGTCGTAGAGTGCGCCGGCCAGTGAGGCATAGTTGGGGTTCTCGGCGTCGACATTGATGGCGAAGGCCTCGTTGCTGCAGCCGGCAAAGGCGCCTGCGCCTATCGTCGTGATGGCGGCCGAAATGGTCACGGTGGTCAGACTGCTGTTGTCTTGACAGAAGTTTGCGGCAATGCCGGTGACCTCATAGGTGCAGATCTCTTCATTGGTGAGGCTGCCGGGCACGCTCCATTCACCGCTTGGAGCCTCAGAGGCGAAGCCGGTGATGGTATAGGTCTTGTCTTCGTTGCGGGTCAAGGTCAACCCCTCTGCCTGCAAATTGGCAGGATAGATGGTTTGAATGAGGCTGGCATAGTCGCTCCACTGCGAGTCGTAGGTCGATCTAAGCGTTTCGTCTACATAGATACCCTTTACGCGGTCAAATGGCGTAGTGCCGAGCGTAGGCGGTGTGGTCAGTGTGCTGGTGAGGTTGAGCGGATGGGTCTCTTTGCTGCCGGGGAAGGCGTTGTCGCCAATGGCCGTAAGGCTTTCGGGGAGTGCAAACGGACTTCCTTGGCCCTGCGGATAGAGCAGGAGTGTGGTTTGCTCCTTGTTGTAGAGCGCGCCGCTAAGGCTACTGTAATTCGTATTACCCTCGGCCACATTGACTGCTTCCAAACTGCTCAGATTCAATGCGCTCAGATCAATCGTCTCGATGCCGGCACCGATGTTGACCGTCTGGGCCACGCTGCCATTCAAGGCATTGGCTGCAATGCCGGTCACCTGCACATTATATTCGGTCAAGGCGTCATTTGAAACCGTAAGTTCTGTGGCGGTATTGCCCTCGGCCACGCCCGACAAATGATAGGTACTACCTATATAATTTGTAGCATCCTTGCCAGCCGTACTGGTATAGACCAATCCGTCTTTTGTGATGGATTGTGTGGGCAGAATATACACACCTCCGCAACGGTCAGTTTGGTCTGTGCTAAAAACACTTTTAAAACTTTCGTATGCCGTTGGCTTGGTTACATACGTCTGCATATAAATTGAATAAGTGAACAAACGCTTTAAATCGCTTGTGGCTTCCTCTTGTTCAAAAATGATGTAACCGGAATTATCGATATTGAAGGCAAATTCACATGATGTCAGAGTGCCGGGGACATAGATATACATTGGTCCGCCAAGTATATTTTCTGATTTCCCTCCAGTTTTAAATGCATATTGACCAATATGTGTGACGCTCTCGGGGACGGTATAGTTCTTTAAAGCCTCTACATTGGTATAAAAATAAAGAACTGTCCCGTCTTGACTCAATAAGGCGTGATGTGTTTCGTCCACCTTGAAAGCACTATTGTTGGCATCTACGGTTATGCTTTCAAGATTTTTTGAGGCAAACGCACTTCCCACAATGCTGGTAACGCTGGCCGGAATATGAAAGATCTTTATTTGAGTGCCGAAAAAAACATTAGCTTTAAGTGTTTTGAGACTCTCCGGAAGAGTGATTGACGTAAGAGGGGTGTTATAAAAAACACTTTCTTCGAGGGTCTCAAGACTCTCTGGGAGTGTGATTGAGCTATAGCTGTTGTTTGAGAGAGCAAAGGATCTAATTTTTTTAATTGTCTTGGGTAAAGAGACAGAAGTTATACATTTTTTCCTTTCAAAAGCATTTTGTCCGATTTCCGTTACTGTGTAGCAATGGTCGTTATAATATACCTGTTCCGGTATTTCATCCAAAGCTACATTTTCTGTAGGATCGGTCTCAAATCCCAATACGGCGCAAGTATAATTGCCTTCTTCTTCGGTGAGCACCTGAAACTTGAGATTATACTTACTACCGGTCTGTATGAATTCATCGCCTTCAGCGGCGCGTGCGCCTGTGAAGCCCAATAAAACGATCAGGCTCACAAGAAATCTTAATACGGGGGGTGATTAGACATAATTATATTGTTTTAGGTTTATATTTTCGTTCGGGAGTGGTGACACCGTGGCACTATTCCAATGGTCCGTTGCCGCCTATCTTCTGCAAAGATAGTGCAAGGTGAGTGCAATAAGCTTGCTTGGATTGCCGAACCGCCGCCTATCTTCTGCAAAGATAGCAAACCTCAACAAATCATACTCACAATTGGTTTTTAGACCATAAAATTTTGTTTTATTGACCGATTTTTGTGAAATTGACGTTTTTTTATGGCCCGCTGAGCGCCTTTGCGCGCCCCTGACCTCGCCCGCTCGGATGCTTCCACTCACAATTTGGCAACCGTATGAAGGGGCAG
>JBJFGJ010000030.1:0-2830 GCA_051892575.1 Alloprevotella sp. | reverse complement strand
ACCTCGCCCGCTCGGATGCTTCCACTCACAATTTGGCAACCGTATGAAGGGGCAGAGTGGTGAAAAATTGAGATTGATTGGGGGAATTTTTGAGCGGCCAAGCAGCGGCCTGAAAGGCCAGCAAGATCATAGCCCGGGGCAGAGGCGGCGCGAAGCGACGCCGGCACTCTGGGTGATGTGGCGCGATAATGTTCGCCCTGTAAGGGCAAAAACATTATTCCTATATTCAATAAATCACACTTTTGCCGTTGACTTCCTCCTCCGCTCTCGCCTGCGCAAACGTTCAAAAATTTTATGATAAATCTTTTGCCCTTACAGGGCGCATTGTTTGGCCCACGTTAACCCAGGGTGCCGGTGCCACTACGTGTCACCTCTGCCCGGGCTATGTTCTCGTTGGCCTTACAGGCCGTGCATGGCCGCTCAATAATTTGAGGATAATGGCCGTGGCCCGAATATGTACGATGCCCTCTAAGCCTTGAAAGGGCGTAACATTTTTGTGGTTATATGTTAGGTGACAGGTAACGGTCTTTCAGACCATTCAACGTCGCTCATTATTGGGCTATACTCAATAAATAATAAGCATTGGGTTTGATTTTGGCGCGCCCCGCCAAAATCAAACAAAACTTGTCTTCCGCTCTCCCCTATACCCAAATTGTTGCCTTTTCCCCAATCACACAATCACGCGCCTGTAAACGACCGAAAATGAGGCGGATGCTGTGACTGGACGCTCCGGTCACGTCCAATCACAGCATCCGCCCTCGCTGCCGCGCTCACTTCTGGTCGTAGGCGTGGCGGGGATAGTCGGTGGTGTAGTGCAGGCCACGGCTCTCTTTGCGCTCTATGGCCGCGCGGGTGATGAGGTAGCCCACATTGATCATATTGCGCAGTTCGCAGATGTCGGGCGTGGCCTTCACGCGTTTGAAAAGTTCTTCGGTCTCTTCATAGAGCAGGTCGAGGCGCGTCCATGCCCGTTTGAGGCGCAGGTCGCTACGCACAATGCCCACATAGGCCGACATGATTTGGCCCACCTCTTTGGCGTCTTGGGCAATGAGCACCTTCTCTTCGCCCTTCATCGTGCCCTCGTCGTTCCATTCGGGCACCAGGTCGTTGTAGTCGTATTCGGCGAGGTGGCTGATGGCGTGGCGGGCGGCGGTGTCGGCATAGACCACGGCCTCAATCAATGAGTTGGAGGCCAGGCGGTTGCCGCCGTGCAGGCCGGTGCACGAACATTCGCCCACGGCATAGAGGCGCGAGATGCTCGAGCAGCCGTTGAGGTCCACCTTGATGCCGCCGCAGAGATAGTGGGCACAGGGCGTCACGGGGATGTATTGCCGCGTGATGTCAATGCCGATGGAGAGGCATTTGGCATAGATATTGGGGAAATGGCGCTTCGTCTCTTCGGGGTCTTTGTGGGTCACGTCGAGACAGACGTGGTCGAGGCCGTGGAGTTTCATTTCCTTGTCGATGGCGCGTGCCACGATGTCGCGCGGTGCCAGTGAGAGGCGGCGGTCATATTTCTGCATGAACTCCTCGCCGTTGGGCAGGCGCAAGATGCCCCCGTAGCCGCGCATGGCCTCGGTGATGAGAAAGGCCGGGTGGGTTTCGCCCTGATGGAAGAGGGCAGTGGGGTGGAACTGTATGAACTCCATGTCGCTCACCGTGGCTTTGGCGCGATAGGCCATGGCGATGCCGTCGCCCGTGGCGATGTTGGGGTTGGTGGTGGAGGCATAGACCGCGCCGCAGCCGCCGGTGGAGAGCACCGTCACGCGCGAGAGGAACGTGTCTATCTTATGGGTGTCGGGGTCGAGGATATAGGCACCGAAGCAGGTGATGTCGGGTGTGCGCCGCGTCACCTCCACGCCCAGATGGTGCTGGGTGATGATTTCCACGGCAAAATGGTTTTCGAGCACGGTGATGGCCGGGTGGCGCCGCACGGCCTCGATGAGACCGCGCTGTATTTCAAAACCGGTGTCGTCGGCGTGGTGAAGGATGCGAAACTCAGAGTGGCCGCCTTCGCGGTGGAGGTCGAAAGAGCCGTCGGCAGTCTTGTCGAAATTGACGCCCCACTTCACGAGGCGCTCAATGCCCGCCGGTGCACCTTTCACCACCTGCTCCACGGCCCGAGGGTCGCTGATGTAGTCGCCGGCAATCATCGTGTCGCGGATGTGCTTGTCGAAATCGTCCACTTTGAGGTTGGTCACAGAGGCCACGCCGCCTTGTGCCTTGGCCGTGTTGGCTTCTTCGATGGTGGTTTTGCAGACCAGGGCCACCTTGCCCTTGCCCGACTCGGCGGCCTGAAGGGCAAAACTCATGCCGGCCACGCCCGAACCGATGACTAAGAAATCAAATTTGCGTATCATTATCGTCAATGATGAAATATCCGACGGCGAAGTTACGCAGTTTCGGCCGAAACGCGTATGCTCCGGGGAGAGAAAATCTTGAAAGGGGAAGCCAAATCGAGAGCAGAAGCCAAGTTTACTTGGATTATGCCGAGTCGCCGCCCAACTTGCAAGCCCTTCAGGCCTTGCCGGCCGCTCATTATTGGGCTGTACTCAATAATAAACGCATTGGGTTTGATTATGGCATCTCTGCAAGCCCTGAAAGGGCGCAACATATCAGCCCAGGTCGTCAGGCCTGGGTATATGATATGCGCTATAATTCCGGCCTGTCAGGTCGGCACAACGAGCGGCGGATTATTGATAAAACACGTTTTAAGAATCTCCCAATGTGCCGACCTTGCAGGCCGGATTATAGTGGGAAAGAAACATTCCTACCCAGGCCTAACGACCTGGGCTAAAATGTTACGGCCCTTCAGGCCTTGCTCGGCCGC
>JBJFGJ010000029.1:0-22468 GCA_051892575.1 Alloprevotella sp. | reverse complement strand
GGCACGCCTATCCGATGTATGACTTCGCCCACGGACAGAGCGACTACTTCGAGGGCGTCACCCACTCCATCTGCACCCTCGAGTTTGTGCCCCACCGCCCACTCTACGACTGGTTCATCGACCAACTCAAGGAAGGCAAAGACCTCGACGACAACCGTCCGAGACAATACGAATTCAATCGTCTCAACCTCACCTATACCGTCATGAGCAAGCGCAAACTGCTCGCTCTTGTTCAGGAACATCTTGTCGACGGTTGGGACGACCCCCGCATGCCGACCATCTGTGGCCTGCGCCGCCGTGGTTATTCCCCCGAAGCCGTGCGCAAGTTCATCAGCATGATAGGCTATACCAAGTTCGACGCACTCAACGACTATGCCATGCTTGAGGCAGCCGCTCGCGAAGACCTCAATGCCCGTGCATTGCGCGTCTCTGCCGTGCTCCATCCCGTCAAACTCGTCATCACCAACTACCCCGAGGGACAAACCGAAGAGATGGAAGCCGTCAACAATCCCGAAAACCCCGCCGACGGCAGCCATACCATCACCTTCAGCCGGGAACTTTGGATAGAGCGTGAAGATTTTATGGAAGATGCACCCAAGAAATACTTCCGTCTTTCACCGGGCAAGGAAGTGCGACTCAAGAATGCCTACATCGTCAAGTGCACCGGCTGCAAGAAAGACGACAACGGCGAAGTTGTGGAAATCTATTGCGAATACGACCCCACAAGCCGCAGCGGTATGGAAGGCGCCAACCGCAAGGTCAAAGGCACGCTCCACTGGGTGAGCGTAGCCCACAGCCTGCCCGCTGAGGTGCGTCTCTACGACCGCCTTTTCTCTGTCGAAAACCCCGCCGCAGACGAGCGCGATTTCCGCGAACTGCTCAACCCCGGCTCACTCGAGGTGCTCACGGGCTGTTATGTCGAGCCTTATCTCGCCAGTCAGACGGCCACCAACTACTTGCAGTTCCAACGCATCGGCTACTTCACCTACGACAAAACCTCAACGCCCAACCACCTCGTCTTCAACCGCACCGTCGGCCTCAAAGACGGATGGACGCCAAAGAAGTAAATCAAAACGACACACCAAGAGACGTCTCGCACAGTCATCGCGACGCTTCTTCCTCAAATGTAATTTTTTGTGAAATCCAACCCGGGCCACAACGGTCCGGGTTGGTTGTTTTTATCCCTCTATAACTATAGTTTTGCCCTTTTTCCCAATCACACAGTCACGCGCCTGTAAGCGTTTGAAAATGTGTGAGATGCTGTGATTGGACGACACGCGCCGTTCCGTCACGCTTCGGTCACACTCTTTCACTCATGGTTATTTTTTCAAGGCAAAAAATATAAATCAAAAATCATTCCCTCCGAGCAGATTTTAGGGTATGAAAGCGCAAAATACCCACATTTGGTGATGGACAGCAGGCGCGCTGGTGACGAGAAAAATCGTAATTTTGCTGGTGTAAACAGACAAAAGACCGCCCACTCTTTACACTTTCATTCCTTTCCACCATGCTTTTCCCCTATAACGAACAGACGAAAATGAGCGACATCATCTCCGGCGAACCCACGCTGTTGCAGATGATGAGCCGTTTTGGCATCCCCCTTGGTGTCGGCGAGCGCACGGTCGACGAAGTATGCCGCGCCAGCCATGTCGACGTGTCCACCTTTCTGGCCGTAGCCGCCTTCATCAAACACGACGGCCACACAGAGATTGGCCTGAGCCGGCGCGTTTCGGTTTCGGCGCTGGTGGGCTACCTCCAGCGGGCGCACAGCTATTTCCTTGACTTCCAGTTGCCCGGCATCCGTCGCCGTCTGCTTGAGGCCATAGACTGTTCGGGTGCCGACGAAGTGGCTTTCCTCATACTGAAATTCTACGATGAATACATGGGCGAAGTGCGTCGGCATATGACCCACGAGAACAGCAAAATCTTCACCTATACCTCGCGCCTCGAAGCCGGCAGGCTCACCGAAGGCTACAGCATTGAACGCTATGAGCGCAGCCACTCGGCTATCGACAAAAAGCTCCAGGAACTCAAAAATATCATCATCAAGTATTACACGCCTACGGGCTCGTCCGATCCGCTCGTCGGCGTCCTGCTCGACATCTACAATTGCGAAGCCGACCTCCGCATGCATTGCGCCATCGAAGACCGCCTCTTCATTCCTGCCGTGCGCGAACTCGAACAGAAACTCCTGGCCGCGGGAGCCGACAGCGAGCGCGAGGGAGAGCCTGAGGAGGGAGCTAACGCCGAAACCCTTTCAGAGCGCGAGCGCGAAATTGTGGCCTGTGTGGTGAGGGGACTGACCAACAAGGAAGTGGCCGACCGCCTTTTCATCAGTGTCAACACCGTGCAGACCCATCGCAAAAACATAGCACGCAAACTGGGTGTTCACTCCGTGAGCGGTCTCACCATTTATGCCATTGTCAACAAAATAGTCGACGTGGCCGATATGGCAGACAAGATGCACTAAAGCCCAATCGTGACGTCGCGCCGCCGTTTTGTCTTTGGTCGGATGAGACAAAACGCGTATATTTGCTATATAAAGTAAAAGTAGAGTAAAACTGCTCTACTTTTCTTGTTTTTAGATGTTTACGATACTTATTTCATAGAAAACTGTCCTTATGCCAAGAATTTCTGTCCTTATGCCAGAAAATTCTGTCCTTATGTCAGGGGAGATATGCCCTATTCCGTGATGTTTCGTCATCATTTTGGGCCATTTCATCACAGTTTTGGACTTTCCTGAAAGGCGGAATATGTTTTTTTCAACGATTTGTGTCACTCACTACCCTATATTCCGAACAAGCAGGTGGGTGAGTCGGCATCTCAACATCCCTTGCCGTCGAGACTGCAAGACGCCCCAGCCGACGGTTCCAGCCCCTCGGGCAGTTCAAAACTCACGGTTTCATCGGCAAAAACGAAACAGGGAATACCGATTTGCCCCTTCGCCTTCACATCTGCAAAAGCAGGATGAGTGTCACGCAGACGGAGGAAGGCCTTGAGGTGACGCACATGCTCACCTATATCAATAATTTCGTAGACGGGGTTGCAGGCCAACTGTGCCTTGACATTGTGACAGTCGGGACAGGTGGACATCACATAAACACGGATCATGATGAGAGAAAATTTAGGTGAATGATTGGACCATGGCGGTCTGAAAGCACACAAAAATACTGATTAAGCTCCAAATATGGCCTCCGTCGTGTCTTTTTAACGACAAACGGCTCAAAAATAGTGGCCAATACGTTGGTAATACCCGCGTCATCGCCTATGCAATAAAGATTTTTTGTAAATTTGCAGCAATCTATGTGCCTATGGTCTACCAGCGTTTCAAGACAAGGCAAAGACCACCGCACAAGCCCACACCTTTCATCAGACGCCATTATGACGCAAGAACAAAAGACTGAGCAGCAATTCAGAGCCGCACTGGCCGTTTGCCGAGACCTTTTCGTGAAAAAAGCCCATGACTACGGGACGGCATGGACCATTCTGCGCCTGCCCTCGCTCACCGACCAACTCTATATCAAGGCATCGCGCATCCGCACCATCGAGCAAAACGGCCACTCGGCTATTGACGAAGGCATTAACGCCGAATTCATCGGCATTGTCAACTATGCCATCATGGGCGTGGTGCTCTCTAAAATTGAAGCCGGCGGCCTGCGTCAAGGACTCAATCCTATCGAAGTGGACCGTGCCATAGCGCTCTACGACGAATGTGCCGAAGAAGCCCTGCAACTGATGCTCAAAAAAAACCACGACTATGGCGAAGCCTGGCGTGGGATGCGCGTGAGCAGTTACACCGACCTCATACTGGTGAAAATCTTGCGCACGAAGCAAATCGAGACACTCGACGGACATACGCTCGTCTCTGAGGGCGTGGTGGCCAACTATATGGACATGATGAACTATGCGGTCTTCGGGCTTATCAGGTTGGGCGTGGGTCAAGACTGACTTGCGCCGCCGTCGTCTTTGGGCAGTCAGCCTGTGTCGGCTGGTAGTGGCCATGACACTCGTGGTTTCGGGCTTTGTCAAAGCCGTTGACCCCGTCGGGATGTGTGCCAAAGCCGACGCCTATCTCAGTGCCTGGGGCTTGGGACTCGGCGTCGAAAGTCTGCTGCTGCGTAGCGCCGTCTTGGCGCTCGCCGTGTTGGAATTTATGATGGGCGTGCAACTCTTGTTGGGTATGCGCCGCCGCCTCACCATCACGCTCCTGCTTGGCTTCCAGACGGTTATGACCGCACTAACGGCCTACCTCTTTTTCACCGACACGGTGGAAGACTGCGGTTGTTTCGGCACTGCACTGACACTGACCGACGGCCAGTCGCTCTTGAAGAATGTGGTCTTGCTCGGCATGGTGGTGTTCATTTCACGCCACGGCCGCTACGTCATCAGGCTGGTTTCAGAGCGCCGCCAATGGTTGGCTTCGCTCACGTCTTTGGCCTACGTCGTCACGCTCACGCTCATGGCCTACCACACGTTGCCGGCCATCGACTTCGGACCCTATGCCGTGGGCACTGACCTCAGACAAGCCTATACTGCCCCCGACGACGACACACCTGCGCTACTCGTCACACTCAGTCTCGAAGACGCCAACGCAGGCGACATCACCGACAGCCTTTTGGCTTCGCCAGGCAAGACCTGCCTGCTCACACTGCCACGCCCCGAGACGGCCGACGACGGTTGCGTAGACCGCATCAACGACATTGCCGACCTCGCTGCCGACTCAGCCTTTGGCTTTTATGCCGTGGTGCCGCAGCAGACAGAGGACGCCGAGGTGTCTGACTGGAAAGACCGCTCGGGAGGCAACTACCCCACCCTCAAGGCCGACCCTGCACAGATTGACGCCATGGCCCGCAGCAATCCCGGCCTCGTGCTCATCGAAGACGGCAAGGTGTGCGGCAAATGGAGTTTCAACAACCTTCCCGCCACCGAGGGCAATGAGTTTGGTGCCGGGCAAAACACGGCGGCAGCCGGACCCGGTGAAGCCTTGCCAAGACTCGTGTTGTGGTACATCATACCGCTGCTCGTCGTCTTGCTGCTCGACCGCCTTTTGATTGGCAAGAAATTTTATCAACACTATATTTTACGTCAACATTTAAAAACAAACACAATGAGAAAGAAAATCGTTGCAGGCAACTGGAAAATGAACAAGACCCTGCAGGAAGGCGTTGCCTTGGCTGAAGAACTCAACAACGTGCTCGCTGCCGACAAACCCAATTGCGACGTCGTGATTTGCACGCCGTTCATCCACCTTGCCCCCGTGGCCGGCATCATCAATGCCGACGTCATCGGTCTCGGTGCCGAAAACTGTGCCGACAAGGTGTCGGGTGCCTATACCGGCGAAGTCTCTGCCGCCATGGTCAAGAGTACCGGTGCACAGTATGTTATCCTCGGTCACAGCGAACGCCGCGCCTATTATGGTGAAACGGCCGAAATCTTGAAAGAGAAGGTCAACCTTGCCCTCGAAAACGGCCTTAAGGTCATCTTCTGCATCGGCGAAGTGCTCGAGGAGCGCGAAAGCGGCAAGCAGAACGAGGTGGTAAAGGCTCAACTCGAAGGCTCTCTCTTCGACCTCACCGCCGAACAGATGGGCAGCATCATCCTGGCCTACGAACCCGTTTGGGCCATCGGTACCGGCAAAACTGCCACCGCCGAGCAGGCTGAAGAAATGCACGCTTTCATCCGTGGCGTGATGGCCGAGAAGTTTGGCGCCGAAGTGGCCGAAAACCTCAGCATCCTCTACGGCGGCAGCTGCAAGCCTTCAAACGCCAAGGAAATCTTTGCCAAACCCAACGTTGACGGTGGTCTCATCGGCGGCGCTGCCCTCAAGGTTGCCGATTTCAAAGGCATCATCGACGCCTGGAAATAATTCGTAAACGATTTCCATCCATTTGCACACCTTTATCCTTTCACGCGCCCGTGCCGGCGTTGTTGCCAACAGCGGCGACCGGCGCGTGAAAGAGGTGGCAAATGATTATTATCTGTTGTAAATCCGGTCGGTCTGCGGCCCAATCCCATCAAAAGTGAAAAGACTCACCCTCATCCTGCTTGCCGTTTTTGCCATCACGCTCACAGCGGTGGCTCAGACGCCTTTCACCCAGCACGTCCGCACACAGAGAGCGGGCGAAGGCAAAGTGCGCATCTTGCAAGACAGCACCATCGAGAAGGCCGTCAATCTGCCTATGACCGGCAAAGCGACCAAACCCGGCAAGCCTGCAACCAAAACCGAGAAACCTGCAGCCAAGCCCGACAAACCTGCGGCTAAGCCCAAAGAAGACCCAGCCACACACCACAACAATGCGGACGGTCATAACGACAAACTGCAACACGACGACGCCGACGACAACGAAACGGCCAAGCCCAATGCGCCGGTCAAGACTACCACGATGACGGCCTACCGCATACAAATCTTCTCAGGCAGCAACTCGCATCAAGACAAGCAAAAGGCCTACGACGTGGCTGCCAAATGCAGGGAGAAGTTTCCCGAACTCACCGTCTACACCAAGTTCGTCAGTCCACGATGGGTGTGCCGCGTGGGCGACTTCAAAAACTTGGCCGACGCCCAAAACTATGCCTCCAAAATCCGCGCAGCCCACTTCACACGCGAAGTGAGAATTGTCAAAACCACCGTGCGCGTCAAACTTTGAAACCCACTCGCCCCTAAGGTCATGCCCCGACAAAGGCGAACCATATATATAATATGAGTGACGACATCCTCTCACAACTCAAACAACACAACCGCGACGTGCTCGCGCTCATAGGCGAAGACCCCGACCGCGAAGGCCTGGTCAAAACGCCAGAGCGCGTGGCCAAAGCAATGCTCGACCTCACACGCGGCTACAATATGGACCCCGTGGCCACGCTCAATTCGGCCAAATTCCAGGAGCCTTATAACCAGATGGTCATCGTGAGAGACATCGAGTTTTATTCGCTTTGCGAGCACCACATGCTCCCCTTCTACGGCAAGGCACACGTGGCCTACATCCCGGCCGGCTACATCACGGGACTCTCCAAAATAGCCCGCGTCGTAGACATCTATGCCCACCGACTCCAGGTGCAGGAACGACTCACCATGCAAATCAAAGACTGCATACAGGAAGCCCTCCGGCCACAAGGCGTCATGGTGGTGATCGAAGCCCAACACCTCTGTATGCAAATGCGCGGCGTGGAAAAATTCGGCAGCATCACCACCACGAGCGACTTCTGCGGCGCCTTCAACCAAGCCAAGACCCGCGAAGAGTTTCTTAAACTCATCTCAAAATAACAACTCATTTCCGACTCTACAGTTTGGCTTTTGCCCTCCTCACAGCCTATAAATGAAACTCAACGATACAACCCAACTGCGGCAGCAACTTGACACGCCACTCTTTGCCCAACTCTCGCAGACCGCCGACGAGCTGGGTTTGCCTTGTTATGTGGTAGGCGGTTATGTGCGTGATTTGCTCATAGGCCGGGCCACCAATGACATCGACGTGGTCGTGGTGGGCAGCGGTATAGATATGGCGCGGCATTTCGCCAAAAGCCTCGGCCGCGGCGCACATCTGAGCGTGTTCAAAAACTTCGGCACGGCACAGGTGAAATACCGCGAGACAGAAGTGGAGTTTGTAGGGGCGCGCCGCGAAAGCTACCACCGCGACTCGCGCAAGCCTATTGTCGAAGACGGTACGCTGCAAGACGATCAAAACCGCCGCGACTTCACCATCAACGCCATGGCGGTTTGTCTCAACAAAGACCATTTCGGCGAATTGCTCGACCCTTTCGGCGGCCTCGAAGACCTTCAAGACGGTATCATCCGTACGCCCCTCGACCCCGACATCACCTTCAGCGACGACCCGCTCCGTATGATGCGCTGCGTGAGATTTGCCACCCAACTGCGCTTCTACATCGAAGAAGACACGTTTGATGCACTCGGCCGAAATGCCGACCGACTGAAAATAGTGAGCGGCGAACGCATCATCGTGGAACTCAACAAAATCATCGAGTCGCCGCAACCTTCGCGCGGTTTTGTTGACCTGCACCGTTCCGGGTTGCTTGAAAAAATCCTGCCCGAACTTTCAGCCCTCGACATCGTGGAGACTTGTCAGGGCAGAAAGCATAAAAACAATTTCTATCACACACTTGAGGTGCTCGACAATGTGGCCGAGCGCGGCGGCTCCTTATGGCTCCGCTGGGCAGCCCTGCTCCACGACGTGGGCAAAACCAAGAGCAAACGCTGGGACCCGACCATAGGTTGGACTTTCCATAATCATAATTTCATCGGAGAGAAGATGGTGCCCGGCATCTTCAAGCGACTCAAACTGCCGCTCGACGAGCGACTCAAATACGTCAAGAAACTCGTTGGCCTGCATATGCGCCCCATCGCTATAGCCGATGACGAAGTGACCGACAGTGCCGTGCGACGCCTTCTCTTTGACGCCGGCGACGACATCGACGACCTCATGCTGCTCTGCGAAGCTGACATCACAAGCAAAAACGAAGTGCGCAAACAAAACTTCCTGCAAAACTTCAAGATGGTGAGGGAGAAGCTGGTGATGATTGAAGAGAAAGACCGCATACGCAACTTCCAGCCGCCCGTGGACGGGACGGAGATTATGCAACTCTTCAACCTGCAACCCTGCCGCGCCATCGGCGAAATAAAGACCGCACTCAAAGACGCCATCCTCGACGGACAGGTGCCCAACGAACACGAAGCGGCGCTGGACTTCGTCATCGAAAAAGGCCGCTCACTCGGACTCAATCCCGTCTCAGATTAAGACCGCTTCCCCACCCTGACAGCCCTTATGAGAAAAATCGAATTGCTCGCTCCGGCCCGTAACCTGTCGTGTGGCCTTGAGGCCATCAGTCACGGCGCCGACGCCGTCTACATCGGAGGCCCGTCTTTCGGTGCACGCTCCGCCGCGGCCAATTCGGTTGAAGACATTGCCGAGCTCTGCCGACAGGCCCACCTTTTCGGGGCCAAAGTCTACGTGGCGCTCAATACCATTATAAAAGAAGAAGAACTCACCGAAGCCGTGCGCGTGATAAACGCGCTTTATGAAGCCCAAGTCGACGCCCTCATTGTCCAGGACCTGGCCTTGCTCAGGCTCGACCTTCCACCCATTGCTCTGCACGCTTCGACACAGATGGACAATCGCACGGCCGACAAGGTGAAGTTCCTGCAAAACGAGGGCCTGACACAGGTGGTCTTGGCCCGCGAACTCTCATTACGGGAAATACGCCAAATCTACGACCAGACCGACGTGAGTCTCGAAGCCTTTGTTCACGGTGCGCTCTGCGTGAGTTACAGTGGCCGCTGCTATGCTTCGCAACACTGCTTCGGCCGTTCGGCCAACCGCGGTGAATGTGCCCAGTTTTGCCGTATGGCTTTCGACCTCACCGACAATAATGACCGCGTGCTCTTGAAAGACCGCCATTTGCTCTCGCTTAAAGACATGTGTCGCATAGACCATCTCGAGGCGATGCTCGACGCCGGTGTGTCGTCGTTCAAGATAGAGGGACGACTCAAAGACGTGGCTTATGTCAAGAATGTCACCGCCGCGTATCGCCAAGCCCTCGACGCCATCATCGAGCGACGCCCGGACGACTTCTGCAGAAGTTCATACGGCCGGTCGGCCTATACTTTCACGCCACAGCTCCAAAAGAGCTTCAACCGAGGCTTCACCGACTATTTCCTCACCATGCCCACGCCCGATATGGCCAACCACGCCACGCCCAAATCCATAGGCGAACCCATCGGGCAAACCACGAGGGCGGTCAAGGGGCGGGTGTTTGACATCTTGTTGCATAAAGACACGACGCTCTCTGCAGGTGACGGTCTGTGCTTCATCGACGACAAAGGCCGTCTGCAAGGCTTCCGGCTCAATCGTTGTGAGGGGACGAAATGTTTTGCCGCCTCCGAGGTCAACATTCCCCGCACCCAGATCTATCGCAATCACGACGCTGCTTTCGAGCGTCTGCTTGCCGGACAAACGGCCACCCGCTCTATGTGGCTCGACCTTAGATTGGGTGAAACAGAGAACGGTTACAGTCTCACGGCAAAAGACGAAATGGGCTTTGAGGTTATGGCCTCGACCGACTGTCTTAAAGAAGAGGCCCGCAGCGAACAGGCGGAGCAATGCCGGCGGCAGCTTTCCAAACTTGGCGGCACGCCTTTCGCTTTGCGCCGCTTAGACATTCTCCTTCTTGGCAACCGCTTCATTCCGGCCTCGGTCTTGGCCGGCTTGCGTCGCCGGGCTGTGGAACTGCTTTTACAGCAACACCAAACGACCTATCAGACGGAGCAACGTCCGCCCCGCCAATCCCATACGACTGCCGAAGCACGCGCTTTGGTCTGTTCGCCTTCTTACCAGGCCAACGTGGCCAACTCTGTGGCCGAGCGGCTTTTTGAGTCTCTCGAACTGCCACGACCGGCTAAGGCCTTTGAGTTGACTGCGCCCGCGAAGCCTCTCATCATGACCTGCCGTTATTGTCTGCGCCGCGAACTCCATTGCTGCCTCAAGACGCCACAAGGCCGCGCCGTGCCGGGACCGCTCTCGTTGCGACTGTCCGACGGCCGGAAATTTTCACTCAAGTTTGACTGCGCCCAGTGCCAAATGCAGATTTATGCAGAATAAGTCCGGACATATCCCCACCTATGGCCAACAGGCCGTGCAGAGGCTGATGAGTCTTTGCCTGCTTCTCGTGGCTCTGCTTTCGGCTTGCCAGGCACCCGTGGAGAGCGACGAATGGTCGTCAGACAATCCGTTGGCAGTCGACTCTATAGAGTTCATCAAGTCTCGCCATTATTGGAAAGGCTACAACTTTGAGACCACCGACACCTTTAAGGTTCAGCAACTCAATCCCGTCTTTCTCAGTCAATTCAGACAAGCCGACAGCCTTGCGACCGTCAGCAGCGGCGAACAGCTCGTGGTGAGCGACATCTCGCGCATTGCCACCGAGCAAGACACCGTGATTTGGGTGAAACTCACTGCCGTAAGCATCAACCCCGTGACAGCGTGGTCCGACTCCGCCATGCTCCAATCGCCTGTGGCCAAGCATAAACCCGTCACCGGATGGATTAAAGAGTCGGTTTTCATCAAGAAAGTCGTGCCGGACCGCCCCGTGTCCAAACTCATCTATACGATGGGCAAACCGTCGTTTCGCATCGTCACGGCCATCTTGGCGCTGCTGACGTTTGTCACGCTGATAGGGCTCCGCCGCATCAACCACAGGCCGCCGCTCTGCGTCAAGGGTGGCTATCCTATGTTGCTTTCTGTCGTTTTCGGCCTATGTGTAATTTTCCATCGCACCATTTGGCATTTCGTTCCCGGCGACTGGGTGGCCTATTACTTTAGTCCGACGCTCAATCCCCTGCACGCCGAACTTCCGCTTATCGTCGCCCTCTTCCTGGCCTCGTTTTGGGCACTCATCGTCACAGGCATCGCCACCCTTGAGGACCAACTGCGCAGTGCGCCGTCATTTGGCAAAGCCGTTCATGCCCTGCTCTACCTCGTCGGTCAAAATCTTGTGGTTTTTGGCGTTTTGGCCGTGTTGTTGCCCTATTATCTATCAGTCGTGGCCTTTGTGGTATATGCTTTTTGGCTCATCAAGCGCTACCGCCGCCAACGCCGGCATCATCCGCTCTACCGTTGCGGCGCTTGTGGAGCAGCTCTCGACAGCCTCGGCCCTTGTCCCCATTGCGGCGCCGTCAATCATTGACATCCATAAACCGAATATAAACCTATTTCTATAATATTGTATGTTTGAAAATCTCAGCGAAAGACTTGAACGTTCCTTCAAAATTTTGAAGGGCGAAGGTCGCATCACCGAAATCAACGTAGCCGAAACCCTCAAAGACGTGCGCCGTGCCCTTATCGACGCCGACGTCAACTATAAAGTAGCCAAGACCTTCACCGACACGGTCAAGCAAAAGGCACTCGGCCAGAATGTGCTCACCAGCGTTAAGCCGGGACAGCTCATGGTCAAGATTGTGCACGACGAACTGGCCACCTTGATGGGCGGCCAAGCCGTCGACCTTCAGTTCAAGAGCCACCCGTCGGTCATTCTCATGGCCGGTCTCAACGGTGCCGGTAAGACGACGCTCTCAGGCAAACTCGCGCTTTTGCTCAAGAACAAGAAAAACCGCCATCCCCTGCTCGTGGCCTGCGACGTCTATCGTCCGGCCGCCATCGAACAGCTCAGCGTGTTGGCCGAACAGATTGGCGTGCCCGTCTACAAGAATCTCGAGTCGTCCGACCCCGTGCACATTGCCGTCGAAGGTATCCGTGAAGCCAAGAGCCGCAACTTCGACACCGTCATCATAGACACCGCCGGTCGTCTGGCCGTCGACGAGGCTTTGATGAATGAGATTGCCGCCATCAAGGAGGCCACCAAGCCCGACGAAACGCTGTTTGTGGTCGACGCCATGACGGGTCAGGACGCCGTCAATACGGCCCTCGAGTTCAACAACCGTCTCGACTACGACGGCGTGGTGCTCACCAAGCTCGACGGCGACACCCGTGGCGGTGCAGCCTTGTCTATCCGCACCGTTGTGGACAAGCCTATCAAGTTTGTCGGCACTGGCGAAAAGATGGAAGCCCTCGACGTGTTCCATCCCGAGCGTATGGCCGACCGCATCCTCGGCATGGGCGACATCGTCAGCCTTGTGGAGCGTGCCCAAGAGCAATACGACGAAGAAGAAGCCCGCAAACTGCAGAAGAAAATACGCAAAAACCAGTTTGACTTTGAAGACTTCCTGGCCCAAATCCAGCAAATCAAGAAGATGGGCAACATCAAAGACCTCGCCTCTATGATCCCCGGCGTGGGCAAAGCCATCAAAGACGTCGACATCGACGACAACGCCTTCAAGGGCATCGAAGCCATCATTCAGTCTATGACGCCTCGCGAGCGCAAAAATCCCGAAATCCTCAACACCAGCCGCAAAATGCGCATCGCCAAAGGTTCGGGCACCAACATAGGCGAAGTGAACCGTCTCATCAAGCAGTTTGAGCAGACCCGCAAGATGATGAAGATGATGACCGGCACCAAGATGGGCCGCCTTATGAAACACATGCCCGGTATGCCGGGAATGCCGGGAAAATAACTTCGACTCTATCACACACCACACAAAAACCATATTGACACTATGCAGATCATTGATGGAAAAGCCACGGCGACTGCCATAAAGCAGGAAATTGCCGAAAGCGTGAAACAACTGATGGCCGAGGGGCATCGCAGGCCCTGTCTGGCCGCCATTCTCGTTGGCCACGACGGCGGTAGCGAGACCTACGTCCACAACAAGGTTTTGGCTTGTGAAGCCTGCGGTTTCGACTCCCGTCTCATTCGTTTTGAAGACACCGTCAGCCAAGACGAACTGCTTGCCTGCATCGACTCGCTCAATGCCGACGAAGGCGTCGACGGTTTCATCGTCCAGCTTCCCCTGCCGGCCCATATCGACAAGACCCGCGTCATCGAAGCCATACGCCCCGACAAAGACGTAGACGGCTTCCATCCCGTCAACGTCGGCCGACTGGCCATTGGGCTGCCGGGCTTCATTTCGGCCACACCGCTCGGCATCCTCACCCTGCTGCGGCGTTATGGCATCGACACCAAAGGCAAAGAGTGCGTCATCCTTGGTCGAAGCAACATCGTGGGCAAACCGCTTTCGCAGCTGATGATGCAGAAGGGCTATGGCGACACCACCGTCACCGTCTGCCACAGTCACAGCCGCGACATTGCCGCCACCTGCCGCCGCGCCGACATCCTGATTGCCGCCATCGGTCGTCCCGGCTATGTCACTGCCGATATGGTCAAGCCCGGAGCCGTGGTCATCGACGTCGGCACCACCCGTGTGCCCGATGCCACACGCAAGAGCGGTTTCCGCCTCGCGGGCGACGTCTGTTTTGACGAGGTGGCACCGCTTTGCAGCTACATCACGCCCGTGCCCGGCGGCGTAGGCCCCATGACCATCTGTATGCTCATGCTCAACACGCTCGCCGCCGCCCGACACGAGTATTACGACTAATCATCACCGCATAAAGGACAAAAAGACAAAAGAGACAAAAAGACAAAGAGTGGCTTGGCCGCTCAAACTCTCTTAGTCTCTTAGACTCTTAGTCTATTCCTACCATCAAAACCGCTTATATTATGGAAAAACAAAAAACTGCGCTCATCACCGGCGTGACCGGTCAAGACGGCAGTTACCTCAGTGAGTTTCTGCTCTCAAAAGGCTATGCCGTGCATGGCATCATCCGCCGCTCGTCTGTAGACTATCGCGAGCGCATTGCCCACCTCGAAGGCCGTGAAGGCTTCCACCTCCATTATGGCGACCTCGGCGACTCGATGTCGCTGGTCAAGGTGGTCGATGCCGTGCGTCCTGACGAAATCTACAACCTTGCCGCGCAGAGCCACGTGCAGGTGTCGTTCGACTCGCCCGAGTTCACCGCCGACGTCGACGCCACCGGCGTGTTGCGTGTGCTTGAAGCCGTGCGTGCCTGTCATCTCGAGAAGACCTGTCGCATTTACCAGGCCTCCACGTCCGAGCTTTATGGCAAGGTAGAGGAAGTGCCGCAAAATGAAAACACGCCCTTCCACCCCTATTCGCCTTATGCCGTGGCCAAACTCTACGGCTACTGGATTGTCAAGGAATACCGTGAGGCCTACAATATGTTCTGCTGCTCGGGCATCCTTTTCAACCACGAGAGCGAGCGTCGCGGCGAAACCTTCGTCACCCGCAAAATCACCCTTGCTGCCGCACGCATTGCCCAGGGCTTCCAAGACTGCCTCTATCTCGGCAACATGGACTCACTTCGCGACTGGGGCTATGCCAAAGACTACGTGGAGTGTATGTGGCTCATCCTCCAGCATCCCACGCCCGAAGATTTCGTCATCGCCACCGGTGTGCAGCACTCTGTGCGTGAGTTTGTCGACTTGGCTTTCCGCCACGCCGGCATAGAGCTCGAGTTTGTGGGCACCGGTCTCGACGAGCGCGGCGTTTGCCGCTCAGTCTCTGGCGGTGCAAGCCCCGACCTTGTGGGTAAGACCCTTGTGGCCGTGAGCCGTGATTTCTATCGGCCCACCGACGTGGTCAATCTTTGGGGCGACCCCACCAAGGCCCGTGCCAAGTTGGGCTGGAACCCCGGCAAGACGCCCTTTGAAGACCTTGTCCGCATTATGGTGGAGCACGATATGGCCAAGGTGGCAGCCGACGGCGCCGCAGCCCGTGTGCGCACCAACCTGGCCGAGTATCTCGAAAAAGGTATTGTCAAATAGAAAGACAAAGAGACAAAAAGACAAAGAGACAAAGAGTGGCTTGGCCGCTAAAACTCTCTTAGTCTCTTCGTCTCTTAGACTCTTAGTCTCTTATATATAAAAATGGAGAAAAACGCCAAAATCTATGTGGCCGGCCACCGCGGCATGGTGGGCTCGGCCATAGTGCGCGCCTTGAAGCGCCAAGGCTACGCCAATATTATCACCCGCACACACGCCGAGCTCGACCTTACGCGCCAGGCCGAAGTCGAAGCCTTCTTCAAGGCCGAAAGGCCCGACTATGTCTTTTTGGCGGCCGCCAAAGTCGGCGGCATCGTGGCCAACAATGAGGCCCCGGCCGACTTTATGTACCAGAACATGGCGCTCGAGATGAACGTCATCCATTCGGCGTGGCAGAGCGGTGTGCGCAAGCTGCAGTTTCTCGGTTCTTCGTGCATCTATCCCCGGCTTGCGCCGCAGCCTATGCCCGAGAACTGCCTGCTCACGTCGGCTCTCGAGCCTACTAACGAAGCCTATGCGCTGGCCAAGATTTCGGGACTTAAATATTGCGAATACCTCAACCGCCAATACCACACCGACTATATCAGCGTGATGCCCACCAACCTCTACGGGCCCGGCGACAACTATCATCCCACCCACAGCCACGTGGTGCCGGCGCTCATCCGCCGTTTCCACGAGGCCAAGCAGGCCGGACTCGACGAGGTGACCTGCTGGGGAGACGGATCGCCCTTGCGTGAGTTCCTCTATGTCGACGATCTGGCCGACCTCTGTGTGTTTCTGATGAACCACTACAGCGGTTCGGAGACGGTCAATGCCGGTACGGGCCGTGAGCTCACCATCCGCGAACTCACCACTTTAGTGGCAGAAACTGTGGGCTATAAGGGACGAATCACTTGGGACACGTCCAAGCCCAACGGCACGCCGCGCAAGCTTCTCGACGTGTCCAAAGCTACCCGTCTGGGCTGGACGGCCAAGACCTCGCTCCGCGAAGGGTTGGCACTGGCCTACGACGATTTCCTTCACAACCCCATGCGTGCCGAGCGCTGAGGGAAAGGGGAAGAAACCAAACTTTTGTCTTTTGCCGCCTCTCCGGCAAAACATAAATTTGAGGAAAGAAGAAAAGGCCGGACTTGATGTCCGGCCTTTTTATGGCTATTGGGGGATTTTTGGCCCTAAAACTTTTCATTACTGCCCTTATGCCTGAAATTCCTGTCCTTATTCCAGGAAGCACCGGCCTTATTTCAGGAATGAAAAAACGGTATTCTGTCCGAAAAAGTGCCTATTTGCGGCGCGCTTGAAAATAGGCGCATTTTTTTTCGGTCTTTTGTGTCACGTCTGAAGGCCGGTTTTGAACAAAGCCCAATACTTTCTGCTACCTCCTCGCCCCCACCTCCACAAAAAAATCTCGGGCCGCCACTCGCTTGTGACGGCCCGAGACAAAGTTATGAAGAATTATTTTGGCGGAAAGAGAGGGATTCGAACCCCCGGAACAGTTACCCGTTCACCGCATTTCGAGTGCGGCCCGTTCGACCACTCCGGCATCTTTCCTGGTTTTGTTACCGGATGCAAAATTAGCGTTTCTCTGCAGACTATGCAAGCACCCGGCCTGTTTTTTTGCTATTGCCGGGCACTGTCGGCCTTGTTTTTCCGTCTTTCGCGCGGCGTGAAGAGGTCGCGCAGCCCGGTGAAGTCGCGTTGCAGTTGTATGCCGATGCCCTGGGTGGTGAGTGAGGATTTCGAGAAATAGCGGTCGTTGGTTTCGCTGTAGGCTTTCAGACTCACGCCTCCCGATGGCGTCAGACGGTAGGTGACGTCGAAGTCGCCCACAAAGTTGGTCGACGAGGTGGTGCGCTCGCGATAGCCGAAGTTACCGTTGATGAGCAGTCGGCCCGAGAACATGCGACCGCTCAAAAGGCCGCCCACTTCCATGTCGCTCCATCCCACCTGGCCCGTCTGCAGGGTGGTGCCGAAGGTCCAGTTGGTGGTGCCGAGGGCGTCGGATAGGAAGTTGTTGAGCTGGCTGCTGAGCGTGGACGAAAGGAACGACTTCATGGCCACGTTGCTCTGCGACTGCCCGCCCATTGCGGCCTGAGTCGAGGCAAAGTTGTAGTTGTAGAAGCGTCCCACACCCAGGAGGTAGAGGATTTGCATGTTTATGTCGTCTTCAGAAGAGATGACGTTGCGCACCATTTGCTGGACGTCTTCTCCCACATCGGGCAGTCCGAGGTCGAAGGTGATAGCCGGCGCACCTGCACGGCCGCCAATCTTGAGGATGCAGTCGGCACGGACGGTGCGGTCGTTGAAGTTGAGACCAAGGTCGGCCAGCGACACGGAGGGTACGGTGTAGACGGCACTGAGATTGAGGCGTCCGTCAAAGGGATTACCGGCGAAGTCTATGGTGCCGCCGTCGCGCAGGGTGAAGTCTTTGTGGATGACGTCTTGTATGGTCATTTTGTAGGCGCCGCCCGTGACGCCGAGATGGCCAAACATTTCGAAGGCTCCCTTATTATAATAGGTGGCGCGAATGGTGCCGTTGCCATTGAGCAGCAGGTGGTTGCCGGCATCGGCGTCGGTGATGACCTTGAGGGTGGCCGAAGGCGTCATGCGGACCATAAAGCCGAGACGGATGTCGGTGGAGGGAGCAGTTACCGGCGGCCGGCTTGGGCTTTGTGGCTGAATGGCGGTGCTGGCAGTGTCGGTTTGGTTTGCAGCATCGGCTTCGTGAGAGACAAACCGCAAGAGCGACACGTCGGCTTCGCTTTCGGGCGTTTCAGTGATGTAGGTGATGACGGTGCCGGGGTCGGTCTGCATGTTGATGTCGGCACTGAAGAGGCCGGGACGGCCGGAGAGGTGTGCCGTCCCCGTGCCGTAGGCCGTGGCATAGAAGGGAAGGTCGCTCTCGGGTCCGGTCTGGTAGATTTTCAGACGCGAGGTCTCGGCACGGAAATCGTAGGTGATGTTTTTGATGTGCTGATGGCGTAATGTGCCCGAGATGGTGCCGTTGCCACCGTGGCTATCGGAGATTTTGAAGCCGTTCATGGCAAACTCGCCCGGACGGATGGTCACGGTGCCGTCGGTGAGGTGGTAGTTGCACCCGGTGCTGCGCACTTTGGCAAAGATTTCGGCCTGTTCTTCTCCCTCAAAGTCAATCTCCTTGAACGTACCCATGATGTGGCATCGGCCGGTGATGCGTCCGGAGAGATTGTCGAAGAGGTCGCTGACATAGCGACGGAGGAAATGGAGCGTGGTGCGGCGACTGCCAATGTGGAGGTTGAGTGCCTTTTCCTTAATCCCCACATAGCCTCGGACCGTCGTGGCACCTTCGCCGAGCTCTTGCATGTCGGCGTCGAAGTGGAGGCGCATGTCTGAGGTGTTGAGACGCATACCGATGCGGCTGTTGCCCATGAAACCGTCGTTGAAAAGGAAGTCGGGAATATGGAGCGTGCTGCCGATGTCTATGCCTCCCTGACTGCCGGTTTGGGCAGTGAGCGTACCTGTGGCACGGCCGCCGAACGACACAGGTTTGAGATTGATGAGACTGAGGATGTAGCTGATGTCGACCTGTGAGAGATGAACTTGCAGACTGTCTTCGGGCTGTTTTGACAAACGGCCGGAGAGCGACAAGGAGCGGTTGCCATAACTCAGTCCCACACGGCTCACGTCGACCGCACCACCGCTCGCGACAACTGTGCCGGGGTTGACCTGCCAAAGTGTGTCGGCCATGGTGACTGCCGAGGGCAACACCTGCGTGGTGACGATACTGCGCCCGACGGCATCTTTGCTGAAAGCCGTGGCGGCCCGAAGGGTTCCGGCCCAGCGGTGAGTGAGTCCGTCGTCCCACACCAGTTCGCTCTCAATCTGTCCGGCGTGACTTTTTGAAGTGAGGGCAAACCGCATGTCGCCCTTCCCCACCCGTTTCATGCCTTGCACAATAGCTTCTGCCTGGCTTCCACTCATATTGGCATAGACACGGCAACGATTGATTGCTCCGGCACCGAAGTCGAGCGAAGGCGCAGAGAGTGTGAGATATGACCGCTCATCAGCCTTTGCCAGGCGACCTTCAATCTCTACGGGAGAGGTGAACGACAAAGGCAGACCGAGCACGCGCTGAAAGAAGTCGTCGCGACGCAGCGTAAGTCTGAAGTCGGCCGGAGGGGCGTCTTTACGCTCACTTTTGGCGGCCACAAGATGGGAAGGGTTGGACAGGCTTTGGTCTGTGGTCAACTGAGCGATTAAAGCCTTAACACGGGCTGTGAGGATTGGTGCCGACAAGTCGCCGGTGAGGCGTGCCGTGGCGAAATCGCTTTCCAATTTAACGTCCATAGCCTCGGCTGTGGGCGTTATGGCGAGATGCAAATGGTCCAAAGCATAGTCGCGCTCGGGATGGGCCGGCTGGGTCTTGGAGATGTGGCTCAGCAGGAGTTCACCGCCGGAGAGACGTCCGTCGGACCATTCGGCTTCGCCTTTCAAACTTCCGGAAACCACACTGCCCGAGAGACGGGAGTCTGTGAGGCCCATCGGACGGTCTGCCGAAAGACAAAGACGATCCATTTCTACAGACACTTGGGCTCTTGAAGGCTTCCAAGCGGCCATTTCAGTATGGATGTCAGCACGCATATGCAAGTCAGGATGGGTGGAGACTAAGGTTGCAGCCAACTGCGACGGTGACACGTTGCCTTCCAACTGTATGCCACTATAATTTTTTGCTCCATAAGTAAGTCTGTCCACATTGACCGACAGATTAGACACCGCCCAACCCGTGCCTTCGTGCCTGATACGGCCACTCGTCTGAAAGGCCAGTTCGTCGGGCACAAGCGGTGAAGAGACGAGTCGGCCGGGACGAAGCCCGGTGGCCGTTGTCTGGAAGGCATAGTCGCCACGCCGGCCGTGGGCCCCCACAGTCACATCACCTATGGCCGTATGACAATCCATATTGAGTCTGCTCACGCCGTCGGGACGATAAACGCCCTGCCCCTTCAAAGCCACATTGCCCAAAGCAGACAACTTGTTGGCTATAGTGTCTGACGCTTTGAAAGCTCCCAGGCCACTCGCAAGCCGGTCGGCGTCAAGGTCGAGACGGTGCAGGTTGACTTGTGCGGTGGAGATTTTGCCTTGTCTGAAAGCACAAAATCCATCGGCATTGAACACCAAACCATTGTCTTTTTCTGTCAAGGTGATTTGTTGCACTCTCATCGTGTCTTGCTTCATCCCAAAAGCCATGTCGAGCTCCAACGGACGGGAGAAGGCCGAAAGACGCGGCACGAAGCTGGCGAGATCTGCCGGCGTGATGCCTTCAGACGACAGGCGGCCGCTCAACGTAAGACGCCTTGTCAGAGGTAAATGTTTGTCGGGATGGATGATGGCCGTGAGGTTTTTTGCCATCAACCGGCTGTGTGGCAGGCGGAGGTCGAAATCGCTGACGGCGAGGCTGTCTTTATCTTTTTCAAAACGCAAGGCAAGATGGTCGACGGTGAGTCCCGACTGCTCCTTAAAGGCCAGATGACGTATGCGTAGATTGACGCGGTCGGGAGTGAGAGAGCGGAGACTCACATTGGCATCGATGCCCGACAAATGCAAGTGTGCGGACGAAAAACGACCGGGTGTATGAGGCTTGTAACGCAGGTCGTAATTCACAGCCGTGCGGCGGATGATGAGCGAGCCCAACGACAGATTGAGTTTGGACGGCCCCTGTTTTTTGCTCTTGAATGCCTCGAGCACGAACTGATAGTTGGGCGCACTCCCGGCCTCGGTCTGATAGAGACGGATGCGACTGTCGAGCAAGGAGACCGTACGCAGGGCGACTTTGCCTTTCAGAAGCGGCATATACTCAATCTTGGCCGACATCAGCCGAGCATTGAGCAGAGTGTCGCCCATTTGGTCGAACACACGCACGTCGTGGAGCGTCACACGGTTGAACAGCCCCAATTCGAGTCGGTCAATCTCTACCTTCGTCTGTAGCTTTTCAGACAAAATGCCCTCAGCCAGTCCAGCCAAATAGCGCTGGGCCGGCGGGAAGTTGGCGGCAATAAGAAGCAAGAGATAGAGAGAGATGACTATCGCCAACAAAGAGCGGATGATGAGCCTTAGACGTTTGATGGGGAAAGAGGGGATTGGTTATTCTTCGAAATAGTCTTTATCAATGGCCTTAATCTCATAGGTATTTTTGACATAGACACCGACATTGTATTCAATCATTAACTTGGCCAAACTTTGGCCATCAATCAATACAATCTTCTTGTCGGTGTTTTTGACATAGTTCCTGGCATCTTTGGTGAATTTGCTGCTAGTGATAAACACACCTTTAGAGGCTTTTTCACCGGCCAAAGCTCCGGCAAATTGCTGTACTTCGGGCATTCCGACTGTATTGGTCCATCGTTTGGCCTGGATATAAATCTTGTCAAGGCCTAACTTATCTTCATAGATTATGCCATCGATGCCGCTGTCATGACTATATGGGGTAACTCTTGCTGAATTTTCAAAGTCTCCGCCATATCCCATCTTCTTCAATAGGTGAACGACCAGATGTTCGAAAAATGAGGGCGATTGCGACTTGATTTGTTCGAGCAAGTCCTCACTTAACGACTCTTGAATGACATCGAACGCACTTTCAAACACTTCGATGGGCGTCCGAATATCGGTTTCTTCCGATGATTGGTATTCGGCTGCTGGCTCTTCTAATGTGTCGGTTTCAGCCTTTTTGTTGTTTTTAAATCTGAACGCTCGGTATTCTTCGTATTGTAACAAATCGCTATATGTCAGTTGTTGATGGGAGGCGAGATATTTAACTCCTCTTTCCGTGATATGATAATACCCATCTTCCTGTCGTTTTATAACGATAGCTCTTTTAAGATACTCGAGCGCCCACCCCAGACGTGCATTTATAATGTTATTGTTCCCCTTTGTTCGTAGCTCGGCTTCTTCGTCATTAAGTTGAAAATGCGAAATAATCGCTTTGCGAAAACCATTACGCTGCAAAGGCGTTTTTGCACATTGGGTTGCACAAAAATATAAAAGGTCCAATACTGTAGGAATTGCCATATGACTTCTAACAAAAGGATTGCATTATACTTCTCAACTCTCATACTCCTTAGCCAATCCGCCGGTGGAGGTTTCGCGATAGAGCGAGGGCAGGTCGTGACCCGTCTGCTTCATCACGTCGACGGCCTTGTCGTACGAGATGCGGTGAAGGCCTTCGGCATAAGTGGCATAGATGTTGGCGTCGAGC
>JBJFGJ010000028.1:4498-5697 GCA_051892575.1 Alloprevotella sp. | reverse complement strand
CAAGCGCAAAATCGTGAAAACCTATCGCTGCAAAAAGTGTGGCTACGAGCGCAACGAAACCGAAGACGACCCGGACGGTGGCGGCGGTGGCGGCGGAGCCGTGGCTACGTCGTTGCTGCTTTGGGGCATGGGCCGTGCCTTGGGCGGCGGTGGCCGTTCGGGCGGCGGTGGAGGCTCGTTTGGCGGCGGCTCATTCGGCGGCGGTGGCAGCGGTGGCCGTTTCTGATCTTTATTCTTTCAAAACATATTATTAACCACTTAAATACATCAATCATTATGAATCAACGAAAAAAATGGCTTGTTCCCGCCATCATTGGTGGCGTGGTGCTTTTGCTCTGCATCTGGTGTTTCAGCAGCTACAACGGCCTTGTGGGTAAAGAAGAAACCGTGGCCGAGCAGTGGGGTAATGTTCAGGCGCAATATCAGCGTCGTGCCGACCTCATTCCCAACCTCATCAACACCGTCAAGGGCTATGCTCAGCACGAGAAGGCCACCTTTGAAGAACTGACCGCCGCACGTGCCAAGGCTACGTCCATCAATCTCGATGCCGACAACCTCACTCCCGAGCAGTTGCAGAAATTCCAGGCTGCTCAGGGCGAACTCTCTGCGGCTTTGGGCAAATTGCTTGCCATAAGAGAAGCCTATCCCGACTTGAAGGCCAGCCAGAACTTCGCCGACCTACAGGCTCAGCTCGAAGGCACCGAAAACCGCATCCGCAAGAGCCGCTCAGACTACAACGAGGCTGTGAAGAGATACAACACCTCCGTGCGCAGTTTCCCCGCCAACATCGTGGCTTCAATGTTTGGCTTCGAGCGTAAAGCCCCCTTCGAGGCTGAGCAGGGCAGCGAAAAGGCGCCTACGGTAAGTTTTGAATAAGCCGATTGGCGTTTGCTCCTCCATTGTGATACCTTCAAGAGCGGCCTTTCCAGCCATTGAGGATCGTCTTAGATAGAAAAGCAAACGCCACAATCATTTCCGCAAAATGCAAGCGGGTCGGTCGGACATCAGTCCGGCCGACCCGCTGTGGTTTTATGCTGCTGTGCAGGCGTCTATTAGATGAGATATTGCGAAGAGATGCTTTCGTTTTCCATCACGCGGCGGATGGTTTCGGCCAGCATACCCGATACGGAGAGTTCCTTCACCTTGGCGCAGTTGCCGCGGTAGGGGATGCTGTCGGTGAATACCATCTCTTTGAGGGC
>JBJFGJ010000028.1:0-4398 GCA_051892575.1 Alloprevotella sp. | reverse complement strand
GTCATCACGCGGTCAATGCCGGCCACGCTCAGCAGGTCGGCCACGAGTTTGGCGCCAATAGACACACGCGGTTTGCTCTTGCGGTCTTGACGGGCCCAGCCGAAGTAGGGGATGACGGCACAGATGCTGCGGGCAGAGGCACGCTTGGCGGCGTCGATCATCAGCAGGAGTTCCATCAAATTGTCAGAACTGGGGAAGGTGGACTGTACGAGGAAGACATCGCGACCGCGGATGGACTCTTCGTAGCATACTTCAAACTCGCCGTCGGCGAATTTTGTGGTGGTGAGTTTACCCAGTGGGCATTTGAGTTCGGCACAAATCTTCTCGGCGAGGTATTGCGACGCAGTGCCCGAAAAGACCATGAAAGAGTTGTTGTTCATTGTGTGTGAGGAGACTTATAGAGTTGATGTTTAAGTTTTTATCTTGTTGTCTTCGAGAGGTTCTGTGGTTATCCGGCAGCCTTCTTGAGTCGGCGGAAGTAGTTGATGAGTTCTTTGAAGTCGGCTGTCTCGTGCAGGTTGAAGTGCTGCCAGAAGGCGCCCAATATGACCACGCCGCCGAAGCCGCAGTCGCGCATTTGCGGGATTTGGTCGATGTCGATGCCGCCCAGCGCCATCACCTTGCGGTCTATCACCTTTTGTCGTCCCAGTTCTCTGAGTTCGTTCAGGTCAAAGTGTGAGGGGTAGTCGGTTTTGGAGATGCTGTCGAAGATGGGGGAAAGGAAGAGGTAGTCATATTCTTTTTTATATGTCTTTATCTCTTCGATGGAGTGGCACGACCGACTGATTTGTCCTTTGTACCGTGGTGGCGCCTCTGGATTGCGTTGTCCCAGGTGAATACCTTTGAGGTTATATTCGTTTTTAAGGTAGAAGTGGTCGTGCACCACGACTTTGCGTCTGTAGTCTTCGGGCAGGAGCGACAGCAGGCGCTCGGAATAGACGGGCTCGGTGTTGGGCTTTCGCAGGTGCAAAAGCTCGAGCCCTTCGTCAAAAAGTGCTGTAAGTATCTGATGCTCTTCTACAAAGAAGAAGGGCGTAGTCATTAAAATCAGCTTCATGAGTGGCTGTTTGAGTCTCTTGGAGAGTGGTTTCTTAACGCTCCCCCTCTCTTTTTAACTTAATATGACTGCAAAGTTAGTGCAAGGCGAGCGGAATGGCAAACAAAACTTGTTTTAATTTGCCATTCCCGAGCCGCCGCCTAACTTGCGCGAAGCAAAAGTTAGTGCAAATGAGTGCAGAGACAAAAGGAAAAACGTAAGTTTTTCATTTGGGCTCTGCCGAATGTAGCCTAAACTTATTAAAAGTTAGTGCAAGGCGAGCAAAATGGCACGAGATGTTGATACCCCTTCAGTGACCTAATCCAAGTTCCGTTCAAATGTTATATTGTGTAGTAAAGGATGTCCTCCAATTGTTGTTCAATAAGTTTGAAATCTTGGCTTAAATCCAAAGTCTTCACCATAAAGATGTTGCCATCATGATTTTTGAATTGAGTGTCGGGCTGAATATCACTCGATGTTCTCGCATAGAGGAGCATACCGTCAACAAGTCCTGTATGATACTTGTCTTCGTTTGTGACGTATGTATGTATCTGATAAAGATTAGGGGAGTGGATGCTTATCTTTCCCATATTCTCCTGGACGGTCTGGCCGTAATACTTCGTATCAATAATCAGCGTTCTGCCGCCTAAAGCAAGGGTAATGTCGGTCTGCATGACGGGCAACATATATGCTGAGACGCTTTCATCCTCGCACATATCCCATTTTATCTGCTTCGCTTTCGCTTTATATTCCGGATGCTTTTTCTTGTAATACTCCATAACAAAACGCTGGAAAAGCAGGTTCATGTGGGCGTCAGAAAAACGCTCCATCCTCACGTCACCGCTTTCTGTTGTCAACAACCTGCTTTGCAACAAGAAATAGCACAGGCTGTGAAGCATCTGGTAGGTGCGTGTATTGCGGTCGTAGCGCAGCATATTCCAATGGATAGAAGAAGAGGAAATCTTGTCAACGGCCGCGAAATATACCATAAGTCGTCTCAGCTTTGCCTTTCTGTCTGCCGACACATCGGAGTGGCAAAGCAACAACAGCACGCAGGACTTCAATATCTGATTGAACACATTGTTTTCCGTGAAGGTATCAAACCGGCACACCAAATGGGTGTCTCTCGTCATACGCTTCTTGACAGTCTGGTGTATGGACAACTTTCCACACAGTGTCAGCAATTCGTCTTCGTGTATGACGTATTGTCGATGAAGTCCTTGTTTCAGAAGATAGGCAATACCCAAGGAGAGGATTTCCGCAAACAGTTCGTGGATATCCTCAAAGTCTTCACCTGCTATCTGCTCATAGTTGTTTCGCTTCAATTCCTTGAAAGCGTATGTGAGCATATAGTAGACGTTTTTGATTGGTATGCCTTGGTCAATTATCATGACAGTTTGCTCTTGATGATGTCTATTTGTGCTTTGCTCTTTTGCGGGTCATCAAACCAATATTCTCTTAGCATCGGAGCGATGTCGTAGTTGATAACATTCTGTAGCCATACCTTGCTGACGGTTTCTTGATTGCAGAAATAGCTGTGCCCTATACAGAAGCCTGCTCCTAACGAATCGTCATTGGCAATGATATTGTTGAGGCTGACGATGGCCTCTATCACCCTGTCGAATGTATCATCATGGAGGCTTTGCTGATAGAGTTTGAAACCGTCAGAAGAGAAGCCCGGCTCCATCTCAAAGAAACTGAAACGGCGGCGCAGGGCATAGTCAATCATCGCAAGGCTGCGGTCTGCCGTATTCATCATACCTATGATGAATATGTTTTGGGGAACAGTAAAGTCTTCGCCTGTGTAGGCAAGTTTGATTTCCTTACCACGATAGCCATTCTCTATGAGCATAAGGAGTTCTCCGAATATCTTGCTCAGATTGCCACGGTTAATCTCGTCAATGATGAAGAAATATTGCTTGTCTGGGTTGCTCTTGGCTTTCTTGCAGAAATTGAAGAAGATACCAGGGCGCAACACAAAGCCTCCTTCTTCTGTAGGCTTGTAGCCCATAATGAAGTCCTCGTAAGAGAAATTCTGATGGAACTGCACCATCTCGATTTGGTCATCATCTTTCTGCCCGAGTATGGAGTAGGCAAGTCGTTTCGCTGTGAACGTCTTGCCGACTCCCGGAGCACCCTGCAGGATGACGTTCTTTTTCTGCATCAACAGTCCGACAAGGCTGTCATAGGCCTCGACGTCCATATAGACTTCGCCAAGAAAGTCGTCTTTAGTATAGAACTCCTTCTTCTTGACCACCGGGACAGGGTTGGTTTCGCGGATAGTGTCAAGTATCAGTTCATATTCTGCCTCCGACAAGCGGAAGAATGAGCCTTGTGGGTTACCCAAGAATTGCATTTCCTTCAAGCCCTCAATGCTTTTGATGGTGGCGAAATCTATTGGGTTCTTCAAAGCCTCTTTTTTCACGAACTCTATGGTCTCGCCATTTTGTGCCCTTGAAATCTCGGCCAATGCGACTACCTGTCTGGTCGGGGTTGCTTCATAGCCAATAACGGCATCGCCGACTTTGGCATCAAGGAAATTCTGGAAGACACGTCGCTGTTTGCCATTTTCATTATAAAGGTCGTATTGTTCAGTGGAGCCTACGGCCAAGTCTGCCATACTCCATATCGTGGGATTGGCAACCAACCACCAGTAGCGTTTAGGTGTGGATGTGTTGAACAATGTCTCCAGTGCATTAACGTAGTCGGTGTTTGGGGTGATGTCTGTCAATGTCTTCACCGCGGAGTTTTGTGGAGCATCCCATATTCCAGTGTGTGTCCATTCAACCTTGCGCACATTCTTAAAGTCTTCATAGCTCTCATCATAGATATAGTCGGACATCACTATTCCTCTCCCGACAATCTTGCTGATGCCGGATTTGGCATATATCACATCACCCGGTTTCATCATATGTACAAATTCCCAGACGGCAAGACCATCGTTTTTGAAACTCGACTCAGGTTGTTCGTAAATCTCCCTCATCTGCTCCCTTACTCTGTCAATGGTGTCGAACTGTCCCAAATCTTCCAAATCATCCCACCCAATGCAGGCTATGCCATTCCGTTGGCATAGCTCCCATTTAGATGCTCCTTCGCCGGGGGCATAGAGCCAGTATTTCTTCTCAGTAGGATGTGACTCATTGTTTTGGGCGCCGTAATAGTCAATCACCTGAAGCAGTCTGTCATAGAAAACGAAAAGGTCTTCCGAACCTTTCTTTGCAATCAGGAAACGCTGCATTTCGGAAATGCTCTTGTCCTTTGGATTGTCCATTCCTAACTTGCCAGTCGCGGTTTCCAACATCGAACGGCTATAGATGGGCACCAACTGCTCATTGGAATACAAGAAGGCTACCTTCCACTTG
>JBJFGJ010000027.1:0-5763 GCA_051892575.1 Alloprevotella sp. | reverse complement strand
CCACGCTCAAGGATGAAGACTACAAGAACTTCTACCGCCAGCTCTATCCCATGTCCGATGAGCCCCTCTTCTGGATTCACCTCAACGTGGACTACCCCTTCAACCTCACGGGTGTGCTCTACTTCCCCCGCATCAAGAACAACATCGAAATCCATCGCAACAAGATCCAGCTCTATTGCAACCAGGTGTTCGTCACCGACGAGGTGGAAAACATCGTGCCTGAGTTCCTCACCCTCCTGCACGGCGTCATCGACTCGCCCGACATACCCCTCAACGTCAGCCGCAGCTACCTGCAGAGCGACGCCAACGTCAAGAAGATTTCTGGCTACATCACCAAGAAGGTGAGCGACCGCCTGCAGTCCATCTTCAAGACAGACCGCAAAGACTTTGAGGCCAAATGGGACGACCTCAAACTCTTCATCCACTACGGTATGCTCTCTGAGACCGACTTCTATGACCGCGCCTCCCAATACGCTCTGCTCAAAGACGTGGACGGCAAATATTTCACCTACGACGAATATCGCGATCTCATCAAGGCCAACCAGACCGACAAAGACGGCAACGTGGTCTACCTTTACGCTTCCGATGTTGAGGCCCAATACAGCTACATCCAGGCCGCCAAAGACAAGGGCTACAGCGTCCTCCTGCTCGACGGCCAGCTCGACTCTCCGCTTGTGGGTATGCTGGAGCAGAAGTTGGAGAAATCTACCTTCAGCCGCGTAGACGGCGACGTGGTGGACCGTCTCATACGCAAGGACGACACCACGCAGCCTGTCGAAGAGACTGAGCGTGAGGCCCTTTCGGCCATCTTTACGGCCCGTCTGCCCAAGGCGGAAAAGACCAACTTCCATGTGGAAGCAGAGCGTCTCGGTGCCGACTCGGCTCCCGTGATCATCACCCAGAGTGAATACATGCGCCGTATGAAAGAGATGAGCCGCCTGCAACCCGGCATGAGCTTCTACGGCGAAATGCCCGACATGTACAACCTCGTGCTCAACGCCGACCACCCGCTCGTGACCAAGCTTCTCGAAGGTTTCAAAGCCGGTGCCGCTGAGGCCCTCAAGCCTTTTGACGACCAGCTCAAGGGACTCAATGCACGCCGTGCCGCCATCGAGCAGACCCAGAAAGACCGCAAGGCCGAAGAAATCAACGAGCAGGAACGCGAAGACCTGCGACAGTGCAACGCCGACATCGAAGCCCAACAAGCCGGCCGCAACAAAGTGTTTGCCGACTATGCCGAGGGCCAGCCCGTCGTGTCGCAACTCATCGACCTCGCCTTGTTGCAAAACGGCCTGTTGCGCGGTGAAGCCCTGAGCAACTTCGTGAAACGCAGCATCGACCTCATCAAATAAACGCCGCCTTTTTGTCTTTTGCTTTCACGGCAAAAAATGGCGAACTTTGAACAAAGCAAAAGAGAGACCTCCGCGTGAGGTCTCTTTTTTTATGCTTAGCGGTCGCACGGGCCTTATGACAGGACCGGCCTGTCCTTATGGCAGAAAATTCTGTCCCTATTCCAAGACTCGCCGTCCTTATCCCTGTGCTGCCATTCCGCCACCTGATAGCCATCAACTTAAAGTAAAATATACCAATATGCCTTCAAGATATTGAAAATCATAGATATACCATAATTTATGATTATTCCGTTTATGGTTTGGCTTAAATTAGCAAGTCATTGCTGTTTTCCAAGAAAACCTTAAACAACCCTCTTTTTGCGTCTCACAAAGACGCTCAAAACGAACAACCAGGAGACGCCATCTCTCGCCTTCCTTGTGCTGACAAAACGGCAGAGTCGGACGTGACAAAACGTCAGACAACTACGGCAAAGGCTTGTCGGGCAGATGGATTTCGGCCTTCGGCTGTCCGGGCATAGAGAAAAAATAGGTATATTTGCCTTTAGCACCGGCACCGTGAAGGCGTCGGAAGACAAACCAAGAGACGTTTCATCCTTAAATCCTGTTGCATATGTTCAGCCGTCGCGAAAAGATTGCCATAGCCCGTGTGGTGTCTGACATGATCAAGGCAGACAACATCATCGAAGAGTCTGAGATAGAAATGTTGGGGCTGTTTATGAACCAATACGGCCTCGACCGAAAAATATTGAGCGAAGCCCGACACGTGCGCTTCTCCGACGCCGTGACCGACCTGGCACGGCTCTCTACGGGCGACAAACTGCAGTTTTTCGCGCAGATACAGTCTATGGCACTGGTCGACGGCGTCTGCGTGCCGCGTGAGGCTATGCTCATGCTGGCACTCAAGTATGCCTTGGGCATTGAGGGATGCGGCAAGCGGCTACGGGTGGCAGCCCACGAACATCCCGTCAGACTCATCTCGTGCCCCACGGGCGACACGTCGCTGACGAGCCAATACGTCATCTATATCGAAGGCAAACGCGACGAAGCGGTCAACGCCGACATCCAAAGGTCGTTTCAACTCAACGTGTTGCAACTGCGTGCACAAGGCTTTGACTTCATCTACATCCCCTCGCTCATCGACGAGTTCGGCAAGATGCCGGAACGCTACGTCAAGGAAGTCATCTGTTATATGGCTCCGGAACTGGGCGACCATTCCATCGAGGAGGTTTACAGCCGGCTGCTGAAGATGGACACCGTGACTTTCTGCAACTATGTGCTGGCCGAGAAACTCCATGTGAAGGAGGTGAAAAACGTGAAGCCTTCGCTCTTCATCAACATCGGCACGTCGGTGGTGCCCTATTGCTCGGTGAGCGGGCCGGTGGAGTGCTACACCGAGTTTTTGTGTATGCCTATCGACGAACCGATAGACGCAATGATCGCGAAGTTTCTCGACGACTATAAAGCCATTGTGTCTTATATGCCGGTGGTGGCACCGGCGGGCCATCCGCATAGTTTCAAGTATTTCGGCTTCTACAAATCGATGTTCGACTTTCTCGTCAAGGCCGAACCCAAAGTGAGCGACATTGTTTTGCATCCCTGCAACAGTGTCTTTGAGTTTCCGCAGATTTCCCTGCCAGACCTCGTGCTCTCACCCCAAGAGGCTGCCGTCTACAAACTCATCGTCCATCTCACAGTCAACCACAGTCTGGGCGGACTGCCCACGGCTTACACCAAACACCAAAAAGACATCGACGCGCTCTACAGGAAAATCTATTGCCGGCAAAATGCCACGTTGCCCGACAACATGGCGCCCATTCGTAGCCGCATAGAGAGCAAAATGAAAAAATGCCTCGGCGGGTTGGCCAATCTTGACGACTTCATTCCTCATCTGCGCGACGGCAAATATCTCATTACGGCCCGGCCGGAGCGCATCAAAATCCGAACCAACCAATATGAAGAAGCTCAAAACTTCTCGGACTATGAGTGGGATTAATCATTTCGTCCCGGCCTCACCCTGTTTCATCCCATCTCCACACCTCCGTTAATGTTCTGTCGCCTGTGGGCGACAGCTGCCGCCAACGTTGTCGGGAAAGCCACTTCGCGAGAAGCCGTTTTCCCGACAATGTTGTGAAAATATGGCCCTATGCCTCCGTAGAACTAAGTTTCGGACAGAACAAGGGTAAATGACCACACAAGGTCGCAGCCCTCGACAACTTGTCGGGAAAGACGCCCCAAAAGACGCCAAAATCCGAAGATTTGCCGACAACGTTGCCGCCACGAGCCGAACATTAACCATCAAAACGGAGGAAATATGAAAGAGAAAGTGAACCACACGGCGACCGAAAGCCCCGCCGTCACTCGTGAAATGCTGCAAGGAGTGGGCAAGAAACTTCGCCACGCCTATCTCGCCGGAGGAGTCTCGGCCGACCGCGTGATGCAGACCTACAGGAAAAACGTCAAGGAGGCCGACGGCTTTTCGCTTTTCGGACTCAACGTGTTTGAACTGATGAGGCTGGAGCAAACCACACACAACCCCGTGCTCAGGCAAAGACTGCAAGACAGCATCGCCCAATGCAAAGAAAAATCGCGCCACAGTCACCGGCAAAACATCATCAGTGTGCAAAAACTCGATCGCTTTCGTCGCGAAGCCCTCGGCATCGGACTGCACAAGGTGGTGGCACTGATGAAACGACTGGTGCGAAAGAGCCAAAAGACGGAAGATAAAATCGTATTGGCCCTGCTTGAGACGGAATTTGCCAACCTCACGGCCAAAAAACGCAGCCACCTCAAAGACGTCATCTATGAGCGCAAGCAACGACTGCTCGTCAAGTTGGCCCATTGGCTCAAACAGACCGACTGGACCTACGGCATCAATTACAACACGGGCAAAAACGCCTCTTACATTATTTATGTATATTTGCCGGGTGGCGTCCAACTGTCGTGGCATTGCAACGAATACCACATGGTCTATCACTATCCCGAAATCAATTGCGAATGGGACGGGGCCGTGTGTATGACAATGGAGAAGATACTCGACTACATCCGAAGCCACTACCACATCGGCTGTGATGCACCGGCCGACCTGTCTGTAGCTTGAGGCATACATTTAATGTAATACTGCACGTATTGATATCAACACAATCATAAACAAATAGATACAGATATGAAAATTCCCGGATTGTCTTTCTCTTGGAAAAGAGCCTTGGGCATCTCCCAAGCCAAACAGAAGTTTGCACGCCAAACCGGCATTCCCACCACCAAGCAGGGGCTGGAGCGCAAAATCGGGTCGTCTATCCTCAATGCCCTTTTCGGAAAAAAGAAGTGAGGCGGACCGCCGCATAAGATTATGAAAAAATGCTTGGACACGCGTTTGAGTTCGTGTCCAAGCATTGTCGTTTTGAGCAGTCTGTGATTAAGCGTGACTGAACGCTTCAATCACAGCAATCGGCTCATTTCCTTTTGGTTATAAGCCCGTGACTGTGTGATTGGGAAAAAGGCAGAAAATAGGGGAGAGTGAGGGCGCGCCTTAGGGCTGGTCGGCGTCGATGCGTGTGATGCCGCCGGTGACGGGCGAGAGATAGACGCGGGTGTTGTAGCGCTTGTTGAAGAGGTCGCCGCCGAGTTGCTCAATGCGGCCGAACTGTGCCATAGGCACGTCTTGGCTGGAGAGCGTTTCGCCGCTGTGGCTGATGACGAGGCGGCCACGTCCGGGCACGACATAGCGCAGAGAGTTTTCTTCTTTCTTGGCTTTGGGGTCGGCCGGAACGGCGTCGGGCAGGCTGCCCAGGTCGGTGAGGGTGAGCAGATAGGGCTCGCCGGCCAGGTCGTCGGCTTCGACAAGTCCCAGGTGGCGCGAGAAACGGAAGAGGATGGTGTCGCTCACGGCCCCACGGGGAATGAACGTGAAGGTGAAGGTGTGGGTTTCGGTGGAGGTGGTGCCTTTGAAAAGGCTCAGCAGTCCCTCTTCGCGCTCGTCGAGTTGGGCGAGCATAAGGCGCAGTTGTTCGCCGTCTTTGGGCATGAAGTCGGCCTGACCTTTGGTGAGCAGTGAGCGGTTTTCGCGGATGTCGTAGATTTCGGCCGCCGTGAGTTCGGCCATCTTCGAGCGGCTTCCGGCAGAGAGAATTTCTTCTGTCTTATAGTCGGCGGCGTTGAGGTGTTTCGCGGCTTCTTTCTGCACCTGGTGGGAGGCACGCGGCATGTCGTCGGTGGTAGACGAAGCGCCTACAGAGAGCAGGCGGCCGTCGGCGGCAAGCGACACGAGTGGTGCCGAGGTCTTGCTCTTGAGCTTGATGCTGTAGGCTTTGCTCTTGTCGGCCAGTCCGAAGGGGGTGAGGCGCACGTCGGTGACGGTCCAGGTGTCGGCACTCTGCTGGGCAATGTTTTCCAACCGCAGGTAGCGGCGGGCATA
>JBJFGJ010000026.1:0-5797 GCA_051892575.1 Alloprevotella sp. | reverse complement strand
AGGATCAAACTCTTCATTGTAAATATAAATGATAAATTGTTTTTCCGTTTGACTCGGACTTGACATGGATTTGTCATGTGCTTCTCTCAGACTACGCGCTGTGCAACATCTTGAAAATGTCACACCCGTCTATCTGCTGATGTTTCCTTTGTAACAGTCTTTTTCAAATATCGCTTCGCTCTAACAGGAGCGCCGTAGCGCGTTTTCCCGTTTAGCGAGTGCAAAGATACGTACTTCCTACTTTCCCTCCAAAACTTTCTGAGAAAAAAATTAATGAAAGAATTACCCAAATAAACAAAATACGGGCGTAAGACGCTGTGAGCCATAGGGGTTATAGTGATGCAATTTTTTTGCGTTTTTTTGAAGAAGCTTGAGTACCTTCTATGCCTTCGAGAGACAGACACGCCGCTTAGCCGATGGGGATAGGTTCTCAACCAGGCAAGGCTTGGATTGTGGTCTATTACATATATATAATTATGTACGCGCACACGTGCGCGCGTGCGCGTATCACAATCAAAGGCGGGTCTGACTCAGCAACTCTACACACCCCCTCACAATCATCTCATTTTCATGCGCTTGAGGATGTAGAGTTGCCCAAAAGCAACCCATCACAACCTCACATTCTACATTCTCGCCCAGACGGGTCTGCACGTATATTCATAAGGCTCCGGCAGGCCCTTGGGCGCAATTAATTGAGTGACAACAACCCGCTCCCGTCATTTATTCGTAATTTTGCAGTTGAAGAAATGCACTCTACGCTTATGAAACAACCCACTACCCCATCGATACTCATCATCTATACAGGAGGGACGATTGGCATGATTGAAAATCCCGAGACCGGTGCTTTGGAGAATTTCGATTTGGCCCATTTCCGTCGCCATGTGCCGGAGTTGAACCGCTTCAACTACGACATTGACGCCATCACCTTCGACCCGCCCATCGACTCAAGCGACATGGAGCCGAAATATTGGGTCAAACTGGCTCGCATCATTAGCGACCGTTATGCCGACTACGATGGGTTTGTGGTTTTGCACGGCACCGACACGATGGCCTATACGGCCTCGGCGCTGAGTTTTATGCTTGAAAATCTGGGCAAAGCCGTCATCATCACCGGATCGCAGCTGCCCATTGGCCAGTTGCGCACAGACGGCAAAGAAAATCTCTTGACCAGCATCGAGATTGCCGCCGCCCGCGACGAATACGGCCAGCCGATGGTGCCCGAGGTATGCATCTTTTTTGAGAACCGCCTGATGCGCGGCAATCGCACCACCAAAATCAATGCCGAAGGCTTCAACGCTTTCCGCTCTTACAATCTGCCTCCGCTGGCCCGTGCCGGCATTCACATCAAGTTTGAGTCGCATCTCATTCGCCGGCCCGACCGCAACCGTCCGTTCCGTCCACACTTCCTTATGGACAACCGCGTCATCATCCTCACCCTTTTCCCCGGCATTCGCCGCGAATATGTCGAGGCGTTGTTTCAGATTTCAGACTTGCGCGCGCTCATCCTCAAGACCTATGGTGCAGGCAATGCGCCGCAAAAGCCGTGGCTTATCGACCGTCTGAAGGCTTTACGGGCCAAAGGCGTAATTTTGGTCAATATCACCCAATGCTCGCAAGGCGCCGTCGAGATGCGCCGCTACGGCACCGGTCTGCAGTTGCTCCAAGCCGGCGTGGTCAACGGCTACGACAGCACACCCGAGAGTATGGTGACCAAACTGATGTTTTTGCTTGGCCACAATATGCCCTATGAAGAGATTATCCGCTTGATGAACACCAGCATTGCCGGCGAAATCACCGTCTGACCGGCTGCCGTTCATAGGTTTTTTACCGCACTTATGCCATTTCGACTTTCCCGTCTTCATTTTGTCTTGCAGCATCTTGCCTGCGCACTAAGCTGTGTATGGCTGTGCAGTTGCGCCTCGTCGGACGCTCCCGGCAAGCATACGGGCGTGAACTTTGCCACCCTTTTGAGTCTGGAAGAAAAAGAGGGTTACACGCAGGCCACCCTCTCGGACGGTTTCTCACAAGGTAGCCGGTCGCAGGTCTACCTGTTGGTGCCCCGCGACGCCCCACTCCCGAACAATCTGCCTGAAGGCATTGTCTTGCGCACACCGCTCCAACGCATCGTAGCCTGCCAGAGTGTCCATGCGGCGTTGCTTTGCGATCTCGGTGCAAGCCAGTCTATTGTGGGCCTGTGCGACACGGACTATATCATCGACTCGCGGCTTCAGTCGCTCTTGCGTTCAGGCCAGGCCAAAGATATGGGCACTTCTTACGCTCCCGACGCCGAGCGTCTGGCCGCCACTCGTCCCGAGGCCATCATCACTTCGCCCATCGAAGGCGTCAGCCTCCAGCCGCTCTCCCAACTTGGCGTGCCGGTCATTGCCTGTGCCGACTATATGGAGCGCAGCGCCTTGGGCCGGGCCGAATGGATGAAGTTTTTCGGCCTGCTAACCGGCACAAGCGCTCGTGCCGACTCCTTGTTTTCGGCCGTCAGTGCCGCCTACGACAGTGTCTCCACGGCCGCCCACCAAGCCGCCAAGCGACCGCGCTACATCAGCGACCGCGCTCAAGGCAGCACCTGGCTCATGCCCGGAAGCGACAGTTTTCTGGCCAAGCTCTATGCCGATGCCGGTGCCGATTATGTGTTTAAGGACAAGAAAGGCGCCGGTTCGGTCAGTCTCCCATTGGAAACCGTTGTGGCCAGGGGCAACGAGCCCGACGTCTGGCTCATCAAATATGGCGCCAAACATTCGCTCAGTTATGATGCCTTGGCCACCGAACTGACTGCTTACCGCAGTCTGCGGCCTTGGCGTGAGCGCAGGGTTTTCGTGTGCAACACCCTCGCTGTACCCTATTATGAAGAGACGCCTTTCCGTCCCGACCTGCTGTTGCGCGACATGGTGAAGATTTTCCATCCCGAAGTGCTTCCCCACCACCATTTGCGCTATTATGCACCTCTGCCTTAATTGTGGAATTATGAAGAAAACGCTTCTCTTCCTACCTCTCGTCCTGCTCATCGCCTTGTCTGCGCTACTGGTATTCACCGGCAGCGAAAACCTTGCTTTTGGCGACGTTTGGGATGCCTTGACGGGACACGGCGAAGAGACCACGGCCTATTTCATCGTCCACCACCTGCGTCTGCCGTCGCTCTGCACCGCCCTGTTGGCCGGTTTCAGTCTGGCTGCTGCCGGACTTGTGATGCAGACCCTTATGGGCAATCCCCTGGCCGACCCGTCGTTGCTTGGCGTCAATGCCGGAGCGGGGCTTGGAGCCGCCCTGGCCGTATTGCTTCTCGGCGGCAGCGTGACCATTGGCAACCTTTCGGTGGCCGGTCATGTGCTCACGGTGGTGGCCGCTGCTGTTGGCGCCATAGCTGTCACGGCCTTGCTCGTAGCCCTGTCGCTGCGTTTTCGCGACAACCTGCGGCTGCTCATTGCCGGCGTCATGGTGAGTTTCTCGGTCTCGTCGATAGTCTCCATCATGGGCTATTTCGCCACGGCCGAGGGTCTGCAAAACTACGTATTCTGGGGCATGGGCTCGTTTGTCGGCACCACAGGCGAGAGCCTGCTGGTTTTTGCGCTCATTGTCTTGCCTTGCCTGCTGGTCATCGTGCTTTGTGCGCAGCCGCTCAATGGTTTTTTGTTAGGCGAAGACTATGCCCGCAACCTCGGCATCCCCGTACGCCGCGTCCGCACCCTGTTGTTGCTCGTTTCGGGTCTGCTCTGCGGTGTGACCACGGCCTTTTGCGGCCCCATTGGCTTCATCGGTCTTGCTGCGCCCCATGTGGCCCGTCTGTGCCACCGTTCGTCAGACCATCGTCGGCTCATCCCGCTCACCATCTTGTGGGGCGGCAACCTCACGCTGCTCTCGTCCGTCATAGCTCGTCTGCCGTCCGGCACGGCCCTGCCCGTCGGCACGGTCACTCCCCTGCTCGGTGTACCGGTGGTGTTTTGGCTGATGACGCGACGACAGCGGTCGTAAGACAGTGGTCTGTTTGTCTTTTTGTTTGTGTTCCCAAACAGGTATTTTTGACGTAGGATAAAAGAAGCTTATAAGCCCATCCTTCTGTTTAGTTGTCATTCAGGCCCTTACAACCATAGTTTGCGTTTTTCCTGTCCTTATGCCAGAAATTTCTGTCCTTATTCCCGACACGACTCTCCCTATTTCCACGCTTTCCATCCCCCAATCTTATGACTCTCAAAAGCCCTTCCCGCGTTTTTTGAGTTAATATCACTGAACCCAAAAGCATCACATCAGTTTTTTCTCGCTTTTTTGTCAGAAAAGACCCTGGAGTTTGAACTGGGAGAGTTGGGACAACAGGCAATAATCCCCAACCACGACATCGGCCAAGTCCTTCAACAGCCAAGAAGCAACGTTCAAAGCGATTTCTGTAACACAGACTTGGCCAGCACCTAATTATCTTGTATCTTTAGGCAGTAATTTAGCCTCACAATACAAAGACCGCAAAGCATACAAGGCTTTAACCCAACAACGTGTCATGGATAAATTTGAAGAATACATACGCAGTGTAGAACCTGCCAAACAAGAAAAAGCCGCTGCATGGAAAACGGCCATAGGCTTGCAGGCCGTTGACGGTTTGCAAACTTCGGAGTATCTCAAAGACACAGCGACACGACATATTGAAGGAGACATCAGCATAGACGAAGTCAAGGCACTCATCAATAGTTATTATCAATCAAAAACTGCCAGAGATCCACAAAACGCCGACACAGAAGAAGCCGACAAAGTGTCGGCCAACATCGCCAAAATCCTTAATGAGCAATCGTTTGCATTCTCGGTAACCGGCCTCACCTCCATACACCGACGGCTATTTGAGGGTATCTACAAGTTTGCCGGCCAGATCCGTCATTATGACATCACCAAACGCGAATGGGTGCTGCGAGGCGACAGGGTTTTGTATGTCAATGCCGAAGACCTGCAAAGGGCCATAGCGTATGATCTGGAACAAGAAAAGCAGTTTTCTTACAGAGGGTTGTCTGACGCTGATATGGTGGAACACATCGCCACCTTCGTATCTAATCTGTGGCAAATTCATCCATTCGGAGAAGGCAACACGCGGACAACGGCCGTGTTTACAATCAAATATCTCAGAAGCATAGGGTTTGACGTCAATAACGATTTGTTTGCTGCACACTCGTGGTATTTTAGGAATGCATTGGTCAGAGCCAACTACCGCAACATCCGTAAAGGCATTGAGCCAGACCGAAGTTTTCTGATAAATTTCTTCAGGAACCTCATATTGGACGAGCATCACGAAATGAAAAACCGCTCTATGCTCATCAACCCACCACAAGACTGGCCGCAAGAAGAAAACCCGACAAGTACCCGACAAGTACCCGACAAGTACCCGACAACCTTAGAGAGACTTGTCCTGCTGCTGGCCGGCGAGGCACTGTCCATCAGACAAATGCTGGCAGCCCTTGAACTGAAAAATCGCGAAAATTTTATGGCAAACTATCTCAATCCGGCGATGGCAGCAGGGCTGGTGGCTATGGTCTATCCCGACTGTCCCCAACATCCGCGACAAAAATACTGCCTCACGGTGAAAGGACTGGCTGCCTTGGAACGACTAAAACAAAATTGAGGCGTTGAACATTGGCTGGGAATGACTGGTAAGAATAGATTGAAGATTATTGAGAAAACTAAGGTTTTTCCTTTTGTCTTTGCACTCATTTGCACTAACTCTCGCCTGACGGCGCAAGTCTGGCGGCGGCTCGGCAAAGCCAAATTAAAACAAGTTTTATTTGTCTTTGCTCTCATTTGCACTAACTCT
>JBJFGJ010000025.1:0-5881 GCA_051892575.1 Alloprevotella sp. | reverse complement strand
ACGCGCCGATGGTACTGCGCAAGCGGGAGAGTAGGTCGCCGCCGCCCCTTTAAAATGGATTGTCTCTGCATTTGGCACAGCCTCTTGCAGAGATTTCCTTTTATAACGAACATCATACAGTCAATAATACTCTTTATTATGAGTTGTAAGAAAAACTATGTTTATCCTGTCTCTTCGGCCTTTGAATATATGCCGGAGGGCGCATTGGCTACGTCGTCGGGTGGCGGTTCTTCAGAAACCACCCCTTCAAGCACTACAATCAATAATGAGGTAGGTAACGGTATTTGGGGCACTAACCGCAAAGGACCGTGGAATACTTCTGAGCAATAAGAATATTAGTTTGTTATTTACCTTATCCCTATCAGAACATCTCCTCATGCGTACATTATATTTTTATCTATTCTTGATCGGCTTAGCATTGTCAACCCAAGCACAGACGATAGAGTCTAACACTTACCCGCCTGTTTGTGATACCCTTACCATAGACCGTCTCACAACTTCAACATCAAGTGTGGATTTTTCCAATGTCGTCTCTTATTCTGACGCTGTTTATCAAGGTAACGCTTCACAGGACAAAATTGCCTCTCAACTTCTGATTTCCTTCAAGTTATCGTCTCCTGGAGGCATTGTCTGTGTAAAATCCGGTGGAACCAAGGTTAAGTCTATCACCCTTGACGTTTATTCTGCCAGCACTTCTAATACAATTGTATTCGAAATCTATGGATCAAACACGCCTTATAGCACTTCGGCCGCCTTATGGAAGTCAAGTACTCAAGGAACATTGGTGAAATCATTAACTGTGACAGAGGCCGGAGCATATACCATAAACTTTGACGCCGATTACGCCTTTTGGGGACTCAAAAAGACTTCGGGAAATTCCAACCTCGCCAGCATAATTGTGCAATGGGACACCCCCCCATTTAACTTTTCGATGCCTGAAACCAAGTTTTCAACGCTTTGGCTTAATCAGGCTTTTGTGATGCCGGAAAATCTGACTGGCGGCATTATCACCGGGGCTAATAATGGTGAAGCCCAAGTGGATTATCGATACACAGCCGGCTCGGTCGTTCCTCCTTTAACACCGGTTTTGCTCTATGGCAAGCAAGGCGATTATGAGTTGCAGCTTGTGGGAAGTACTGATGTGGCTCCGGAGGGCAATCTGCTTCATGGCGGCAATGCCGTGGATGGCGACGGCAAAACCTATGTCGAAGGCGAAGGGATGAAATATTATATCCTGTCTTCTAATCAGAGTGGCACCGACTATGGTTTTTATTATGGTGCTACGGATGGCGCCGCCATCACTTATCCTGCCGGTAGCCACAAAGCCTTCTTGGCGTTGCCGGCCACAGAAACCTCGCCTTCGTCGCTCACTTTGCGTGCACCAGGCGTCACAAGCATCCCGACTGTGGACCATGAACGCCAAGATGCCGCCATATACCTAGTTGATGGTCGAAAGGTAAAGGCTGAGTCTGCGGCCATAAAAGGTATTTATATCAAGAACGGAAGAAAATATATGAAATAAGGCATACCTTTTTGCCCACTTATTCCCCGGCAAGCCATAATTGTCGGGGATTTCTTGTCTCATAGTGTGCGCCAAGGGCCGTAAAAGCTCCATCGCCTGCATTGTTACCCAAAAATAGGGATTGTTAACATCGCGTCAAGCCCTTAATTTTGCACAAGAAAATTTCAGAACCTACGATTTATGACATTCAGACTTCAAATCAGCCTTCTGCTTTTTACTGCCGTTACAGGCACAGCCTATGCCATTCCTGCCGATACGCTTCGCAATTACGATATTGAAGAAGTCGTCGTGGTGACGTCGCCGAAGGAGACATCGTCCTTCAGTCGCCAGCCCGTGTCGGCTTCGGTCTTGGACGCCAAGACCTTGACTTTGTCGGGTTCCACCGACATCAAAGGCGTTTCGGCCGTGGCTCCCAACTTTTTCATGCCCGACTATGGTTCACGCTATACCGCCGCTGCCTACATCCGCGGTGTCGGTTCGCGCATCAATTCGCCTGCCGTGGCGCTTTATGTGGACAATGTGCCTTTTATGAGCGGCGCCGCCTATGACTTTTCGTTCCTTGACGTCAGTCGTGTCGATGTCCTGCGAGGTTCGCAGGGCACACTCTACGGCCCAGGTTCCATGGCCGGTTTGGTGCGTGTCTACACCACCGATCCTTTCAAGGGCAAAGGCACCGACGCCGAGTTGTCTTATTCCGGTCGCAACACCGGCCGGTCGGTCAAAGCGGTGACCTATTTGCATCCATCCCAGCGTTTGGCCCTCTCTGTCGGCGGCTTTTATGAGGGAGAAAATGGCTTCTTCCGCAACAGTCTCACCGGCCGCAAAGCCGATGCCTCAGAGGCCGGCGGCGGCAAGTTCCGTTTGGCTGCGCGCCCTTCAGACCATTGGCGTCTTGACTTCTCTTTGGCCTATGAATACAGCGACGAAGACGCTTGTCCCTATTATCTCGTCAGCGGCAACGAGCAAGACGCAGGCTATCATCAGATTACGCAAAACCGTCAGAGCAATTACCGTCGCGAGTTGCTCACTTCGGGCTTTACGGCCGAATATAACCGGAGCGGGTATGCCCTGTCGTCCGTGACGTCGTGGCAACATTTGCGCGACCGCTTCTTTATGGACCAGGACTTTCTGGCTGCCGATGTGTTTTCGCTCACGCAAAAGCAGCGGCTCAACACCCTGACACAAGAGTTCACGTTCAAGACACCGCTTCAACGTCGTTGGACCTCCACTTCCGGACTCTTTTTTATGTATCAGGACCTCCACACGGGCTGTCCGGTGAGTTTCTATGCCGACGGCGTCGGTATGCTCAACAGTCGTTTTGCCTCAGTTCTGCCCCAGCGGCCACCGATGTCGTTGGCTTTCACGGTAGATGAGTTGACGTTTGATGCCAGTCTCAACACGCCCACCGTGGGTGCGGCTCTTTTCCATCAGTCGTCGTTGGACCTCGGCGCCGGTCTGTCGGCCACGGCTGGCATCCGTCTGGACTATAGCCATCAGAGCCTTGATCTTGCCGCCTCTTCTGTGGGCGATATGAACTACAGATTTGCCATGCCGTCTTTTGGCATCAATGCCAACCTCACGGCAGACCCTTCGATGGCGGGAGAGTTGAAAAACGACAATTGGCAGGTGTTGCCCAAGTTGGCATTGCAATACAACCATCGCAGTGGTCGCGGCAATGTCTATCTGGCTGTGTCCAAGGGCTTCCGTGCCGGTGGTTACAATGTGCAGAGCTATTCAGATTTGGCCCAGACCCAGTTGCGTCGCAATATGATGTTGGGCGTCAAAGACTACAGCATCGCCACCATCAATGCCATGCCTTTGCCCGACGCTTCCAAACAGGGCGCCATTGCCGGCATCACGGCCACGCTCGACCCTCAAATTCCGGCAGAGCCCGATGTGGCTTATCTGCGTTACAAGCCCGAGCAGTCTTGGAACTATGAATTGGGCGGTCACCTCAAGTTCCTTTCCGGCCTGCTGCGTGTGGACTACACCTTCTTTTATATGACGACCAAAGACCTGCAGGTGTCGCGTTTTGCCGAGAGTGGTCTGGGGCGTGAGATGGTCAATGCTGCCGGCGGTCGCAGTTGTGGTGCCGAGTTGGCTGTGCGTGCCCATCTCTTGGACAATCGTCTGACGCTCAATGCTGCCTATGGCTATGCCCACTCCGTGTTTACGGACTATTATGTGGGCGAGCAAGACGGCCGGACCATAGACTATACCGACAATCGTGTGCCCTATGCCCCTTCTCACACGCTTGGCGCTTCGGCTTCCTTCCGTCAGCCTCTGGCCCATCGTTTGTTCAAGGCCGTAGGTGTTGATGCCAATGTTCAGGGCGCCGGCAACTTCTATTGGGACGAGGCCAACCAATACAGCCAGCCGTTTTACGCCACTCTTGGCGCACAGCTCAATCTCGAGTTGGCCGGTGGCGTGAGCCTCTCGCTTTGGGGGCGCAATCTCACGGCGGCTCACTATGAAGCCTTCTCTTTCGAGAGCATGGGCCATCGCTTTGCCCAGATGGGCCATCCCCGTCGGTTTGGCTTTGATGTACGTCTACATTTCTAATCCAAGACATTAAAAACACAATTGGCGGCGTGAGAGATACATAATCAGTATCCATCATGCCGCCGTTATTGTTGGAGCGGACCCGTCGAGGGCTTGTGTTTTTATTTTTCTTCCGAAGTCTTTTCGGCCAGTGGGTTCCAGCCTTGTGCTTTCAGTTCAAATTCGCCGCCGTCGCGGGCAATCAGTGCCAGCCCCAGTTCTGGGCGTGTGATGTGCCCGATGACCTTCACGTCTTCAATTTGGCTCACGGCCTCGTGCTGTGTGAGCGGAACGGTGAAGAGCAGTTCGTAGTCGTCGCCGCCGTTGAGCGCGCAAGTCGTCACGTTGAGGTTGAATTCCTCAGCCGCCACGGCCGTCTGATAGTCCAGGGGGATGCGCTCTTCATAGATGCGGCATCCGGTGCCCGATTGTCGGCAGATGTGGTGCAGTTCCGACGAGAGGCCGTCGCTGATGTCCATCATGGCCGTCGGCTTGATGCCGGCCTTGTCGAGCGCCTCGATGATGTCGCGTCGGGCTTCGGGCTTGAGCAGCCGCTCCAGCAGATATTCCCGCCCTGTGAATTCCGGCTGGGCCGTTTCGCCGGCACTGTCTTTTTGCGACACAAACACAGCCTTCTCGCGTTCCATAATTTGCAGGCCCATATAGGCGGCGCCCAGATTACCGCTTACGCAGATGAGGTCGGTGTCTTTGGCCCCGTTGCGATAGACAATGCTGTCGCCAGCGGCCTCGCCGATGCAGGTGATGCTGATGGCCAGTCCGGTGAGCGACGACGTCGTGTCTCCGCCCACAAGGTCCACGCCGTGCGTGTCGCAAGCCAGTCGCAGGCCGGCGTAGAAGTCTTCCAGCGCCTCCACCGACATGCGTCTGCCCACGGCCACGCTCACCAGCATCTGCTTGGGGCGTCCGTTCATGGCATAGACGTCAGAGAAGTTCACCTGAGCCGCCTTATAGCCCAAGTGTTTCAGTGGCGTGTAAATCAAGTCAAAGTGAATGCCCTCCATGAGCATATCGGTTGTGACGAGCACCCGTTTGCCCGTGCCGTTGTAGTCCATTACGGCGCAGTCGTCGCCTACGCCCTTGAGCGTCTCGGCGTTTTGGGGGGCAAAACCCTCGGTGAGGTGGTCAATGAGGCCAAACTCGCCGAGGGTGGCAATTTCAGTATGAGAGGAATGCATATTTTGTCTGAATGTCGTCAGAGCGTTGTGTGTTAGAAATAGAAGCCCAGTCCGACGCTCACGCCGAATGTGCTGTTGCCGCCGAAGTCGTGCAGGCTCATTTTGTAGTAGAGCGACGGTTCGATGGTGATGTATTGGTTGATGAAATAAGCGTAGCCCACTGAGAGCGGAATCATCAGGTCGTTGTTGTTTTTTGTGAAGTGGTTGTATTCGGCTCCTGCGCCCAGATAGATGCCGCAGTTGTCGAAGTAGTAGCGTGCTCCTGCGCCAATGCGCACGTCGTCGAGGTGTTGTTTGTGTTCATATCCGGCAGTGGCTTGCAGCATGAGGCAGTCAGAGATGAAGTATCCGGCGGTGGCGTCGAGTCCGAGGCGGAATTTTTCGTTCGAACTGTATGAAAGGCCGAAGCCTGAAGCCGAGGCACCTACATATTTCTTGCCTTGTTCAAATTGTGCACTGGCCACGCTCCACGAGGTGACGATGAGGAGTGCGAGGGTGAGAAGTTTTTTCATAAGAGATATGGTTGAGATTTGTTTGGATGCTTTTATGACTACCAAGTCTGTATGCAAAGATAGTGCAAGGCGAGCGCAGAGCAAAAGGAAAAACAAAGTTTTTACCTTTG
>JBJFGJ010000024.1:0-23106 GCA_051892575.1 Alloprevotella sp. | reverse complement strand
CTTCCCACTTGCAAGCGCAGTCGTAAGTGTCGCGCGGGTCGAGGATGTTGGTGTCTACGCCGGGCAACTCTGTGGGCACAACGAAGTTGAAGAAAGGAATGACCTTCGTAGGAGCCTTGTCGATAGAGCCGTCGAGGATGGCGTCGATGATGCCACGGGTGTCGCGGATAGAGATGCGCTTGCCCGTACCGTTCCAACCGGTGTTGACGAGATAAGCCTTGGCACCGTTCTTTTCCATCTTCTTCACGAGTTCCTGAGCATACTTGGTGGGGTGGAGCTCAAGGAAGGCCTGGCCGAAGCAAGCCGAGAAGGTGGGAGTGGGCTCGGTGATGCCACGTTCCGTACCGGCGAGCTTAGCGGTGAAGCCGGAGAGGAAGTAGTACTGGGCCTGCTCAGAGCTGAGGATAGATACAGGAGGCAACACACCGAAGGCGTCGGCAGAGAGGAAGATAACCTGCTTGGCAGCCGGACCCTTGCTGATGGGCTTCACGATGTTGGTGATGTGGTCGATGGGGTAGCTTACGCGGGTGTTCTCGGTCACGCTCTTGTCGGCGAAGTCAATCTTGCCGTTGGCGTCAACGGTTACGTTTTCGAGAAGGGCGTTGCGCTTGATGGCACCATAGATATCGGGCTCGCTCTCTTTGTCGAGGTTGATAACCTTAGCGTAGCAGCCACCTTCGTAGTTGAACACGCCTTCGTCGTCCCAGCCGTGCTCGTCGTCGCCGATGAGCTTACGCTTCGGGTCGGTAGAGAGGGTGGTCTTGCCGGTACCAGAGAGGCCGAAGAAGATGGCGGTGCTGGTTTCGTCCATGTTGGTGTTGGCAGAGCAGTGCATAGAAGCGATGCCCTTGAGCGGGTTGTAGTAGTTCATCATAGAGAACATACCCTTCTTCATTTCACCGCCATACCAAGTGTTGATAATCACCTGCTCGCGGCTGGTGATGTTGAACACAACGGCAGTCTCAGAGTTGAGACCGAGCTCCTTGTAGTTTTCAAGTTTGGCCTTAGAGGCGTTGTAGACGATGAAGTCGGGCTCAAACTCGGCGAGTTCTTCAGCCGTCGGACGGATGAACATGTTGGTCACGAAGTGAGCCTGCCAAGCTACCTCAACGATGAAGCGGACAGCCATGCGGGTCTCTTTGTTGGCGCCGCAGAAACCGTCAACCACGAAAAGACGCTTGTTGGAGAGCTCCTTCTGGGCGAGTTCCTTGACAGCCTTCCAAGCCTCCTGAGAAGCGGGTTTGTTGTCGTTCTTGTATTCGTCGCTCGTCCACCAAACGGTGTCTTTAGAGTTCTCGTCCATTACGATGAACTTGTCTTTGGGTGAGCGACCGGTGTAGATACCTGTCATTACGTTGACGGCACCGAGTTCGGTTTCCTGACCTACTTCAAAGCCTTCGAGGCCTGCTTTGGTCTCTTCTTCAAACAGCTGTTCGAAAGAGGGGTTGTGCACGATTTCGGTAACGCCGGTAATGCCGTACTTGCTTAAATCTAATGTTGCCATAATTGATTTATGAATAAAATGGTTTGTGATATAGTTGCTTTCTTCACGGAGGCCGACCGCTTGTCGGCACATTGTTCCCGTGCAAGGGCAAAATTACTAAAAAAGGTTTTCACCCAAACTAAAATCGCTTTTTTTATGCTGACTTTTCGCGCTTTATTAACTGATTTTTAATTTACTGGGCCACTCTGATGCATCAATTGCAAACCCCATTTGTCATTTCGTGGCTTATGGCGTTTTGATGTCTGTGGGAGAAGTGTCGGCAAGGCGTGCGGCCGTGAGGGTGGCTGAGGAAGTGCAGGGAACTCAAACACACGAGGATTATCCTACACTCCCGGCCAACGCCGCGCTTTTTTTCGTCGCCGGCTGCGCCGTTTAATCTAAAAACTTTGTAATTTTGTGAAAACCTTCATTCCCATATAGTTTGCCATGAAAATCGTTAATCTTGAAGAGCGGCCCTCTGTGGTCAATGTTTATATGTCTGAGTTGCGCCACCGCGGCTATCAGACCAACCGCGCGCTGTTTCGCAACAATCTTGAGCGTATCGGTCACGTGATGGCCTACGAACTGAGCCGGACGCTGCACTATTCGGAGAAGGCTGTCGAAACGCCGCTCGGCGTGAAGCACATCCCCACGCCCGACGATCACATTGTGGTGGGCACGGTCTTGCGCGCCGGACTGGCCTTTCATCAGGGCTTTATCGACGTCTTCGACCATGCCGACGCCGGCTTTGTGGCGGCCTATCGCGAAGAGGGCAGCAAGGAAGACCTCCAAATTCACCTCGACTATCTGGCCGGGCCGCAACTGGACGGCTCCACATTCATTCTCGTTGACCCAATGCTGGCCACCGGCGGCAGCTTGGTCTTGGCTCACGAGGCTTTCACCCGCCTGGGGCAACCTTCACATCTTCACATCTGTTGTGTCATCGCTTCCAAGGAAGGCGTGGCCCGGCTCTCTGAGAAGTTCCCCGGCGACGACGTGACGCTCTGGGTGGCTGCAATTGACGACGAACTCAACGACGCGGCCTACATCGTTCCCGGTCTGGGCGATGCCGGCGACCTCTCATTCGGTGAGAAGGTTTCGCTTTGATTGAAATATATATTGCGACGCCTATTCTTCTTCAAGACAGAAATATAACAAGCGAGCGGACAGGAACATTGCAGTCCTTGTTCGCTCGCTTTATGTTGGCGGGGCCTTGACGGCCGGGTCAGTGTCTTTGTCGGCGCACACTCAAACCGGCGTTTTTGCTTGAGCCCGACGACTTGGCGCTCTTGGGCTTTGAGGTCTTGGTCTTGACCGTCGTGGTGGTTTGGCGACGGCCGGTAGTGGTGGTGCGGCGTGTCGAGGTCTTCTTCTCTTTCACATTGGCAGCGGCAATGCTGTCGGCAGCGGCCTTTTCGGCAGCGGCTTTGGCCATGGCCACCGAGTCGCGGCCATAGACGCGGTCTTGGAAGTCGGCCATCTCTTTGCTGATGCGCTTTTGCTCTTGCGTCAGTTGGGTCGCGTCGTGGCAATAATTGCTCAAGATGCGGTCTTGGAGGTTGGCCGTCTTGTAGATGTCACCCTCGTAGGCTTCTGTGTTGAAGAAGTCGTCTGCCGAAATAAGGGCGGCGTTGTTGAGGTTGCTGCCCATAAGCATCAGCTTGCCCAGATAGGGTGCGGCGTCGCTGTATTTCACCCAAAACATGGGATATTGCGAGTCGGTGCCGCCGAAGTCGTCGTCGCCACGCTTGAGCACGGGACACAGGGCCGTGACGGCGGTGCGGAACGTGGCTGTGTGCTGGTCGTAGTAGCGGCTCACTTTGATGTAGAAGAGTTTCACCTCATCCGAGGGCAGGTCGGCGTCGTTCACACGCACCTGCTCGCCGCGCGACTCATAGAAAATATGGTAGCGGTCCATAAGCTCCTTCACCCCCACACGGTTTTTCTCTGAGAAGTCTTCGTTGCCGTCGAGCTTGTAGTCGTAGGCCTTGATTTTGCCTTGCAGCAACAACTTGAAGAGATGGGTGAAGAGGTTCATTCGGCCGTCTTGAGGCGTCGTGGGGTAGTAGAGCACGGCATTTTTGTCTTTCGTCAGATCGAGCGAAAGATAAAGGTCTCTGCGCCAGGAGGCGTCTGTCGGCATCGAGGGGGCTGTGGGGAAATCACGATAGGCTGAGCCTTGCGGCGTCTTGACCTGTGTGGTTTTCTGCGTCTCGGCCTGGCGACGTGCGGGCGGTTGGGCCGTGGCCGTCAGTGCCACGCAGCAGAGCATAAGCGCTATGATATGTTTCATTGTCGTTATGATTTTCCGTTTGCAAAGTGATTAGTTGATGACTACCTCCATAGCCTGGGGCAGGTTGCGCTCTATGCCGTCGGGGCCGATGGCGCGCACTTTTGAGATGTAGAAGCGCTGGCCGCGGCGCAACGAGCGGATGAGCTCACGCTGGGCATCGGTGAAGCGTGCACCGGCAGAGACTTCGGGACGGGCGTTGCCCATACGGTCGAAGAATACGGTCTCGAAACTCAATACGCGGAAGGGAATGTCGAGCAAGCCGTCGTCGATGGCCGCACTGAGTTCTTGTAGTCCCACGGCAGTGGCCTTGGCCAATCGGCCGCTCTTGAAGCGGTCGTGACCTATGGCAATGTAGGCCGTCGGATCGGGCAACTTGCGCACCTTAAAGGTGAACGAACCCATATTCTGCGACTTGCCGCCCACGACGCCGGTCACGGTGAAGGTGACATCTTGGCCCACATTGGCCGGACGGGCTACGTATTTTCCGTTGCCTTGCGAAGTGAGACTGCCACCGGTCATCGACAGGCTGATTTTGTCTCTCGGCACGCCTGAGGCTGACACGCTGATGGGGTTGTTAAAGCCGGCATAGAGCACGTTCATCAAGTCGGCCGCCACGGTAGCGCCCATAGGTGGCGCAATGACGTTGTATTTTTGTGTGAAGTTGCGGCGGATGGTCTCTCCGGCAGCGTTGTTCATCAGAATGTAGCCCGAGAAACTGTATTCGCCGGGACCGCCCACGTTGAAGCTGTACTGGCCGTTTTCGCTGATGCGGCGGCCGTTGACATAGATTTCCGGTCGTTGCGTGGTGTCGATGGCGGCCATGAAAATTTTTGAGCGGAACGTTTCGCCGGGATAGAGCGTGGTGGCTTCGGGCAAGACGTAGGCACCCAACTCATTCACGCGGATGTCTTTGATGTCGATGTTGGCAATGAGCCCTTGCAATACGGTGTTTTCTGCGGCGCGCACGTCGCTCTGCAGTTTGGCCAGCATCGTTACAGCGGCCACCGAGGGCATGGCCTCAAACATATATTCGGCCCAGTTCTTTCCGGCATTTTCCGGAGACGACGGCACTTCTGTCGAGAGGTTTGAGGCGATGATGGCCCGCTTCTTGGCATCGTTGACGTAAGTGAGAATGCGTTTGCGGTAACTGTCGATTTGGGCTTTGAGTTTCATGCCACGGCTTGACATTGGAGCCAGCATCACGCGGCCGGCGGCGTCGAGGTCTTCTCGGTTTTCGAGGGCATTGGGGTTGCCGTCGCGGCCGTCGGTCTCTATGGCAATTTCCTGCCGCAGGTGTTCGGCCAGCAGGCAGAGCGAGTCTGACATCTGCTTCACCTTCATCGCCTTGTCATACCAAGGGCGCACTTTGGTCGGGTTGGCTTTCAGTTGCTCGGCAAGGTCATTGTAGATGGCCTCATTCTCTTTTGTGGCGCCGTCTTTTGAGCGGTTGAGGCTCTCTCCCACCAGGTCGAAGCCCTTGAGCACCTCATTGGACACATTGAGGGCCAGCATAGCCAGCAAGACGATATACATCAAGTTTATCATCTTTTGGCGAGGGGAGAGCGGACGTTTCTTTACAGCCATTGTGTGGGGAGAATTATTTACGAAGCCGTGTTGCCGCCGGTCGGGGCGTTGCCACGCATATTGACGGTGAGGGCTTCAATCATGCGGCCATAGACCACGTTGAGTTCTTCAATCTGTTGGGCCAGTCGCTGAGTTTGTTCGTTGATTTGGTCAATGGTGCCCACCTGCAGACTAATGCCTTTGAGATGCAGCTCATAGACTTTGTTGATGCCGGTAAGGGTGCGGTTGAGATTTTCCATCTCTTCACTGTCTTTGGCCAGGCGCGCACTTTGTTCGTCGACTTTGGTGAAGGTGTCGGCGAGTGTCTGAAGTTTTTCGATATAGGTTTTTGTGGCCTCTTCCATTTCAGGCGAGAGCACGGCCTGGGCGCGGTGGAGCAGTTCGTCGTTGGCCACACGGATGATGGCGGCGAGTCGTTCGGCCTCTGAGGCAAAGGGTTGGCTGCCGGCCGGCGTCATTACGTTGATGGCGGCAGCTGCGGCTTCGGCGGGTGCAGTAGGCTCGGCGCCGGCTACGGGAGCACCTGTGGCGGCTGCTTGCCCCGAAGGCTGTCCCATACCGCCTGCAAAGACAATGGTTTGGCCGGCGGTGGCAACGGCAGGAGCGGGTTGCGGAACTGTTTCGTCGGCAACAGGAGTTTCTTCGCCTTCTATGGTCTCCTGGTCGGCGTCGTTTTCGGTCTCATCCTCGTCGCTCAGTCCCAGACGCTCGGCGATTTCATCGTCGGTCTCATAGTCTTGGGCCAGTTCGCGGCCCACTTCGTTCTTGTCGAACGGGCGGTCGAAGGCAGAGAGGAAAAACACCACCACTTCGGTGCCCATACCGAGGAAGAGCATAAGGTTACCGCCCGGCAGGTGGGTGAGTTTGAAAAGGGCACCAAGGATAACGATGGCGGCGCCCCAGCTATAGGCATAGTTTAGGAAGGTCTGACCCGGCACACTGTCCATCCAGTGTTGCAGGCGAACAACGAAATTAATCTTTGGCATGACGTTGGGTTGCTTGGTTGGGATTGGGCCATAAGCCGCTGTGGTTGCTTATGGTCCGGAGGTTATTTTTTAGCATTGCTGCTTGTGGTGGTGGCTTTTGAGCGCACGCAACGGAAGCCGATGTATGAGCGTGGCTGGTTTTGGTATTCCCACGAGCGCCAAGCCGAGCGCACCATTGATATGGGGTCTTTCCATGAGCCGCCTCTCACGCTTTTGCGCTTGAGCACATAGGGATCTTCTTGTGCGGCGTTGTATTTAAGCTGAGGGTTGAGGTCGGCCATGGCATCGACGCCGCTTTCGGTGAAGACCGTGCTGGTCCATTCTGCCACGTTGCCGGCCATGTCATAGAGGCCGTTGCTATTGGCACCGTATATGCCTGTTTTCGACGTGATGAGGTTGCCGTCTTCTGTATAGTTGCCTTTGTCGGGTTTGAAGTTGGCAAAGAAGCAGCCTTTATCGTTTTTGCCCTCGTTGCCTTGCCAGGGGAAGGGGTTGCCCTCTTTGCCGCGTGCGGCATATTCCCACTCGATTTCCGTTGGCAGGCGGTAGCGTTGTATATACCGCGCCTGGGGTCCGAGTCCTCTCAGCAGGTAGCTGGTGCGCCAGGCGCAGAAGGCTTCGGCCTGCTCCCACGTCACGCCCACAACGGGATAGTCGTTGTAGGTAGGCGACGAGAAATAGAGTCTCATATAGGTCTCGTTGCTGGCGTTGGTGAAGTCGTTGACCCAGCAGGTGGTGTCGGGGTAGACATTGACGATGTAGGTGTTGAGAAAGTCGTAGAGCGACGTGAGTGGGCGTTCGATAGTCTCTCTGACGATGTTGCCGGCGTCGTCGATGTAGGCCGTGTCTTTTGAAATCATGACCACTTCGTCGGGGTCGGCGGGATGGTCGGTGTTGAGACTGCGTTCGCGCGGGTCGAGGCGGTATTTGCGCAGGGCGGCCTTTTCGTAGTCGAAGATTTCATAGCGATAGGTCATTTGCCTTGCGTCGAGCATCACCGTGCCGTCGATGGGGTGGGTGCGGTAGACGCTCTTGATGGCCCGTTCCTGCTCTTCGTCGGGTTTGCGCCAGGGAATGGGTTTGGCCCAGTTAAGGTGAGGCGTCACGGGTTCGCCATATTTGTCTTCTGTAATCTTATAGGTTTCGTCGCCGCCATATTGCGGGTCGGCCAGTCTTTCGCGGATGATGCTGTCTCTCACCCATTCCACAAACTGTCGGTACATGGAGTTGGTGACTTCCGTTTGGTCCATCCAGAAGCCGTCCACTGAGATTTCTTTGGTGGCTGAGTGCATGCCCCAGAGCGAGTCGCCGTCGGCCATACCCGTTTTGAGGAAACCGCGTTTCACCTCCACCATGCCGTAGGGTGTAGGTTCGTTGAATGTCGTCGAGCGTGAGCCGGTCACTTCGCCGCCGCTCATCATGGCTCTGCCGCCGCCCACGCAGGCCGTGAGCACGCAGGCGAGCGTCATCGCCGATGTCAAAATCCCCATCAGGCGTCTGGTCTGTAGGGGCTTGGTATGCGTGTTGTCTGTCATCATCGTGAAGATTGTTTTATGCTGTTGGCAGAGCGAGTCTGCCTCTGTTTGTTTATCAAAGGAAGCGCACGCTTTTGTGCAGGTTTTTGCCTTTTTTGCCGAGGTTAAGGTCGAGGCTGTAGCCAATGGTCACTTCGTGTTGTCCGCTTTCCAGGCCGATGCCCTCGGTGTTGGCGTCGTAGGAGTAACTGATGTCTATGCCGTGGAACGTGCCTCCCACGAAGGCGCCCACGCTGTGGCTCGGACTGTAGTTGACGCCGCCGTAGAGTCGCTTTTTGTCGCGCTGGTAGAGCAGTCGGGCAGTGATGTCGGCGCGCAGTTCGGTGCCGTCGTAGCGTAAGAGGGTAGACGGCGCTATTATAAATAACGGATTGCGTGTGCGAATATTGTATGCCGCCGTAAAATTATAGAGAGATTTTATTTTGATTTCGTTGTTTTCGCCCAAGAGCACGGTGGGTGCGGTGAGGTGTTGGGCCGACAGTCCGACGTACCACGGTCCGTGGGCATACCACAAGCCTGCAGAGGCGTCGAATTTCGAACCGCTCAATGCCGAAGACGGGAAGGCCGGGTCGGAGGCGTCGCCGAGGTCGGCTTTGGCGCCGTCCACTTTCTCGTTGAGCATATCGGCTGCGCCGCCGATACTCAGTGTGCCGCCGAAGAGTTTGAAGTGGTAGGCGTAGGCCAGTGAAAAGCGTTGGTGAGCGAAGAGGCCGATTTCGTCTTTCTGAAACGTCACGCCCAGTCCGTGTCGTGTCTTGCCCAGTTGGAAGGCCATGTCGGCCCCGGCGTACATGGTGCCTCCGGCGTCTTCAAATCCCGAGGCGTGAGTCTGATAGGCCGCTCTGATATTGAGCATAGGCGAGCGCCCCACGGCGGCGGGGTTGAATTGCGGTTCGAGTTGCCAATAGTGCAAGAAGGCAGGATCTTGTTGCGCTGTGGCCGGTCGGCACATAAGGAAAAGTGTGCAGCAGACGGCAGTCCACAACCAAGCAGCCCATCGCGTTGTGCGACGAGTGGCTGTGGCGTGGTTCGCTATGTCTTTCAGGGAAGGATGTCTGTGGGTCAAAGGCCTTTGTGATTGTTTTTCGTGGGACAAAGTTAGTGCAAGCGAGAGCAAAGGCCAAGAAAAACTTGTTTTTTATTGGCCTTTGCCGAGCGCAGCCTAACTTGCGCCGCAGGCGAAAGTTAGTGCAAATGAGTGCAGAGACAAGGAAACTGGTTTTTGTTTGATATTGTTGCGTTGCCGCCAAACATGAGCTTCCTCTCAATCTTTTGTCTTTCCCTCCCGCCTCAAAAAAGTCTATCTTTGATGTAGGAAAAAAGAAGAGAGAGGCTTTGCGGCCTCTTTTTTTTGTAGTTCAAGGCGTTACGGGACTAAGGACAGCTTTTCCTGTCCCTATTCCGGGGAAAACGCGCCTTATTCTCGTACGATTTTTCCGCCTTTTCAATCTCTTGAAGGCCCCTTTTCGCTGCACCGATAAGCCATTCAGGCAAGCATATGTGCCTTAAACATTTGTTTGTCAATAATATGCCAAAACCAATCAACTTTTTAACTGTTTTTTGTCGCTCCTTGTTCAAAACACAAAAATGCTCAAAACTCATCGGGAACGGCCGGCGCCGTGTCACGACAGACCGCCCTTTTTGAACAAAACGGTGGCCACGGCCGACAAAAAACGGCAGGCTTTTCAAAAAAATAAGCATAAAACCGATGAATGAAATGCGGTTTTGAAATAATTGTTTACATTTGCAAGGACATATATAAAAATACGCGCACAGGCGCGAGAGAACGAGAAAAAACCATGGCTATCGGTAGAAGATAGCCCCAAAAGTTGCCCAATATTATGGAACACCTTATCGCCGACTCCGGATTGCAATTTATAACCCGCGAGGTCGAGTTCAATCCCACCGAGCCGTTTCAATATCAAAACGGACATTTGCTGAAATTTGCCTTTTGCGAGCAAAAAGACTTTCTTACGGGCGAAACTCTTTTCGACCTGCTTTGCTTCAAGGCAACCGAGGGCGTGTATGTCACCCTGAGCGAACTGCGAGAGAAAGAGGCTCTCGAACTCTCCTCGACCGGCCAGGAAATACTTGACGAAATGGGCCTGCAGCGTATGCAGCAAGATGCGTCGACGGCGCTTTTCGGCACTTTCAAAGACGGCGACGAAGAGGTGTTTGGCATCAATGCCCTCGGTCATTTGCGCCTGCCCGACCCGGCCGGTGGCTATGAGAAAATTCCCGCCTGGGAGATTTTACTGGGCAAATGGTTGCCCATGCCTATGCTTGAGATGGCAGGGGTCGACGGCGTGATGGACAGTCCGCTGGGCTGGTGTCGGGTCAAAATAGACGACCTCGGCGAGGGCGCCAACAAGGGCACACGGCACTATCGCTTCACTTGGGCCTTCGACACGGCCACGGCCGACGATCCGCTCTCGGCGATGCGCCCCTATTTCTATCCCAACGAAACAGCCCCCAAGAGTTATCGGCTCTGCCCGCAGGTGGACCGTATGCTGTCTTTCCTCTCGCTCGAAGAAGGACAAAACGCCTTTGCCGAATATATCCTTTCGCTTTGTGGCATCAAGACCGACGGCAGTCAGGAAAGCACCGCCTTTCACGTGCTCGGTTGGTATGTCTACCTCACGGCCTTCTTGAGAGAGGTGGGTGCCGCTCCCGAAGTGCAACTCTATAAGGGCAGCGCCCGCGAGATAGACGTAGACCTCGTGCTCGATATCGGCAACTCACGCACCTGCGGCGTGCTCTTTGAAGAGGGCGACTTCACGCGTGCCCAGATGCTCGAACTGCGCGACCTGACCGAGCCGCACAAATTCTACAACAATCCCTTCGACATGCGCATCGTCTTCCGCAAAGCCGACTTCGGTGGCGCACTGCGGCTCGATGAGGACTTTTTCGTCTGGAAAAGTTTCGTCAGAGTGGGAGAGGAGGCACGCCGACTGGTCTATCGTTCGCGTGAAGAGGCCGACACGAGCGAACTCTGCACCAACTATTCCAGCCCCAAGCGCTACCTTTGGGACAAGGCCGAGTTTGAAGGTAAATGGCAGACGCTGGTGTCGGTGAACGACCCCGCCAATGTCAACATAGACAATAATATATATATAAAAGGTCTCTCCGAGCAGTTTGACGCCCAAGGTCACTTCCTGCCCGACGGCGCCGGCCTTGACCTTACGTTCCATTACTCCCGCTCGTCGCTCATGACGTTTGTGATGGTGGAAGTGTTGCAGCAAGCCGTGGCTCAAATCAATGGCCAGCGTTTCCGCGACACGCACGGCAACGTGGACTGCCGTCGGCGCCTGCGTCACATCATCATCACCAGTCCCACGGCTATGCCGCTGAGCGAACAGGCCATTTTGCGACAGGCCGCCGTCGATGCCTGGCAGGCCATCATGAACCTCAATCCGGCACTCAGTCCTGCCCAGGTGTTCCCTTCGCCTGAATCGCTCAAAGAGACGTCAGACTTCGGCGTGAAAAAGCGCCAATGGAGCTACGACGAGGCCTCTTGCTGCCAACTCGTTTATCTTTATGCCGAACTCGCACAGCGCTATAACGGCGAGGTGGCCCGTTTCTTTGAAATGAAAGGCCACGTCCGCGACGAACTCAAAGCCGAGGGCTACGACAAGAAAGCCCTCACCATCGGTTCGGTGGATATCGGTGCCGGCACCACCGACATCATGATCTGTGCCTATGAATATGAAGGCGACACCGGCACGCGCATTGTGCCCGTTCCCAAGTTCTGGGACAGTTTCTATCTGGCCGGCGACGACATTCTGCGCCGACTCATTCAGACCTTCGTGATAGAAGGCGACCATCACGCCACACCCGCGCTGGGCTGCATACAGAGTTCGCTCGAATTGCGCCTCTTGGCTGCCACCGACGACGAACTGCGAGCTTTGCCCTGCCTTGAAGGCACCACACTGGCCGCCGGCGTCTACCGCAGCAAAGTCGACGACATCCTACACGCCGTATCGGCTGCCGAGAGAGAAAACGCCATCAAAGTGTTTGCCTCTAATCTCGTGCACGACTTCTTTGGGGCCGACAGCAACCTGATGACGGCCCGCGACCGCCGCAATCGTCGCGACTTCAATACGCAGATATCGGTGCCCATTGCCCAACTCTTGCTCGACCTGCTGCGCCGCCATCGCCCGTCTCGCATCTACACCTACAACGAAATCTTCGGCGAGATGCCACCCTCAACCTATCTGCTCGAAGCCTTTGAGCGGCACTTTGGTTTCAAGTTGCAGGAACTCGAATGGCGCTACGACCCCGACCGCGTGGCCTCAGACATCAGAGCCGTGCTCGAACCTCTCATGCGCCAGCTTGCCGTAGTGCTCTACGCCTACCATTGCGACATCCTTGTGCTGGCCGGCCGCCCCACGTCGCTTGACACCATCACCGAGCTTTTCGTCAAATATTATCCCCTCTCGCCCGACAGGCTCATACGCCTCGGCGATTATCATGTGGGCACGTGGTATCCTTTCTCAGACGGTCAGGGCTATTTCTTCGACCAGAAGAGCGTGGTGGCCGTGGGCGGTATGGTGGGACACACGGCTTCACACACCGGTTTCAACGGCTTGGTCATAGACTTCAGCCGAATGACCACAGAGATGCGCCCCACCGCCCACTATCTCGGCCTTTTCGACCCCGCCACGCAACAAGTCAAGGAGACACTCCTCTCGCCCGAAAAGTCCACCGTCATACTCAATCTCTACACCTTCCCTGCTTTCATCGGCTGCAAACAGATTGAGGGACGCACCTATCAAGCCCGGCCGCTCTATGGCATCTACAACGACTCAGGCCGCTCAACGCTGCGCCTCTGTCTCTCGCGCAACTATCACGAAGACCGCGAGCGCATCGAACTGGAAGAAGTCTCAGACGCCACCGGCAACAACCTGCCCAAGACCGCCGTGCGCCTCGTGCCCCAGTCGCTGGCCGACGACGGCAAATACTGGCTCGACAAGGGCGAGTTCGCTTTGTCTATCAAATAACGGAGTCAACAAGAAAACAAGTCTACGAGTCAAAAAGTCAACGATATGCTTCAGAAAATCAAGCAACAAATCAATAATATAGACCAGGCACTGGCTTGGATACGCCAGCACAAACCCGACCACTATGGCCAGCGTTTCTTCCAACTTGTGAGCGAGCGTTGTAAACTGCGCAACATGGCCGAGGCCGAAACCGAGAACCCCGCCATTGCGGCCTACGGCGAAAGTCAGAAGGGTAAGTCTTACGTGATGAGCAATCTGCTGCAACACGGCCGTTTGCCCTTTAAAGTCAAAGCCGGCGGCAAGGAATACAACTTCATCGAACAAATCAACCCGCCCACCGTCAACACTGAGGCCACGGGCGTGGTGACGCGTTTCAGTGCTTTCAAGCGCAACCCACAGAAATACCGCACAGACTATCCCGTCTACGTCAAACTGCTCGGGCCCGCCGACATCGCAGCCATACTCGTTGATGGCTATTTCAATGATGTCAACGACTATCAGACCTTCGATAGCGAAGAAATCAAGACCATCGGACTGGAAATCTACAACACCTACAAAGACCGCGAAGAGGTGCAGACGCTCTTGATTGAAGACGACATCCTCGAACTGCGCGAATACCTCCGCAAATATCTTGAGGCGCCGACGCGTATGCTTTGGAATTCCAACTACTTCACGCTCATCGCTCAAGTAGTTCGTCGCATACCAGCCTCGGAATGGTCCAAGATTTTTGCTCCGCTGTGGTACAATAACGATGCCTTGACGGGACTCTATACCCGCTTGCTCGACGCTTTGGCCGGTCTGGACTATGCCCGCGAGGCCTGGCTCCCCATTGAAGCCGTGCTCAACGACCGCGGCACCATTATGGCCGTGAAATGCCTCAAAGGCTTGAAAGGAGAATACGACCCCAACGACGAGCGATACACTGAGGTGGCCTATCAGGGCCGAAACGGCGAACTGCAGCGACAGCCGCAGATGGAGAAAGCCGTCGTGTCAGCACTCTGCAAGGAGACCGTTTTCAAGATCGAAGACGACTATCTCAAGTCAGAGTTGGAATACGATTTCACCAAGATTACTCCCGACGTGAAAAGCCGGCTTACACAAGGCAAAGTGGTGAAAGACATCCTCGCCGACAACGACCTGATGGACTTCCCCGGAGCATGCCCCCGACTGACCCTCGAAGCGCGCCGCATCACCGAAGACATCGACTCCATTGTCAAGCGTGGCAAGGTGGCCTTCCTCTTCAATAAATACTGCGAAACCCTCTCGGTCAACATCCTGCTCTATTGCCACGACTATTCCGATTTGAAGGTGTCGCTCATGTATCGCATTCTCGCCGACTGGATTGACGAGTACGTGGGCCATACGCCCGAACAGCGCGCCAAGCGCATCAGCGATATGGGCGGCGTGGCACCCTTCTTCGTCATTGCCACCAAATTCAACGTCGACCTTGCCTATAAGACCAACTCGGCGCTCAACGCCCCCGACAAACTCTACAAACGCTGGGACGAGCGCTTCATTACCGTGCTCAGAGATATGTGCTTCCAAGCCAAACCCGACACGTGGTTTGGCAACTGGACCGCACCCGGCGTCACTTTCAAAAACTGCTATCTCTTGCGCGACTATAAATACTCCAGCACGCAAGGCGACGGCAACCGACTCTATGAAGGCTACACGCCCGAAGGCGGCAAAGAGAGTCGCTGTCTCATCGAAGACATTGTCATGGACGGTCAGCACGTCAACTTCTATGACCGCCTGCGCGACTCGTTTGTGAACTCGGCCAGCGTAAGGTCTTTCTTTGCCGATCCGGCCAAGTCGTGGGACGTAGCCGCCTCGCTCAATAACGACGGCTCGCTCTATATCATTGAGCAACTTGCCATCGTGGCACGCCGTATGGACACAGCCCGCGACCAACTTTTTGCAGACAAACTCGGCGAGGTGAAACGTGCCGTGACGGCCTTGATGAAAGACTATTACCACGACGACGATGCAGAGAAAATCTTTGAAGACAACTTGCGCAAAGCCAATCGCGTGGGCCGAGAACTCGACTTCACCTTCAACGCCGACAGCTATTATTTCGGTCATCTCATCGCCGCCCTGCAAATCACCGAGAAAGAAGTCTACCAGCTTGTGCACGACCTCATTTCAAGCGGCCGTCTCACTGAAGAAACCCACAATCCCAACAAAGATTATGAGGTGATACTTATGACCTGTGGCGAGCGATTGAAGCGATGCACCACCGACGACGAGCGCTGGCAATGCCTCATCGACACCTACGGCTTCATAGACAAAGCCGAAGCCAAAGACTATTTAGCCTCCCATGGCGTTGACGCGGCTAAACTTTTCTCCCCGCCCACTAAGCGCAAGACCAATTCGGTATATATCGCCGACGCCGTCTTGGAGATGTGGAAAAACAAGTTGACCTCGCCCGAACTCGTCGGCACGCTCACGGCCGATGTGCTTTTCAGTCCCATTGTGATGACGGGCCTGCTTGAGCGCATAGCCTTGACGGCAGACACCCTCCACCTCGACGAAAAGATTGAGCAGGCCATAGCCCCTTATGTCAATGTGGTGGTCGGCACAATCAATGCCAATTTTATCGCCGACATTATTGCCAGTCTCATCAACGACTTCGTAGGCGACTTGGGCTTTGGCTCGAGAAGTGCCGAAGAGGTGGAGACGCTGCGCAGCCTCGCTCAGAGTCGCTCCCTGCCCTTGTTCCGCTACATCGGCAAGTCGCGCAAGGAAACCTATACCGAGAGCGAACTTTCCGCCTTGTTTGACGACATGAGTGCCGGTGTCAATGTGATTACGCCGGGCGTTGAGCAGGGTTTCTTTGAATGGAAAGAATGTGTCATGATAGCCTACGTGGCCGGCAACCAAGTGCCCAACTACGACCAAGCCGCCAACGACGAACTCAAAACCTTGCTCCAAGAGCTGGCCTAATTCTTCGGGCGCATATCATCCAAGGATATAATTCCCTTATATATATTATAGGTATATGAAGAGATTGTCAATTCGCGAAGATAAGACTTCAAAGCGCAGCGGCGGCTTTTGGGCTTTTGCCTGGCGCTACCTCTTGTTTGTCTTGTTGCTCACGGGGCTATTGCTCCTTCTTTTGCTTTCGGTGAGAAGTTGTGATCACGACGGCAGTGACGAAGACAATTGGTACGAACCCATTGACTCTGCCGATTGGGATGCCTCTCAAGACTCTGCCGACTGGCCCATCAATCCCTACGAGGATGTGCCGCAACTGCCCGACCCTGTGGACAACCATCCCCAGCAGCCCGACGACGACAACATCGTGGAGCAGCCTGAAGACGGCCGCACGGTGGTGAATAACCGTCTTAATCTCATTCTCGAGAAAGAGAACGAGAACACTATGCGCGACTTTGCCGTGAAATTCAAACAGGTCTATCCAGACCCGGCCTACCAAATCGTCTTTTACGATGACTTGACCTATCTCGTGCAAATAGCCATCCCTGCCGGCACGGCCGTTCAGGTGATGAACGAAATGCCGGGAAAGATGCCCGAGTTTAAGTTCAAGTTTTTTGATGAAGAAATCTTCCAAACGGCCTTTAAGCCCTCCGACCCTGACTTTTCCGACGAGGCCAAGCGGTGGTATTTTGCCCCCATCCAAGCCTATGAGGCCTGGGACGTGACTCGCGGTAGTGCCGACGTCACCGTAGCCGTGGTCGATGGCTTCTTCAATCTTGCTCATCCCGAGTTTGCCGGCAAGGTGGTCGCGCCCTTCAGTGCCGTACGGCGCAGTAGCAACGTGGCTCCGCCGGCCGGCCCGATAGAGCAAATCTCTCACGGCACCCATGTGGCCGCTTTGGCCACCGGCAGGGCCGGTAACGGCAGCGGCGTGTGCGGTATAGCCCCCGAATGTAAGCTTATGCCCGTCAGTGTCTTCTACGACCAACTTGTCACTGACGCCGCCGGCCATCAGTTCATCGTCTCTTCCAGTTTGGCACAGGCTGAAGGCATTCTCTACGCCATATACAAAGGTGCCGACGTGATTAATGTCTCCATCGGTTCGGTAGTGCCCGGTGCCAACCAGTTGAGTCCCGAGCAGCAGATGGAAATCATCAAGCGTTCCGTCAAAAAGAAATACGCGCAAAACATCTGGGATTTCATCTTCAAGATAGCCGCCGACCGCAACTGTGTGATAGTCTGGGCCGCCGGCAACGAGCATGTTTTGGCCGGTTTGGACGCTTCAAAGCGCAACAATACCACGCTGCGTGTCTCTGCCGTCGGGCGTGACCTCAAGCCTACCAACTTTAGCAACTACGGCTATAGGTCCGACGGCGTTAAGGGAGCCAAAGACTATTCGTCGGTATCGGCTCCCGGCGATGAGATATGGAGTGCGTCACAGACGGGGTATATGATGATGAAAGGTACGAGTATGGCCGCTCCCATCGTGACCGGAGCCGTGGCGCTGATGAAGAGCGTGGACCGCAGTTTGACGGCCGAGCAAATCATCAAGATACTCCAGGAAACCGGTCGTGAAGTGGGCGAAGGCTGCGGTCCGCTCATACAAATACGGGCAGCGCTCAATCGCATTCGGGGCGAGTTTATGAGCTACGACGATGTGGTGAAGCGTCCCGACGCCATCTTAGGCCTGTGGGAGAGCACTACGCCGCTCTACGAGACCGCTACGGGCCATCCCGTGAAAATCTATTTCCAGTTTACGTCGCATACCTCCGGCACCCTGCTCATCCATAACCATCGCACCGATGAGAAATACACTGCCCCCTTGCAGGTGAGCATTTCTTCTTCAGGTGTGACCATTCAGCAGCCTTCTGATGCCCATGGCAACTTGGGCGGTTTCATTCAGCGCTATCACTATCGCTGCAGCCGTGGCGAGGCCGGCAAACTGAAGTGTGAGGCCCGCAATCAGGTGCAGCAGGGACAGATGTTCGATTGTTACCTGCGCAAGGTAAAATAAAACCCATAAAAGGATAAGTGATTTAGACTCTAAGCGTTTTCAAGGGCTTATTGGCTTTCCGTATCCGTTTACCCCATACCTTTATATTATATGTCATCATCAGAAAACAGAAATAATTGGCTTGCCAACGCCTTCTCGGTGGTGGGCTTCTGTCTTTTGGCCGTGGCCACCTATTTCGGTCATTTTTACCTCTCGCTCGGCGCCATCTCCGGTAGCATCCTTTGGGCAGCCCTCACTGTGGTCGTCGGCCTCCTCCTGCTCTATTGGCTGGTCGTGGTGAAGCAGAAAGACACCGACCTGAGCCGCTGGCACTTGGTTGAGGGCATATTGGTGGGCGTATATGTGGCTTTTGCCGTGCTTACGGTTAAAGGGCCGCTTCATTTTGTCTCTGTCTTGACGGCCAAAGCCGAATTGCAGCAGGCCGGTCGTGACGATGTGCAGTCGTTGCAGCGTATGATGGCCGACTATGAGCGGTTTGAGCACGACGCCATTGACCGGACTTATATGGGACTGATGGGCTATCTGAATTGTCAGACGGTCTCACAAGAGGCCGGGGCTTGGCTCGGAAAGATGAAGATTGATTGCAGCGAAGAAAGCATCGAACGCTTTCTGAACAAGACCCAACGTGAACCTCTTCTTGGCAAAAGCTATGCCGGAATGAAACAGACTTGGGACGAACAGACGCGCTGGTTGGGCGGCGTCGTGGAGAGTTGGAGCCTCTTCCGTTTACCCTATTTCGCCACTGAAGTCGAGCAGACCGGCGCACAGATGGCCAAGGCTCTGACAGAGTTGTCGGAGTCTGCACAGTTGCCGGTGATGAGTCTGGAAGGCTCAAGGCTTGAAATGGCCGAGGCCAATCAGGTGTATCAACCAGCAGCCACCGAAGGCCGGTTGGCCCAACAACTACAGACGGTGTATTACGGCTGTGTGTGGGGCTGGGTCGTATGGCTCGTGCTGCATCTGCTCATCCTGATGAGTTATTTCTTGGCACACCGCTCCGACCGCGTGTCTATCAAATATACCCCAGAGAGTGGCACGGTGTTGTGAGAAAAAGGCAATAATCAGCCAAGAACGCCCCTCTCTTTCCTCTTTTTCACCTTCTTTACCCTTTTCTACTCTCTCTACCTTTCTTTTGACTCCAATACGATAATCCATAATCATAATGCAATTCACTCCACAACAAATACAACAACTCAAAGCCCGTTGCAATTCGCTCAAGCCTGAGTTTGTGGCCCAGGCAGTGGTGGGTGGCGCCGTTACGCTCGACGAGCTCAACCTGACGCCCGAGCGCCGGCAACACATCAAACACTTGCTATCCAGCATTCCCAATGCCGAAGAACAGGCCCAGTGGCAATCTATTGTGGCGCTGCAGCAGAGCGGCAGTCCCGACCTTGAGCGGCAGTTGGCCGACTATGTGGCGCGGTTTGCCCAGACCATGCCGCCTCAAAATCACGTAGAAGAAGCCCGTGGCCTGCTTCAGTCAATAAGGGCTGAGCGCGACCGCCAACGCTGGGAGCAACTCGACAAGAATGACTATCTGGCTGTGAAAGCTTTTGTCATGAATGGCTCGGCCTATCAGACCGAAGCCGAAGACTTGTTGTGGCAGTTGGCCCAGAGCCAATATAATTATCTCGAAGACTATGCCCAAAGTTTTCCGGCTTCTCCCCACGCCGGCGAGGCTCAGACGGCTATGCAGGCCTATACGGCTTGGCAGAGTGCGCGTTTCTCAACCAATCCCAAAGACTTGGTAGACTTTTTGCGCCAATATGCCTCTTCGCCCTATGCCAACCAGGCCCGCGACCTTTTGGCACAAAAGAAGGAGGAAATCATCAGTCTGATGCAGCGCGACCCCAGTGCGTTCAAGGCGGTCGACGTAAAAGGCTATCTCGATTGCGGCATAGTATCCGAACAAGACCTCATCGCTTCGGGCGTGGTCAATGCCCATGTGATTGAACTCATCCGCCAGGCGCCCACCATCAACTACGTGCCGCTCACTTCGACTGCCGACCTGCAGAGTCTGCCCGACACCACCGACATCTATCTCTTCGGTGTGCCCAGTTCGGGCAAGACGTGCGTGCTCTCGGGATTGATAGGTTCGAAAAAGTGGAGCGGTATGGACTTCGTGGCCTATGGTTCGGGCAACTACATCAACTATCTTGAGCTGAGTCGCCGCAACGGCCTCGTGCCCAACCGTACAAACGGCAATTTTGTAGCCCTCATCAAGGCCACCGTCGACAATCCCACCAATGCCAATCTGCGGCACGTGGTCAACCTCATCGATATGGCGGGTGAAGACTTTGCCGAGAAAATCGTCGAGAACCCCGAGGGCGAAGTCAACTTTGAGGATATGGGCATCGGTGTGACCAATCTGATGGCCAATTCCAACCGCAAAGTGTTTTTCATCGTCATCGACCCCTCGTCAAACGGCATCATCAATCTGCCGCGCAAAGACGCACAGGGCAATCCCCTCATTGGCGCCGACGGCAGGCCCATTATGGTGAGCACCAGCCAAGACCTCATCTTGCGCAAGATGATCAGTATGATTATGGCGCCGCAAAACGCCAAACTGCTCAAGCGTGTAGACACCATTCATTTTATTATGTCGAAGGCCGATATGCTTGGCGCCCAGGGTGTGCGCGATGCTGCGGCCGAGCAGATTTGCCGTGAGTGTTATGGGGCGTCCATCGGTGAGCTCACCAACTTATGCCGCAAATATGGCATCAACGCCTCGACCGACGGCCATCCCATGGTCCACACCTTCAGTCTGGGACATTTCTACATCGGTGGCGTCTACGACTACGACTGCACCGACTCCGACAAACTGGTCAGCGTCATTCAGCGCGTCACCCAGGGGCGCAAAGTCAATCGTGGCTTTTTCGGCCAAGTGGGTGACTTGCTTGGCGGCAATTGAGTTGACACGAGCAAACAAGGCAAATCAGTCCAAAAAGTCAAAGAGATAAAAAGGCAACAAAACCAAGAGAGCGGCGTGGCAAGCCCTGTAGGGGCTATTATGTATCGCTCTTACAGGGCTTGCTTGGCCGCTCACTTCTCTTAGTCTTTAAGTCTCTTAGTTTCTAATTAGAAAACACAAACCTTTCACACCTTATAATTTATGCCCTCTTCACTTTCGCTCTATATCTATGGCAACAAGCGTAGCGACTCCGGCTTTGCTCCCATTCTTGTCATCGGTACGCCTTTGGCTCTCGCCGACAGCTTTTATTCGGGCTTTGAGTCGTGTCAGGAATTCTATGTGCTTCACACATCCGAGACCCAAACCCTCTACACGGTGGTGCGCAATGGCGTTTCGAGTATAGGTGCTGCCCGTACCGGGAGTTTCAAGATGGCCTTGGGAGTGCCTCGAGGCATGAAGCTCGCCGGTGATGTGAGCCCCTACGACGTTTTGACCGAGGCCTATCGCTATTATGTGGCCCACTATCTCTCCATCGGCATTTCCGGAGCCCAATTTATAGACCGTGACGAGCAGGCCGACGATTTCCGCGCCATTCTCTCGCGTTATAGTCTCGAACCGTCGCGTCGTCCTCATCGTCCTATGGCCGGCACGGGCTTTGCCGTCGTCACCGCCGACGAGGCCACCACGCGTGCCATCTTTGCCGACCCGGCCTATCGTGAGTTTCAGGCCTATGGCGAAGTGGTTTTTGCGCCCAACCATGCTTCTATGGCGTCCCGTCTCAATGTGGTGACGCCACGCCCCAAAGTCTACGACATCTTTTTGGGCAATCAGCGTGTGGGCGAAATCAATCCGGCCGTGAAGCCCTCCTTCACCATCACCGTGCCGGCCACACGGACTTACGAAGAAAACACCACGCAGACCATACAAATAGCCAAGGCCCGATTGGGTGAAGAGCGCGGCGTGACGGTCGACGACGCCGAAGAACGCATCATTTGCCGGCTCAGTCCGCGCCTCAAGACCATCCGTCTGCGCATAGAGGCCGTGCTTGAAAGCGGTGAAGCCGTTTCGCCTTCACGCCTCGTCTTGCGTTCACAAAACGGGCGGTCTTATCCTATCCCCGAGTGTGGTGAACTGCAACTTGAGGGTCCCGACACCGAGTTAAAGTGGAGCATTGCCCCGTCTGACCACAGCTACAAGATGATGAGTCACACGGCCACACAGTTGCCCGACGGCGGACGACTGCTTCGTGTCACGCTCCGCTCCACCCTCAAACCGGCAAAACAGGCCGGCGCCTATGGCCACCCCGCCTCTGCAGGCGGCTCGTTGCGCCGTCGCTCGTTGACCATTCCGCTGTTTGCCGGCGTCGGACTTGCCGCCGGCCTGCTCTTGGGCTTGGCCATCGGCTATTTCATTTGGGGACGCTCTGCCGCTCCGGCTTCGGCTCCCCAACAGGAACAAGTCACCGAAGACCGGTCCGCTTCCAACTCCGACTTGAAGGACATTGAGCAGCAGTATCAAGATTATCAACACCGTTTGGAGGCAATCAGCGAGCCCGCCGACAGTTTGTTGTTAGAAGTGTATGAGTGGCTTCAAACTGAACCTGCCTCCGAGTTCGACCTGGCACACAAAGAAGCCGATCGGCTTTCGGCCCAGTATAATGAACTCTACATTGCGTGGCAGGCGCTCAAGCAAGGCAAGGTTGAAGAACTAAGCAAAATATTGAAAAACAAAGACTCTCGCCTAAGCGACTCGCAAAAGATTATTCTTACAGAGTTCGTAAGAGTCTATGGCCAAAAGCCAAACGATTTCAAGAAAAAAGCTGCGAAGGCCAATTCATTTGAAGACTTGCTTCCGAAGGAGAACCTTGACCGGCTTATAGAGACTGATGGTCATTGAAATAAGAGTCAAAAAGAATATGAGCGGCCCTTCAGACCTTGCGAGGCCAATCAAACAGCTATCGAATAAATAAACAAAGAACCCCGCTTGACTGCCCTCCACTTTGAGTCTTTTGGGCACTTGGTTTCTTAGTCTTTCAAACTCTTCCATCTCTTTCCTTCCGCTCTCAGCCTAATTTGTTTCCTATGAAAATACTCCGTCTCGTCTTGTTGGCCGTTGGCGTGTTGGCGCTTGTGCTTGGTGCCATGTGGCTCAGTGGTGGTACCACCCCGCCTCCGCCGGTCAACCCGCAGAAAACCATATTGGCCGAAACCTCCAAGTCCATCCACTCCGCTTGGGCTGAGGCCGAGGCGTGGTCGCAAAAGCTCTATGCCGAGCAGCAGAGCGACATAGGCCAGATGCAAGGCGCCGGACGCATCAGTCCCACCGAGGCCGACTATCTCATGGCCCAGTCCAACAATGCCGCCGCC
>JBJFGJ010000023.1:0-5934 GCA_051892575.1 Alloprevotella sp. | reverse complement strand
AGGGATTGACATAACCTTCATAGCCAAACTGTGAAGCAAAGCTATAGGGGTTGTGGGCTGCCGTATAATCCTTGCCTGAATATTGGCTGTCGGTGTGTCCCAGCTTCAAACCATCTTCATAATAGATATAATGGGCCGTGGGGCTGATGAAGGGAGACTGGATGAGAGCCAAGACATTGGGCGAAGCAATGTTGCGGTCGGAATAATCTTGTGCCCAGCCGTTGTCGCGGAGATTGTAGGCGTTGCGGCCATAGAAAATGTCGAGACCGGTAGAGAAGTTCTTGAAGAGGTTGATGTCTGAGTTGAAGCGGATGTTCAAGCGGCTGAAATCAGTCTGCTTGGCCACGGCGTCACTCTCGGAATAACCCAACGAAAGGTTGTACATGGCGACATCATCACCACCCTCTACGTTGACACGGTAGTTTTGAGTGAAAGAAGTCTTGTACATGCCATCTTGCCAGTCGGTGTTGTTGTGGTAGATGGGATAGAGGAAGAAGTTGGGGTCTTCGTTCATGAAGCTCGGCACCGAAGTGTTGTTCTTGAAGTACTCCTGACCCTGATAGGTCGTACCCAAGAATTCTGTGACGTAGTTGCGGTACTGGCTGGCGTTCATCATGCTCATCTTCTCAGGAGCGAGTTCAAAACCGCCATAAGCACGGATGTTGATGCGGGTAACCATGCTCTTGCCGCGCTTGGTGTTGATGAGGATGACACCGTTGGCACCTTGGGCACCATAAAGAGCGGTTCCGTTTTTCAACACCTGGACGTTGTCGATGTCTTCAGTATCGATGATGCTAAAAATGTTGTTGACGTAGCCATTGTGCAACGTACTACGGTCATATTGCATATCCCAAATGACACCGTCCACCACGATAAGCGGCTGGGCGTTGGCATTGAGAGAGTTGATACCGTTCATGAACATAGCCACGCCCTGGGCAGGGATACCGCCACGGTTGATGGTGCGAACAGCGCCGTTGAGTTTGTTCTCAATGTCACCCTCGACGGTCAACGAGCTGGACTCTTTGACATCAATCGCAGTGTGGGCGAAAAGCTGGGTTCCGTCGGAATAGATGCTCTTGAGATCTGAAGAGTAGAGGCTGGTATTCTGGTTGTCGTCGCCCTTAATGGCGATGTGGCCGGGGGCATAATCGTCAATAGCCACATAGAGTGAAGTGACGAAGTCGGGCACCTTGATGGTATAAGCACCTTGGTCGTCGGTCAAGGCCGTATAACGGCGGTTGTTGAGGGCCTGCACCTTGACACCGGCCAGAGGTTGTTTGGTTGCTGCATCAAAGACGAAACCTTTGATTTCCTTCATCACGAACTTGGAGTCGGGATTGGCAGCAGCCTTCTTGGTTGCAGCAGCCGGAGTGGCTTTGGGGGCTTGGTTCTGTGCAGAGAGTACGCATGCCCCGGAGAGCAAGAACAGGCAAACGCCGGCTCGTAAAGCACCTTGCATCATATTATTTCTAATAAAATTGCTCATCGTAAGAATGTTTAAGGTTTACTGGTAGGGGTTACTCTCTTACAGGTTCAAGAATGATACTTCCGATACTCAAAGCCTTGCAGTTGCCAAGACGCTGGTAGGCGTAAGGCAACGAAATGCGCAGGCGCGGGAAGCTGGAATAACCTGAAGGCAAAGAAGCGTAGCAATAGGGGAACTCGAATGACTCCCAAAGCACAATACGCTGGGCGCCGGTCTGGTCGATGGGCACTCTGGTGACTTTGCCGGACTGGCTATCAGCACTGTTGAGAATGCTACCCGTATCGTCGAGGATAGAGGCGTCGAAGATGGGCGACTCGATAATCTCTTGATCACCGGAGAAGCGGATATTGTTTTTGTTGACACGGTTGGGGAGCATCACAACTGAAATCTTGTATTTGCCGCTCAACACATTGTTGAGAGGAATGTCAAGGTTCAACTGGTTGTTACCCGACACAGGGAAATAGTAGTACTGGTTGTTCTCAATCAAACCATTGAGGGGCACGGTGTCGTTATAGTTTACCTCGTCAAGTGTGATGTGTTCACCATTTTCAGTGCTACTACCCGTCAATGCAGCAATGTTATAAGCGCTGGGCTTCAACGTAAACTTAGAGATGAAGGCATATGCCGGGTCGTAGTTATAGTTGTCAACGGCGTATACATAACCGTTTGAAGCGTCGATGGCGGTCTTGCCGTCAAAGATGGGGTTCTTTTGGCCAGGCGTCTGATTGTAGATGTGAGAATAGCTGGCAGCATAAAGCGAGTCGGCATTCTCGGCTTTGTCAAGAACCAAATCCTTATTGTAACGCAACTCATCGTTCACCACGTTTGACACAGACACGAGCGAGTGGCTGAGAATGGCCACCGTGGCACGGGCAGATGCCAGAGAGTCAGTGTTGAACTTGAGGGCCTGAGCGCCTTTATAAGTAAAGTCACGAGCAGACTTAGACCATTCGTAGCAGTAGCTTGACTTGTATTTGTAAAGCGACTTGACGATGTCTTTAGCCTGGGCGAAAGCTGCGTTGGTGGGCAGAACGACGATGCTCAAACTGTCTTCGTTGCTCATATTGGAGATGTTGGCATTGCTTTCAAGGACGTTTGAGCGGATCCATACGGAGTCGATGTATTCCATCTGACCGTTGTTGTTCATAGCGCCCTCGGTGCTCCAAGCCTCCGAGAAGGTATAAGTGCTCACGGTGTCGAGCGTAGTGTACAAATCACTGAACTCGTCGTGTGAAGCCATATACTCATATATATTATAGGCAAACTTGGACTGGCCATTCAGGAGGTTGAGCATACCATTGGAAGAAGGTATTGAGTTGGGCTGAAGGGCCACGCCGTTAAAGGTAGAGCCGGGCACATAAGTAATCAACTTGCCGTTGAGCATACGCACCTGTTGCTGAGCGCCAGAAGAATAGTTGAAACGGGCTACGTGGTTGCGCACAAACTGATTGCCCACTTCATAGTCAATACGCATGGCGGCAAGAGAGTCGGTGCTGCGCAGCGCATCGGCTTGGTCGAGGCGATCAAGATAGTGTTTGGCGTCGAAAGTGCCGTTTACGGGGAACCATACGGTAAGTTCCTGGGGCTCGTTGAGGAATTCGGCGTAGGTTTGCTTCTTTCCTTTATCCGTTTCAGACTTCATCACTTTTGTGCGGCGCAAAATCTGAGCTACTGAGTCCAAGTCTGCAGTGGCCTCAATATTTTGCCAGATGGTGTTGACGCCGGTGACGCTGCCTGCCTGAATATCGAAATGGTCGTCGGTACAGGCCGAGAAAGAGAGTATGGCTGCCACAGCAATCAAACCGCCTTTGACCATATTATGATTTTTAGTTTTCATTGTATATTAAGATTTCAGATTGACCAATCGTGCCTGATTTTGCGGTTTCAGACGTTCTTGAAGTGTGGTGTCCCTTATCAAAAGCCGACCTTCAAAAGTCTGACACGGGTAATTCTTGGTTTGTAGATGCTTATCTTAATGTCACTTATTTGAGGTATATCTATCCCAAACAGGGTTTTGAACCAGGTTACCACCATTGGCTACACCGTTGATTTTGATTTCTTCGCTGTAGATGGGGTTATACATCGCCATAAGCAACTTCAAGCGGTTGCGCACAGAAGTAGAGAGGTTGATGTATGAGCTCAATACGTCAGAAACCGTTGAGTTGGTGGCTTCGCACTGTCTCACAATGTCAAACCAGCGTTTGCCTTCGGCCACAAATTCACGTTGACGTTCGTTGTAGACGAGAGTAAGGAGTTCTGATGCGGTCTTGGGGGCATCGGCGTTGGTGGCGTAGTCTTCTTTGAGACGGTCACTCACAGCCTCGCCGGCACCGGAAGTACCGGTGGCCTGGAGACGCGGATTGTTACGCTCGAAGATGGCATTGGTCAACTTGAAACCTTCGGCCACTTGTGCATTCTCGCTGGCTTTGGCGTCAGAGGGGTTGAGGCGGGCAATTGCCTCGGCCTTAATCAGCATAATATCAGTCAAACGATAGATAGGCCAGTTCTGACTTCTCACACTGCGGTAGTTCTTGGAAGAAGCACCCTCGGTCATATCTTCCATATTGGAGATGGACAAAGAAGAGAGCACATTCTTGTGGATGGTAGGCAGTGAGATGGATGTCGGCGAGTAGTTCAACGTCTCAAGCAAGCGGATGTCAGTCTTGCCGAAGCCAGTCTCGGGATCGTAAGAAGAAGAGGCACTGGCTGCCAACAGATTGCTGCCGCTCATATAGCCCGTACTTACAGAGTTGCCAGAGTAGTTGGCAAAGTAGGTATAAGGCACATCGTTAGAGGTTCCGGCGTTGGCGTCGTACTTGAGCTGGAAGACAGCCTCGTCGGAGTTTGACACTTCCCAAACCTGAGAATAAACATAGTCGGAAGCATTGGCAAAGCCGGTATTACCCATACGTGTGAGGTAAGGATAAGGCTTGTCGGCGTTCTCGTCAATCATTCCCGGATTATCGGCAAGTTCTTTGTCATACTCTTGCTGCATATAGTTGAGGATATAGTCAGCGTGCTGGATAGCCTTGCGATAGCATTCGTTACGGAGATTGTCAACGGCTGAACTGCTCAAGGTATCACCTGCGGCAGAGAGTACGTAGTCGCCTTTCTTGGCAGAATTGGTCAGCATAGCGCCACGCCAAAGATACATATCAGCCAAGAGGGCATGTACTCCGCGCTTGGTGAAACGACCGGTGTTTTCGCTTGCCGAACCGAAGTTGTCTGCTGCATAGGCGACATTGCTCTCGAGCTGGTCGATGAGCTTGCCCAAGATTTCTACGCCAAGCGTCTGGCCTTGGCGGCAATTCATAGCTTCAACGTCAGTGCGCACGGCATAGTCAATATAAGGTACATTGCGATAGGCGCGTACCAGATAGAAGTAATACAGGGCACGGAGTGAAAGCATCTCAGCCTTGATGGTCTGCCAGTCGCTGCGACGGAAGCTGGGGTCAACTTCCTGACCGGGTATGGTCATCTCTTCGCCTTTCTCAAGCACCAAGTTACAATAGTTGATGCCGGTGTAGAAAGAGGCCCAGTTGAACATACCTTCGGTCGGCATCAAAATGGCCTGCTGGAGGTTTTGGATGCCTTGTTGTGACTGGTCGTTGAGCGTAACATTGTCACCTCGGAGCTCACCCCAATAGATGATGCGTCCGGTGACGTCAGAAGATGCCATCTGGCGGTAAGCTGCAGCTCTAACGTTTTCGAGGTCGCTCTTGCTCTTCCAGAAGTCTTCTTCGGTTATACGGTCTGCGGGCAATACGGTGAGGAAGTCCTCGCAGGATGTTGCACATAAGCCGGCGAAGCACAGGCCTGCAGCAATAATCTTATTAGATATCTTGATTCTTTTCATAATGCGATAAACTTAGAAACCAATATTTAAACCTACAGTGAATGAGCGGTCGCGCGGCGTCTTGTTGTTGTCGATACAGGGGGAGAAACCAGATGCAGAATGGTCCGGATCGGTACCACTATACTTGGTCCAGCAGAAGAGGTTGTTACCCGAAGCGGTGAAACGCAGGCTGCTGATGCCGAATTGTTTGAGTTTCTCTGCGGGGAAGTTATAACCAAGCTGGAAGTACTGGAAGCGGAGGTAGTCGCCACTTTCGACGTAGCGGTCGCTCACGAGAGAGTTAGGCGTCCAACCACCAGATACGTTGACATTCATGGCACGCGGAATTTCAGTCACCTGACCATTGGTTCTCCAACGGTGGTTAACGGCGGCACTTTGGTTTTTGTTGGTGCGCATATCCTCGGCTTGCATACGGGCCAAGTTGATGATCTTGTTGCCCACACGGAAGTTGAAGTTGGTCTTCAAAGTCCAGCGGCCATAGGTGAAGTCAAATCCAAAACCACCATTGAGTTTGGGAGATGAACTACCGAGATAAACGATATCAAGTTCGTCAATCTGACCATCGTGGTTGATATCTTCGTAAATGACGTCA
>JBJFGJ010000022.1:0-5964 GCA_051892575.1 Alloprevotella sp. | reverse complement strand
TGCCGTTCAATCACAGCAACGGCCTCATCCACGGCAATTTGCGTCGGTGTGACTGTGTGATTGGAGAAAAGGTTGAAAAAAGGGTATACGCGCACGCGCGAAGCAGATGTTGAAAAGAGGCCGCCGGGGAGCAGTACAAGAGCCGATGTAGAGTTTAGTGCAGAGACGGCGCGTTTGTGCAGAGTTGCCGGGCTCGACTCTACATCATCCAAAACAATGTATGCCAAAAGATTATGACGCGGCGATGTAGAGTTGTAGGATTGACGCCGACTTTTATAAAACGTAGGGATGTGTGGAAGGAAGGATGTTGGAAAGGAGAAAAGAAATGGCGAGGGGCAAACGGAATATCAACGGCTAATTTGTATCTTTGCACACAGCTTTTAAGAAAGCTTACCAGCACTCACCTTGCACTATCTATACATCGCACTTGGGGTCTTCGCTCACCACAGAGTGATGCGCCCTATTAGCTGATGCACCACATTAGAAATTATGAAAATGAAGACAATAGCACGCACAAGCAATAACCATCACAATCTTCTGAGTATTAGAGACTTAAGTCGCGACGGGGGGGGGGTATTGGCTTCGCCGTAAAGTCTTCATACATCTATAGATACAGAGCCTTCCGCAGGTGTCAGACAATGGCACAGGCGGAAGGCTCTTTGCGTTTACGTCGTCCATGAACTTGAAAAGATTATCAAAACAAATCAATATTATGACAGTCAAAATGAAAGCAAAACAATTCAAATGGCTCGTCACGACGATAATGCTCGTGGCGGCAATGGTGATGCCCTCCGCGGCGTGGGCTTACGATCAACCGGAAGAAGGCGATGGCACAAAAGACAACCCTTATCGGATTGGCTCTTCTTCCGAACTCTTTTGGTTTGCAGCTCTTATAAATGACAACGGACAGACAGATGCCTGTGCTGAACTTAGGGCAAACATCTCCGTAGGCAGCGAATGGACACCAATTATGGGCTTTAATGGAACCTTTGACGGCAAGGGCTACACAATCAGCGGATTGTATTATAATCATACCTATGGTAGTGGTACTAGTGGTACTAGTGGTATTGGCCTTTTCGGCATAGCAGACAGCAACTCCGAGATACGCAATGTGGGCATCGTATCTTGTGATTTCAGTGGAGCATCTGATGTTGGCGGCGTGTGCGGAAATAATAGTGGCACCATCAAGAACTGCTATGTCACAGGCTATGTCTATTGTGGAGTTAATTCTACTTACGGCGGCATATGCGGAAATAATTATGGAACCATCGAGAACTGCTATAGCACAGCCACAGTCGGTACAAACGGTGTTGGTCCCGGCATATGCGGAATCAATGATGGAACCATCACAAACTGCTATTACCTTAGCAGCGCAGCCACGGGCGGTATACAGGGTACGGATGTGGCCGGCTCGGCAGAGGGCAAGACCACAGAGCAGTTCAGGAGCGGCGAGGTATGCTATCTGCTCAACAGCGGCAAGACAGACGGAAGCCAGGCCTGGTATCAGTACGTATGGGGCGACGCCGGCCCTGTGCTGACAAGCACGTATTTTACCGTGTATCAAGTAAACCAGTTTTGCGGCGGCGGAACAGTCTTTTTGGGAAAGAAATATGCCAATGACGATGCAGATGAAATATTGGCGCATATCCTTAGCGAGACTGCCACGTTCAATTCAGAGAAGAATATATATGACAATGTGTGCCAAAGAGAAGGCTGTGGACACACTTTATATTTCGCCGATGCAGCCGGCACCATCGAAGCCACTCCCAATGCAGAAGGGACAGCTTTTACCGTGGCTGCCTATACATTGGCAGATGCCACGGCATACGACAACGCGTGCGTGTTCACAGCCACCAACTTCACATATACCCGCACGTTCAGCAATACCAATTGGACCACATGGTATGTGCCATTCGAGCTTACGCTGACCGAAGAGATTTGCGCACACTATGATTTCTCGCGCATCAACAATGTGCATCAGTATGACGAAGACAACGACGGCACGGCAGACAAGACCGTGGTGGAGAGCTTCAGACAGACAGCCGGCGTGACGCTCAAAGCCAATTATCCTTATCTCGTCAAGCCTGTAAGCGATGGCGACATGAATATGATGTTGCCTCTTGAAGGCGTGAAGCCTGCACCGGCAGAGGCCAACAGCATCGACTGCCAGAGCGTGGATTTCTCATACACCTTCACGGGCACATACGCCGGTATGGACGATGGCGGTTCCGGCTATTACGACCCCTACACGCTCTGGACAGACGGCACATGGCAACACTTCCACAGCCTTGAACCCATGCGCCACTATCTTACCGTCACCCAGCGCAACTTGTCCTATCCTTCACCAGCTTCTTTACACCGCATCCTGCTCTCCGTCATAGGCGATGAGGGCACGACGGGCATCGCGGGCATGTACAGCGATGAGCGCAGGGCTGCAGAGACCTACGACCTCTCCGGTCGCCGCGTACCGGCAGGAGGCTCGCAGAGAGGCTTGGTCATCGAGAAAGGTAAAATGATTTATAAGAAATAATAAGTTGAAGAATATGAAAAAGAAGTATGCAAAACCCGAAATGGAAGTTTACGAAGTAGCGTCCACCCGGCTATTGAACAGTTCAATAAAGGGAGTTGACGAAACGGAAGTTAAATTTGGAGAAGGCTATCCTGACGAATAACAAGGACGGCAAAACGACAATCTTCGCTCCCACCGAATTGGGAGCAGCAAGGGCCTATACGCCACGATGGTGGGCGTATAGGCCTTTTGCCATATCGTGTCGATAGCCGGACAACATGCCTGTATGACGGCATCGTTGTGCTTATGGCTTATGATGCCTTTGCGGCATCTCGTGAGGTGCATCAACTTTTTTTATGCAACCGCAAAAAATGGAAAAGGGAATAGTATCCTTCCTCATATTTATTACCCCTGGGGCACGGGGTATCTGAGATAAATGTCTTATCTTTGCTTGTCGGTGTATGCACCGACTGCAAGCGAGAGGGCGACGACAGAAACCTCCAGCCGACAAGCACCGGACGCAAAATGTACTCGCCGCCTCATTCCTCATCATGACAGAACGATACGAACAATGAATTCCACATCTTCCCAAACACATATTGGACTCACCACGGCACAAGTCGAAGAGAGCCGCCGGCTGCACGGCAGCAACGTCTTGACGACGCCGCAAAAAGAACCGGCCTGGCGCAAGTATCTCAAAAAACTCGCCGACCCGCTTATCGTCATCCTCCTCGTGGCCGGAGCGCTCTCGGTGGGCATCTCCATCTACACTTACTTGGCCCCGGGAGAAGAACAAGGCGAACTGTCTGCCTTCTTCGAGCCGCTGGGTATCTTCGTGGCCATCTTCCTGGCCACAGGTATGGCCTTTTATTTTGAAGAAAAAGCCAACAAGGAATTTGACCTGCTCAACCAAGTGAACGACGACACGGCCGTGCAGGTGTGGCGCGACGGCACGCTGAGGGAAATCCCGAAAAAGGAAGTGGTGGTTGGCGACATCGTGCGCCTCTCGACGGGCGACGAAATCCCCTCGGACGGCGAACTCATCGAGGCCGTTTCGCTGCACGTGGACGAGTCGACACTCACGGGCGAGCCCATCTGTGAGAAAACCACAGACCCCGAAGCGTTTGACCCCGAAGCTACCTTCCCTTCAAACCACGTGATGCGTGGCACGAAGGTGATGGAAGGCCACGCCGTGTATCGCACCACCGCCGTGGGCGACCAGACGGAAAACGGCAAAGTCTTTGTGGCTGCACAGATTGACCAAAGCGTGAAGACACCGCTGAGCGAGCAACTTGAAGGCTTGGCCGGAAAAATATCGAAATACAGTTACCTGCTGGCTGCGCTCATCGTGGTGGGCCGTCTGACGGTTTATTTTCACCAAGCCACTTTCGACTGGATTGGCTTTCTGGCCGAACTGCTCCAGACGCTGATGGTGGCCGTGACGCTCATCGTGGTGGCCGTGCCCGAAGGTCTGCCGATGGCCGTGACGCTGAGCCTGGCCTACAGCATGCGGCGTATGCTCAAGACCAACAACCTGGTGAGAAAAATGCACGCCTGCGAGACGATGGGGGCCACCACCGTGATTTGCACCGACAAGACGGGTACGCTGACGCAAAACCAGATGCGCGTGGACCAAACGCATTTTGCCGACATGCCGGGACAAATGCCCACAAGCCAAGAAGGCAAGACGGCGCTCATCGTGGAGGGCATCTGCGTGAACGCCACCGCCACGCTCGACCTCTCCGACCCTGCGAAACCCGGCGTGCTGGGCAACCCCACAGAAGGCGCTTTGATGCTATGGCTCTACAGTCATGGCGTCGACCACGAAGCCGTCAAGGTCAAGGCTGAAACGCTGGTGGAGGTGCCTTTCACCACCGAAAGGAAGTATATGGCCACAGTGGTGAGGTCGGCCGTGACGGAGACAGTGACCCTCTATGTGAAAGGTGCGCCCGAAATCGTGATGGGGCTCTGCCGCAGCCATATGACGGAGGCCGAAATCTCTGCCACCACCGAACGCCTCACCGCCTATCAGCAGCAGGCCATGCGCACGTTGGGCTTTGCCTATAAAACCTATGACTCGCTCAACGAGGCCGAGGCCGACATCAAAGACGGGCGTGTGGCCACCGAGTCGCTCTGCTTCTTAGGCTTCGTGGCCATTGCCGACCCCGTGAGAGCAGACGTGCCGGAGGCCGTGAAACGGTGTATCGACGCCGGTATTGCCGTGAAAATCGTGACTGGCGACACCATTGCCACGGCCAGAGAGATTGGCCGGCAGATTGGGCTCTGGCAAGAGGGCGACGGCGAGAAGAACATCATCACCGGACCCGAATTTGCCGCCCTGAGCGACGAAGAACTGGAGCGCTACATTCTCGACCTCAAAATCATTGCCCGCGCACGGCCTATGGACAAGAAACGACTGGTGGAGACGCTGCAGAAGAAAGGTCAGGTGGTGGCCGTGACGGGCGACGGCACCAACGACGCTCCGGCTCTCAAGGCCGCCCACGTGGGACTGTCGATGGGCGACGGCACGTCGGTGGCCAAAGAGGCATCTGACATCACCATATTGGACAACTCGTTCTCAAGCATCGTCCGCGCCGTGATGTGGGGACGGTCGCTCTATCAAAACATACAGCGTTTCATCCTGTTCCAAATGACGGTGAACGTGGTGGCCTGTCTCATCGTCTTGATAGGTGCTTTCGTGAGCACACGCTCGCCTATCACCGTGACACAGATGCTATGGGTGAACCTCATTATGGACACTTTTGCCGCTATGGCATTGGCTTCGCTGCCGCCCTCGGAGTCTGTGATGGGGCACAAGCCACGCAAACGCACGGCCTTTATCATCAACCGGCCTATGCGATGGGGCATCGGCGTGACGGGAGTGGCCTTTACACTCCTGCTTTTCGGCCTGCTGTGGCTTTTCGGCCAATATGAAGTGAAGTCGCTCACTGATTTCACACATCTCTCCAACGTACCGCTAAAGACGGGACGAGCCATGACTGACTATGAGCAAAGCCTGTTTTTCACCATCTTTGTGATGCTGCAATTCTGGAATATGTTCAATGCCCGCGCCTTTGCCACGGGAAAGTCGGCTTTCCACGTCAAGGGATGCAAGGGCTTCGTGCTCATCGCCTTCTTTATTCTTGTGGGACAGTTGATTATTACAACCTTCGGCGGTGCCATCTTCAATGTCAAGCCTATAAATGCTACAGACTGGCTCATCATCATCGGCGGCACTTCGATGGTGCTCTGGGTGGGCGAGGCTTACAGGCTCTTGAAACGAAAAAGAATTATAGGATAATTGACAAAAAACAATTGCCGATAATCTCGAAGAAGAGGAGGAAGACGCAGTCCAAATAGCCCTGTAAGGGCGTTACATATCAGCCCAGGTCGTTAGGCCTGGGTTATGGGATATCCTCTAATATCCGGCCTGTAAGGTCGGCACAATGAACTGA
>JBJFGJ010000021.1:1421-5976 GCA_051892575.1 Alloprevotella sp. | reverse complement strand
TTCTGCATGACGCCCTACGACGCTTCGTTCACCGGCGTGCACATCCTCTTCCCCAAAGAAAACGTCAACAACACACTGGGCGAATACTTGGCCGCTAAGGGTCTCAAGCAACTCCACACGGCAGAGACCGAGAAATATGCCCACGTGACCTTCTTCTTCAACGGCGGACGCGAAACGCCTTTCGACGGCGAAGACCGCATCCTCGTGCCTTCACCCAAAGTGGCCACCTACGACCTCAAGCCCGAAATGTCGGCTTTTGAGGTGAAAGACAAACTCGTGGCTGCCATTGGCGAAGAGAAATACGACTTCATCGTGGTGAACTTTGCCAACGGCGACATGGTGGGCCACACGGGCATCTACGAAGCCATCACCAAGGCCGTGGAGGCCGTAGACCAATGCGTGGGTGAAGTGGTGACGGCCGCCAATGCCGCCGGCTATGAAACCATCATCATCGCCGACCACGGCAACGCCGACAACGCCATCAACGAAGACGGCTCGCCCAACACGGCTCACTCGCTCAACCCCGTGCCGTTCATCTATGTGACGGAAAACAAAAATGCCAAAGTGAAAGACGGTGTGCTGGCCGACGTGGCGCCCAGCATCCTCCACATCCTCGGCCTGCCCCAGCCTGCCGAAATGACCGGCAAGGATTTGATCGAAGACTAAAGTCTCTGAACTTTGCCCCTCTGCATAAGAGGAGTGCCTACAAATAGCCCACCCGGCTCGGACGTTACGCTCCGAGCCGGGTGGGTCTTTTTGAATGAACTCAAGGCAAGGGGAAATAAACCGTGAGCCTATGACACATCGTCCGGGCAAGAAATCTCAAAACGGGCGATTATGGTGGCCCCTTAATCACCATAAAAAACCTACTCATCCCCTCCTTTTCCCTTCCCTACCCAAATTGTTGCCTTTTTCCCAATCACACAATCACGGACTTCTAACCATCTGACAATGTGGCAGATGCTGTGATTGAACGCTTCAGTCACGCCAATCACGCCGAGAAGGCTTGTCGGGAGCGTCGGAGAAAGTCAAACAGACCGCAGCCGTGCCTTCCGGTTGGTGTCGGAAGCAGGGTTCTGCGGTCTGTCGCTCATCCCGTCATTTCATCAAAGTGTGGTTTCAGCCCTGCGGTTCATCGTGTGGGTTTCGCCTTCGTCAAAGCGTCCCGGCGGCCTTGGCTGCCACGGCCATATCGCCGTCGGTGCGCTCATCAGTCCCTGTCGCTTCTTCCCTTCTGGCGTCTTCGGCATTCTCATCGTTGAAGGTGAAACCCACGGTGGTTTTCTTTTTCGGTTTTGTTTCACTCAGGCTCTTTCTCACCATATTATCCACATAGTTTCTTTGCTCAATGCACACGTTTAAAACATATTGGAGATAACCAGACACTTCTTCCATATTCTTCAACAAGAGCAATGGCATATTGGTGCTCAACACATACTCTGAAGTTTCTGGATGTGTATTCCAAATTACGGTGGGAGGGAAATTACCGTTGGCGTTGTTGACGGCTTCAATAATATCGGGCCATGCAGGGTCGTCAGGCAGGCAACCCGCCCAGTTCAGATACCACAGCACAGTAAAGGGAGCATTGTTGCGAAAAATAAACGATTGACCTTGATACTTCACAAGGATGTTGTCGCCGTCGATTTCCGGCTGGCAACCCAGATCAACCAGGCCCTGCATAATCTGACTGGTCAATTCTTCTTTGGTTTGCGGCCCTGCAAGTGCGGGATTTCCGCCATACGCTTTTTCTTCTTTCTTGTGATTGTTTTTGTAATACAAGGCTGTAACGGCAAACGTCAGCACCATCAATAATACCGTGGGCAGTGCAAACGCAGGAATGGCATAACTCAACATAAGGCGTATTGTTAATAAGGTTAAACTCATTTGGTCTCTTCCAATCTCTGTGCCAAGCCGATGCAACTGTCATTTTGTCAGTCAAAGGCCGGCGCAGAAGCTTTTGAATATTCTTGTTGTGTAAGTTTTACACTGCAAAATTAGGCATAAAAATTATACCTCCAAATAAATTCGCGTAAAATTTACACCAAATGTGTATTTTTTTAGTTTCACGACGGATTAGAAGGGGGAATGGAGGGGGAATGAAGCCACGCAGACCGTACAAAAAGAGGATTGAGCGTGACAAAGAAGCACGATTTTTTCACTCAAACAATTGGCCGGCGTACCCAATCGGGGATTTTTCGGACCGAAAACGGTCTCAATCGGCTCAAAAGGCTGGCCGTCATTCCTGGCATAAGGACAGGAGTGACGGGAATAAGGGGAGAAATTCCTGTCCTTATGGCCGTAACGCACTAAAAGCCAACAAAAAAGGCCCGCGACAAGGGGCCTTCTCTATCTGTTACCTCAAAGGTATACCAAAACTGAGTGACGAAAAAAGACAATAGGCGGCGTGACCAGCAAACCTGGCTCAGCCGGCCTTTCACAACAATTCTTCGGCCTCGCCGGCCTCGCGGTTGAGCCGATGGGCATAGGCAAAAAACCAGTCTGAGAGGCGGTTGAGCCAAGGCAGGGCTTCGGTGCAACCTGCCGCCACCACACTGCGCTCTGCACGCCGGCAAACGGCACGGCACACATGGGCCTGCGCGGCCGCCGGCGTGCCTCCGGGCAAGACAAAGCCGCCAAGGTCCATACGGAGGCTTTGGATGTCGCGCTCAAGGGCTTCGACTTCGGCGGACGTGGGGAAATAGGTGGGCGAGTCTATGCCCGACAGTCGGGCTCCGATGGCAAAGAGGCGGCGCTGGAATTGCCGCAAGGCCGTGCGCTCACCTTGAGGCAACTGCGCGGCAAGCAGGCCGATGTGACTGCTGAGTTCGTCGACATCGCCCACGGCCACAATGCGCGGATCGGTCTTGGCCACTTTGCCGCCCACGGCCAGCGAGGTGGTGCCGGCGTCGCCCGTGTGGGTGTAGAGCGTGGGCGAGAGTTTTTGCTTAGAAGTAGTTGATGACATGATGCTCTTTGTGTAGTCGGGACTCAAGAAAGGCGAGGCCGAAATCATAGAGGTCGAAACTGACCCGCACGCACTCATTGGCCACAAGCCTCTGCCAGGCTGCGCGGTCGGTCTTGTGGCGACCTATGCCACGCACCACGATGAGGCCGCCGTCGGTCATACGCTCCGTCAGGGACATGACACCGTCGAGGTGGCGCGAGAGATGGTTGACGTAGGCGAAATCACAGGTTTCATCGTTCCTGGCATCGGCCGTGAGGGTATCGGTCACCGTGAGGCGGCAACTGCTCCGGCCTTCGTGCAGATAACGCAACGTGACGTCGCTCACCGGTCCAACCACCACGGCCCGGCGGGCACGCGAATGGTTGATGAGGCGGAAGAGCAGGCGGTCGTCTTTTTCGCGAAGGTCGGCCGTGTGGTCTTGCCGCCAGGCATGAAGCGGGGCATAAGCGTAAAATTCGCCAGACTCATAAATCACGCCTTTCACCACATTGAAGGCGAAAGGCGAATGGATGCCGTAGCCCCGGCGGTGGCGGAAACGAACCACCCAACGGGCGACGCGGCGAAGGCTGACGAAGGGTTGAAACATAAACAATCGGGATGAAACTGCCAACGAATATAGCAATTTCCTGAAACAAAGACAACACGAAGCGCCCGCGGAATGGCTCACGACGGGTCGGCCGGGTGGTCGCTGCGGTTGCGGGGGAAGTATTTGAGCACCTGCTCACGCAAAAACGGGTTGGCCAAGTGCATATAGATGTCGGTAGTGGCGATGGTCTCGTGGCCCAGCAACTGCTGGATGACGCGCAGGTTGGCACCGCCTTCGAGCAGGTGGGTGGCAAAGGTGTGGCGCAGGGTGTGGGGACTGATGTCGCCCTGTATGCCGGCAGCGGCGGCGTATTGGCGCAGATTGTGAAACACGGTGATGCGCGAAAGGTGCCTACGCCGGGCGGCACTGATAAAGACATAGTCTTCTTCGCCCGGCTTGGGCTCAATCTGGTTGCGCTCCACGGCCCAAAGGTCGAGTTCGTGGGCAGCACGGTCAGAGAGGGGCACAAGCCGTTCTTTCGAACCTTTTCCCACCACACGGACATAACCTTCGGTCTTGAACACACAACTGAGGCGCAACTCACACAGTTCGCTCACGCGCAGGCCGCAACTGTAGAGCATCTCTATCATGGCCCGGTCGCGGCGGCCTTCGGGTTTGCTCAAATCGATGGCGGCTATGAGGGCGTCGACTTCTTCGACAGACAACACACGGGGCAGGTGTCGGCCAAAAGAGGGCGTGCGCAAAAGTTCGGTAGGGTCGGCGTCTAAACGGCCATCGAGCACAAGGAAATGAAAAAACGACCGCAACGACGACACTGCCCTGCAAATGGAGCGCTCGCCAATGCCCAACTCAGAGAGCAACACCATGAAGCGATGGAAATGGTCGAGCGTCAGGTCTGAAAGACTCAAAGACTCATCGGCCACATATTCCAAAAAACGCGCCACGTCGCGCACATAGGCCTCGCGGGTGTTGGCCGAAAGACTGCGCTCCAACATCAGATAGGCAGCATAAGAGTCGGTAAGGGCGGTGGAGGACATATATAT
>JBJFGJ010000021.1:0-1321 GCA_051892575.1 Alloprevotella sp. | reverse complement strand
TGCACTCATTTGCACTAACTTTCGCCTGACGGCGCAAGTTAGGCTGCGCCTCGGCAAAGCCAAATTAAAACAAGTTTTATTTGTCTTTGCTCTCGGCTTGCACTAACTTTGCAAAAGGAAAATAACGACACAAAGTTAAGGAAATCTTCTATCCCATCTGCTACACGCCATGAAGATATTGATAATGAACGGTCCCAACCTCAACCTGCTGGGACAAAGAGAACCCGGAATTTATGGTTCGGGCACAACGGACGACTGCCTCAACGCCTTGCGCGCACTCCACCCGAGAGTGGAAATCGTCTACTACCAAAGCAACATCGAGGGCGAACTCATCAACCGCCTGCAGGCAGCTATGAACGAAAACATCGACGGCGTGGTGCTCAACGCAGGCGCCTACACCCACACGTCCATAGCCCTGCACGACGCCATCCGCTCCGTCAACTTCCCCGTGATAGAAGTGCACATCTCCAACGTGCACCAAAGAGAAGATTTCCGCCACCACTCCATGATTTCGCCGGCTTGCAAAGGCGTCATCTGCGGTTTCGGCCTCAACTCATACCGACTCGGTGTGGAGGCCATTATGTATACCAAACAAGAAAACTAAGACCCGACACACTTAACTGAACTTATGTACAAGAAAACCAAGATCGTAGCCACCATTTCAGACGCCCGCTGCGACATCGGCCTGTTGCGCTCACTCTATGAAGAGGGCATGAACGTGGTGCGCCTCAACACCGCCCACCAGGGCCCCGAGGGCATGCGCCGCGTCATCAACAACGTGCGCGAGGTGTCAAGCCGCATCGCCGTGCTGATAGACACCAAAGGACCGGAAGTGCGCACCACACGCACCGAGCGCCCCATCGACCTGCAACGCGGCGACCTCGTAGAAATCATCGCCAACCCCGACGCCGTCACCACGCCGAGCCAAATCTCGGTGACCTATGGCGGATTTGTCAACGACGTACCCGTGGGCGCCCATGTCTTGATTGACGACGGCGAGGTGGGGCTTTTTGTTGAAGAAAAAACAGCCAACGCACTGATTTGTCGCGTGGAAAACGACGCTACACTGGGCTCGCGCAAAAGTGTGAACGTGCCGGGGGTGCGCATCAACCTGCCGGCTCTCACCGAGCGCGACAAAGCCAACATCGCCTTTGCCATCGAAGCCGACGTGGCCTTTATCGCCCACTCTTTCGTCAGATCTAAAGAAGACGTGGCCGCCGTGAGACAAATGCTCGACGAGGCCGGAAGCGACATACGCATCATTGCCAAAATCGAAAACCAGGAGGGCGTGGACCACATAGACGAGATACTCGAAGCGGCC
>JBJFGJ010000020.1:0-1517 GCA_051892575.1 Alloprevotella sp. | reverse complement strand
TGACGTATTGGCCCATCACCTTGAAGAAATCTTTCATCGCATGAGATTGTTTGGTATAAGAGACTGAGAGTATGAGAGTTTCTAAGAGACTAAGAGTTTGAGCAGCCAAGCAAGCCCTGTAAGGGCGTAACATAATTAGCCCAGGTCGTTAGGCCTGGGTTAATATGGCCTCCCATAGTCCGGCCTGTAAGGTCGGCACAATAAACTGAAAACATTGGAAATATATGACTTGAGCGTTTAAAAATTCACTTTGGTGTGCCGACCTTACAGGCCGGAAGTTAGAGGAGTTTCTGTTACCCTGGCCTTCGACCCGGGCTAATTATGTTACGCCCTTGCAGGGCTTGCATGGTCGCTAATTCTCTTTGACGTCTTTAGAGACGTAAAGACGCCCTGAAAGGGCAAAAGATCATAGCCCAGGGCAAAGTGAGCGTAGCGAACGGCATCCTGGGTGGGTGTGGCCTATTATGTTCGCCCTGCAAGGGCAAAAGATTTTATTATTGTAAGCTTAACCATGCTCGTACCTGATATTTAATGCTTTTGTCCTTGCACGGCCGCTTAGTGTGCCGACCTTGCAGGCCGGAAGATAGTGGAATTTCGGTTACCCGGGCCTTCGACCTGGGCTGATATGTAGCGCCTTTGCAGGGCTTGCTTGGCCGCTTAAACTTTTTGTCTTTAGTCTTTTTATCTCTTTGACTTTTTGTCTCTTAGTCTTTTTTTTCACCCCTTCCGTCCAAAGTCGGCGGGGACTTCGCCCCAAGTTTTGGTTTGCCATTTGAGGAGTTTGATATGGGACCAATCGTGGGTGTTGAGCCATTTTTCGGCGCGGGCTATGAGTTCAAACAAGGCTGCGGTCTTGGCATTATGAGGCAGAGCGGTCTTGCATTTTTTGTTTTTCACCCAAAGCATGGCGTTGCGGCTGTCGGAATAGATGGTGAAGGGACGGTTGTGTGAATGAAGCAGGGCCAAGCCGTGCACGATGGCCAGAAACTCGCCGATGTTGTTGGTGCCGTAGACAGGACCGAAGTGAAACACTTCCTGACCGGTTTTCAGGTAAACGCCCCGGTATTCCATAGGTCCGGGGTTACCCGAACAGGCGGCGTCGACGGCCAATGCTTCGGCTGCCACTTCGGCAGGCAAGGGCAAGACGGTGTCGTGACGATTGTCGGGCGGTGCCACAAGAGTAGAAGAGGCTTTATCTTTCGACTTGGTGGCCGTGCGTGGTTTCACATAGAGCGAAGGCGAACTGTAGTAGGCTTCTTCGGCCTCTTCGCGGGTGTCGAACGACTTATAGACTGCCCCCTTGAAGTTTTTGGTCTGTGCCTGACAGTCGGCCCAGCTTTCATAGATGCCGGGCTCCACGCCATACCAAACCACATAAAACTTCCGCTTCGCCACGCTCGTTTGACTTTTAAGATGTCGCTTTATATGTTACATGCGCTCAGGCATCTCTATGCCGAGCAGATTCATACCGAGTTTCACCACCTTGGCCACATTCTTCGAGAGCACCAGACGGAAGG
>JBJFGJ010000019.1:0-6061 GCA_051892575.1 Alloprevotella sp. | reverse complement strand
TCGCAGAAATTCCGGGCATAAGGACCGTTTTTCGTGGCATAAGGACAGGAAGAGACAACAAGGCGATAAAACACGTCGCGTGAGGGACGCTCTCTTCTCTTTTGTTCAAAGATAACCGGAAAAGGCTGACTTACAAAAGACAGAAACTTATGGGCGTGACGGCTTTTGATATGGCTATGCGGCGTTACCGCACCGTGTCTTTCACGGGCGAAACAGGCAGGGCAGAGACGGATTTACATAAAAAAACAAAAAAAGGCGCACAAACGTGGTGACAGATTGGACGTGTAGGGGCTTTTACCTATCTTTGCGGCTCCTGATTTATCACGTTAACCTATTTTTCCAATACGACACCAAACACTTTGTTTTATGACGAAAAGACTCAGCCGGAAGCCATTACGCTTTCTTATGACTGCAGCCTTGCTTACGGGCTGCCACTTATGGCTTAATGCCCAACACGTCCACGACGACACAACGACTTGCAGTATTCTACGTCCGACGGGTGAAGACTCGGTGAGCTATGCGCGGCTGTTGCAATCCCAACCCAAGGCAAAGGGGAAAATGCGCAGTGCAGAGATATCGACCTCGGCAGAGACGCCGATTTACAACAGTGGCGAGGTGTATCAATTTCGTGTGGCCCTGCTCATCACACCCGAGGTGCTCGACGAGTTCAACGGCGGCGACGAGGCCACCGTCATGGCCTGGTGGGACAAGGCAGAGGCCGAGCTCAACAGCTATTACCGCACAGACGTGGGCATTGAGATTAAGGTGGTGAAAGACAGCCGTCTCATTATGCTCGAGAACAACACAGGATATGACATCCGCAATGGCAGCGGTTCGCTCGTGTCGGAAAACGGCACGCCCATCGTCAACAGCCTCATCGGCGAGGCCAACTACGACCTCGGTCTGATGATTACGAAAGGCACGGGCAGTCTGGCCGGCCAAGCCTCGCTGGGTGGCGCCAGTTCGCGCTATCGCAAGGCCTGCGGTTTCGCCGTCAGCCGCATCACGACCATAGCCCACGAGATGGGCCATCTCTTTGGCGCCGAACACACCCACTATGTGGCCGACGGCGACTACACCGAACCGGGTTCGGGACGCAGCATCATGAGCTACGGGTCGCCCCGCGACTTCTTCTCATTAGGCAGCATCCGCTATATGCGCCGCCTGCTGCGCGCCTTGAATGTCTACACCACACCCGAGCGTACGCCCGAGTCGGCAGACTACTCGCGCAACAGCGACATCGAGGGCACCAACATGCCCTATGCCTATCGCGAGAGCGGCGTGCAGCCCCAAATTGACGACGACCTGATGGCCAAGGAATATATCGTGACCGAAGGGAGCAATTTTCAGTTTCACATCCCATTAAAAAACCCCATCGACGAACCGCTGCTCTATACCGTCCACGGTCTCGACATCGCCCTGCCCATGGGTGCCAATGCCTTGCAGCCGGTCTATAAGCCCACGGCCTCCAGCGCCCAGATGTTCCAACCCTATTATGAGAACCCGACGCTCGTGTCGGCCGACGCGCAGAGTCTGTATGTCCCCTTCTCTGACGCCTCACGCACGGGATTGTTTACGTTTGCGGCGGCCGTCCATCAAAACTCGCTTTACGACAGCCGGAAAATCAAGCTGCGCATTGTCAAAGGCGAACCCTTTGCGGCCAACATCACCTATCCGAGCAACTCGTTGCTCTACCGTTGGGGCAACAAACTGTCGCTGACGTGGACACCGCAGACCGACGTGTACGGGCCCAACAGCCGTGTGCGCATCTCCCTGTCGACGGATTTCGGACAGAGTTTCCCCTACATCTTGGCCGACGACCTGCCCAACACCGGCACTTGGACGGGAGCTTTCCCCTACATCACCATCGGCCAGACGGCCTATCGCGACTATCCGCAAGCCATCAACGGCGGCGCCATCAAGGTGGAGATTATCGGTGAAGCCCCTTACGCCATAATGCCTTCCATCCCGTATTACCGGCAAAACGGCGAAACCATCTACAGCGGCGGTTTCACACTCAGCGCAAGCGATGCCCGCTATCTTTTCAAAGACAAAGCCACCGGCGGCGAGGCTCCTACGCCCTATGTCCGCCTGGAAAGCATCGACGACCTGCCGGAGACGGCACCGAATCTGGTGGCCTATCGGCAGAGCAATCCCTCGACGACCTATGACGCCACCTATGCACAAACGGCCGAAGGACGCCTCGTCCGCCGCACCTGGACGGCCACCGTCAGCGGTACGCCCTACGTCTACACTCAGATTTTTGAACTCCCTGAAGAAAAATCGGCCACGGCCGTCATCCACAAACAGTTGAAGGACGTTGGCCGACTGACGGCTCAGCTGGTGAGCCACGAGGGCGAACCCGGTTATCCCCTCCCCTCTCTGACTGCCTACCAAGAACTGAAAAGCGCTTACCCACAAGTGTTTGACAGCGAAGGTTTCCTCTTGCCGGACTTCGACACGGCCGCGGGCGAACGTGTGCTTGCCGCCGTGCAGACGCTCAACAATGCCACCGATGCAGATATTGTCTATCCCACGTCCGGCCGCTATCTGCTGCGCAGTTACCAGGCCCTGCCGGCTTCCACACCCTATTATTATTACCGCCGCACGGTGGTGGACGACGAGTTGAAAGAAGTATGGAAAGCCGACGCCGCCGTCGGAACGCCGCTGGTGCTCACTGCCGGCCAAGACGGCATCTATCTGAAAGACGACGAAGGGAATGTGCCCTATCTCGACGGTATGACCAACACTTACAATGATTTCATCCTGCGACGTGGCTACACCTGGGGCAGTTTCACGTTTTTGAGCCACAATCTGCAACAAGCCCAACTGAGCCGCAGCGGTGAGACCTTCTCGCTCAACCACCGCTATGCCGACGACCCCAAAGGCTATCTCTGCAACAACAACGACGTGCTCATCGTCTCGAGCGACTTCCAGTTTGTCCCCATCGTCGAAACGGGCGGTCTGACGGACGAAACCTTCTATCGCCTGCGCGCCTGTGCCACCGGCCAATACCTCTCCCTGCCCGAAAACCTTTCGACCAACACCCCGCTTCGCCTCTCGGCCACACCCGATGCCGGCAATGTCTGGATGAAGGACGGCAACCGCCTTCTGTCCTATGCCTCAGGCTATTACATGAACGGCAAGGCACACGGCTCGTTGGGCCAAGCCACTGAATATCAGTTTGAGGCCCATCCGACTGTACCCGGAGCCTATGCCGTCAAATGGAGCGAAGGCTATCTGACGGACAAAGACGGCCAACTCGCTTCGACGGCCTCGGCCACCGACGAGACCACGGCCTGGGAGGTGACAGCCACGGCCCTGCTGCCGGTAGACGTTTCGGCCTCGGGCTATTCCACCATTTACTCTCCCCAGACGCTGACGACACAAGACGAAACAACCGTCTACGCCGCCACACTCGACCCGTCGGCACAGCGTTTCAACCTCACCCCGACCGACGGCATCGTGCCGGCAGGCCAAGGCGTCATCATCAAAGCCACCGAGGGCCGCCACTGGTTTGGCATCAGCCAAGCCACATCGTCCGTCACGAGCGACCTCACAGGCACGTTGGCCACCATCGCGGCCCTGCCCGGCGTCTTCACCCTGCAAAACGGGGCCGACGGCATCTGTCTTTATCGCTACGCCACCGACGCGGCCGGCAATGTCGACGGCCTGTTGCTCAAGGGCTTCAAGGCCTATTGGCAAGGCGAGGCCGACGCCCCCGCATCGTCTTATCGTCTTGACGTCGACCACGTTACAGATGGAGCAGGGTCGATAATCATTGAAGACAACACCTCCGACACACCGCTCTACGACCTGACCGGTCGCCGCCTCAACCGCCCCACTCGCGGCATTTACATCAGTGGCGGCAAAAAGTGTATTGTGAAATGAAAACGCCAGCGACCATGACGACGAAAAGAGCCTATCAACATCCCGTCTCTCTCACGATAAACCTCGACCCGACCACTCCGCTATGCCAAATCTCGGCAGGAGCCGACGGGGGATATGCCGACATTTCCGACGGTTACGGACAGGAACAACTCTCCGGCCGCCGCGGCACTTGGTCTGATTTTGAAGCCGAAGAGGCAGAGTAGACGGCGCCACACGCGTGATTGGACGTGACGGGAAACGCCCTCGCCGTTCAGTCACAGCATTTCATTAAAATTCACACAGTTACAAGCGTGTGACTGTGTGATTGGAGAAAAGGCAACAATTAGGGGGAATATACGTATGCGCGCGAAGCGCCCCATGTAGCGTTGGCCGGAAAAGATGCACGGTTGTGCAGAGTTTTCCGACCAACGCTACATTGTAAAGTCTACTGTCCGTCAACGGATTACCCCCTGCAAATGTAGAGTTGTAGCGTTTTAGTGAGGGTTAATTAGGCGTATAGGAGAGACATAAATTGTCGAAAGAGAGGTGGTCTTCGTGTTATGTTTAAAGCATCAATCCCCAAACCGTCCACAAGTTGCGGACGATTTTTGGTGGACACGGATTAGAAGAGCCACGACCATTTCACACGAACCATCAGAATATCACAGAATATGCCTTAGACTTGGACCTATGTGCATTTTTTCATACATTTGCCATGATATGCCTCAAGTAAAAACATCAGACATTCCTTATGAAACACAAACTACTCTGCCTGTTACTCTTACTTGCCGCCGGTGCCATATGGAGCCCGTCGCTCATTGCTGCGCGAGAAAACGGTTTGGAAAAGACGCTCCGGCGTTATTTCAAAACCTTGTGCAAAATGCCCGGGGCACGAGTGGACACCGTAGCCTATACCGGAGGTTTCAGTCAGGAAATTCGCGGTTTCTGCTGGCAACGGGGCGACGGCGATGGATGGACGCGGGGCAAACGCCTCTGTCTGGCTGCTGCCGATGCTGCAGTGATTGACAGCCTGAAGAACCAATTCCAACGCATACGGTCGGAACAATACACCAATGTGAAGGACAAAGGCTGTGCCACCTATTTCGAGAAATCGCGCACGTTTTATGGTTACACCGTTGAGGACGACGGCACGCTCTACGTGCTCTGCGCCACCACCGAAAACGAAATCTGTGTGCCCGTAGATTGGACCACGCGCAACCGCTACTGCCACCCCGTGCGCAGTGCGGCGCGCCACTTCCGTACGCTGCCGGGGCGCACTCAGCACCTGCTGGCCCTCTCGCGGCTGTGGGCTGGCGTACGGCAGAACTTTGTGTTCATGGACCGCGTTGCCGTGGATTGGGACAGTCTTTATGCCGCATATATCCCTGCCATGGAGCGCGCCCGCAGCGACTATGAGGCCCTTCGGCTACTCCAGCGCATGGTGGCACAGGTCAACGACGGCCATACCTATGTTTATGGTTCGCTCGGCCTGCAGTCGGCTCCGTTCACCACCGTGATGCTCGGCGGCAAAGTGTATGTGGACGAGGTACTTTCGTCGGCCTTGCAACAGCGCGGCATGAAGCGCGGTATGGAGGTGGTGGGCATTGACGGCCAGGAGGTGATCCCCTGGGCCTCGGAGCATGTCATGCCCTATGTGGCAGCCTCCACGCCGCAATGGCGACAGTACAGGACGTTCTGCGGAGGTGCTCTGACGGAGCGTCCGGAAGGAGAGAAGGTGAAGGTGACGCTGCAAGAGGATGACAGGACGCTGTGCCTGACATGCACAGCCCGGCGTGAAGAGGCCGATTTGAGGAAAGAAGAGCCCACGGTGGATTACCGCGTGCTTGACGACAGCATCGGCTACCTGCGCATCCGCAACTTCATGGACAGCAACCTCCCCACGACCTTCGACCGCCTGTATCCGCAGATATGCCAAACCAGGGCACTCATCATTGACCTGCGTGACAACGGCGGCGGCAACAGCAACCATGGCGACTACATTCTGCAACACTTCACGGCCGACAGTCTGCGCTGCGCTGCGTGGAGCAGCCCCACCTACGTCCCCGCGCTGGCTTCGTGGGGGATTAGGCCGGACGCTTACCGCATGAATGGCCGCTGTCTGTATGGACGGAATGATATCGCGCCTTACACCCGTCCCATCATCGTGCTCATTAACCATGGCACGTTCAGC
>JBJFGJ010000018.1:0-6062 GCA_051892575.1 Alloprevotella sp. | reverse complement strand
TCGGGCAGGTAGCGCGTAGCTTCACGCCACACCACGTGGCGCACTTCCGGCACTAATGCTATGTAGGTTTTGTCGTCCATCATACCCAATATACAACTTTATCGGCTTACCGCTACCTTCCAACCATATTTTTTTGATTTGCATCCGCAAATGACAGCCCCATTCGAAGACAAAAAAAGGGAGCAGAATTGCTGTTCTGCTCCCCTCGCATTGATATTGATTGGAATTATTCCCACATCGCGTCGTCGGCCGGCGCTTCGGGAGAGAAATTTTCGCGTCTGTTCGTTTCGGCTTCCACGCCATTGCCCTCGCCACCATAGTTGATGGAGGTGCAGAAGAGCTGTGGCAATTGAAGGTCTATGACGTTAAGGGTTGGCGATTGATAGGGTTTCTTCATTTCTTATATATCTTTTTGCTGTTTGTAATGTAAATGCCCCGCTCCGGCTGTGAGGCCTCCCGGCCTTGCAGATCGTAATACACTTTCACGGTGCCGTCTTCCTGTTCCACGACATCCAGTCTGGTGTGAGTGCCCTCGTCGGTAGCCAATCTCAATCGGCTGACGGGTGTCACGGCGCCGGCGGGCACTTCAAACCAAGAGCGGAAACTTTTGATGTTGAAGGCTTCGTTGCCATGCCACATCAGGTCACCCGCCAAGTAATAAATGTCTACGCCGCTCAGTGTGGCAGCGGCCGGGTCGATTGTCCGGTCGAAATAGGTGGCGGCGATTGTCCAGTCCGTCACGCTGGTGGGCACACGCATTTCTGCCGCTTCGGCTTCGCCGGCTGTCACCACGGGAAAAATGGCAGTGGCCGAAGCTGTGCGGAATAGACCGGGCGTGTTGGCTGCCAGTGTCGCGACGGGCGACAACGACAGGTAGCCCTCCGTCTCGTTTACTCCGCTGAGGCTGTAGAGTTGCACGTCGGCTCCCGACTGTGTGGCATAGGGCAGACAGATGGTGCCCCATTCGTTAGCCATACTCCGCCGGTAGACGTCTTGAATGAAATAGGTGGTAAAGGGTGCTACGTGGATGGTGTGGCTTTCGGTATCTGTCAGCTTGATGTTTTTGACGATGACGGCCTGCTGACCCTGACCGATGAGGTTGTCATAGAGCACGCCGAGCCGGGCCATCGTCACGGCTTCACCGGCAGCGATGGTGTAGGTGTTTTTCCTTTCCACAACCACGTGGACGACACCGTCTGTCACCTCTTCTGTAATCTTGTATTTGGCTGAAGAGAGCGCGAGTGTGTGCCAACAGGCTTCGTTCGTGACAAGCGGCTCCGGCAAAACCAAGTCGTATTCCACCTTGGTCAACGCCTTGTCGGTGGTGAGCAGAACGGGTGTCTCGGCCTCGCCCATACTCTCGGTGAGGAGGAAGGGCAAGACTTGCAGGCTGCAGTTGGCGTCGTAGGTCGGTGGGGCCACGCTGACCGTGCTCGAGGTGGCATAGCCCGACACGAGGTCGTTGTAGCCGTCGGAGAGGTCAATCTTTTCCAGTCTTATGTCGTAGCTGCCGACGGCGACGCCTTGCAGGGTGATGGTGGCCACGGCGCCGTCGTTGCCGGTGAAGGGCACGTCGTCTGAGGCATACCAAATCACACGATAGGCGCCGTCGGCCTGTCGGGCCCAATGGAGCGCATGGCCGTCGGTCTTTCTTTCCGTGCTGACCTTGATGTCGAAGCCGGCTTCTGAGAGTGCCTCGGGCAGATAGATGTCCACCGAATAGGCGTGCACCTCAAACTGGTTTTTCAGCATCATGGTGATGGTGGCCGTTCCTTCTACCAAGTCGGCAGTCGGGGCCAGATAGAGCGTGTTTTCGGCCGGATCTATGTCGGTGGCCATAGCGCGATGCAGGCAGGAGCCGAAAACGATGAGTATCAAAAATAACAGTGTTTTCTTCATAAGTTGAGTGTGTTTGTGAGATGACGAGTCTGCGGCTGCGTCAGCGCATTGGGGGGTGCTGTGGCGAAGCCGTTTGTTGACTCTCAAGAACTTATTCGCCGGCCTCTTGGCCCAACATCTTCTTGACGATGACCGATATGTCGCTCACCGTGATTTTGCCGTCTTCATTGGCGTCGGCTGCGTCGGGGCTGAACGTTCCGGTGTCTTCGCCAAGCATGAGTTTGACAATGGCCGAGAGGTCTGAAATGCTGATTTTGCCGTCGGCATTGGCGTCACCTTTCATAAAGCCCGTGATGCGGCAAACGCCCTTGGCGCCCGAACCGTCTGTGGCGGTGGCGGTGATGTCGGCTTGCCCCACACCCACCACTTCGACGCGGCCTTCAGCGTCCACCGTAGCCACACTTTCGTTGGAACTGGTCCAGCTCACGGTGCGCGAGGTGGCGTTTTCGGGCAGGGCGGTGGCGGTGAGTTGGTGGCTTTGGCCCACTTCGAGCGCTAGGCTCTCAGAAGAGAGTTGCACACGCTCACACAGGCGGGGCACAACCTCTACGTTCACCGTCAGGTCTTGGCCGGCATAGGTGTCTTCAAGACTGCTTTTGCTCAATATGATGTTGGTGGCCTTGACCGTGTAGGTGCCCATCGGACGGGTGTCGCCGATGCCTTTCAGCACAATTGACATCAGTTTGCCGGTTTCTCCCGGTATGCTTCCGCCGGAGAGGAAATAGCAGAAATAGCGCTCTTTGCCGCCGCCCAAATCGCGCACGCTGACCGTCATTCCCGAGGCGGCCTCGGCCAGAACGACATTGCCGCCCGAAGGCTCAAAGCCGTTGGCGGGATATTCCAAGTCAAACTGCAGACCGCTCAGGTCGTCGTAGGTGTCGTAGAGCAGGTCTATGGTCAGGTCGGTGTCGGGATAGGCCGGTTGGGCTTGCAGGTTGAGGTAGTTGGGGGCAAAGCGGCTGCCGCTCACTGCCACTTGCGTCATACGCTTGGCGGGGTCGTTTGAATAGATGCTCAGCGTGCCGCTGAAAGACGTGAGGTCGGTGCCGGCATAAACCACGTTGAGCGCTGCGGTCTGTCCCGCTGCGATGTCGACGGGCATAGTGTTCGTCACGCTCAACAGGTCGTTGTCCGACAAGACCTTGCTGATTTGTAGCGGCGCACTGCCGTAGTTTCTCACGGTCAGAGTCTTTTCGGCGGCCTCTGTGATGGAAACAGCTCCAAAGTCGAGTGTGGAACTCACGTTGATGGTCGGGCTGCTGATGGTGACCGTGGCACCGGTGAAGGCCGACACCACGTTTTCCACCTGGTCGCCGATGGTAGCCGAGAGCACCACGTTGGCCGGCGTCAGCGTGACGCTATAGCGACCGTCCAGCTTCACCTTGAACGAGCAGACCACGCCGGCTTCATCCTTGAAGGGTTTGTCGCCGGGCGAATAGGCCAAGGCGCGCAGCGTGCCATCTTGGAGTGAGGCCACGGCCACATGGTCGTCTTTGCGCGCAGAGAGGGCAAAGCTGCCGTCAACGTATTTCAGACTCTCCGGCAGATTGAACGCCAACTGCAGACCGCTCACGGGGTCCATGTTGTTCATGGTGATATCGATGGTCACTTCTTCGTCTGAGTGGCCCGCCGCGGGTTGCACGTGGATTTCGTTCACGGCAAAAGGTTCGGCCTTGAGGGTGATGGTGTTGAGCTTTGAAATGCTGTTGCTCACCACCTTGACCGTCCGGCTGATGGCGCCTCTTTCCACGGGCTGATACACCACGTCCACTTGGCGCGACTCTCCTGCCTGCAGGCTCAGAGGGAAGGTGGTGGAGGTGGAAAACACATTGACGTCAGAGAAGTCCAGCTGTGTGATGGTCAGCTGCTCGTTGCCCTCGTTTGTCACGTTGAAGTTGGCCGTGTAGGAACCTCTGATGGGCACGCGTCCATAGTTCATTTCGAGCGTAGATAAAACGGCTTTGGCGCAGCGCGTCGTCACGGCACCGGGCTCCACCGTACTGCTCACGGCCTCACCTGCCGTATTGGCTATGAGGACGGACGAAGGCATCAGCGACACCGTCTGTGGCGTGGATCCCAATTTGAGTTTGAACGACACCACTTCGCCGTTGCCGGCCGAGATGGGAGCCATGGCGAGCGAATAGACCAGCACCTTGATGGTGTCGTCTTTCATTCCGGCCGTGGCCGAATGGGTGGCACACCGGCTACCCGCCACGGCTGAGCCGTCCACCAAAGTCACGTCGCCGTCTATCGGAATGGCCACCTGCAACGAAGACACCGTCTCGGTGTTCTCCAGTGCCACGCTGACCGTGACTTCCGTGCCGGGTGAGCCTTCTGTGGTAGACAGCGTCACCTTGTTGTCGGCTCTTGTCCCCGGGACAAATCCCAGAGACAGAGCCAACATAAGTAAACTTCGCTTAATGTTCATAAGCCTATTATTTCACCACCTTTTCGCCGTTGACGATATAGACGCCTTTGGGCAGTTGGTCTTTTTGCTTGTCGTCCACAGAGATGGTCTTGCCGTCAATCGAGTGGATGCCGCCGGTGGCCTTCAAACTGCCTTCGATGTGGTCGATGGCGGTTGTTTCGGCCTGGGTGACCTTCACGTTGCGACCACTCGCGTCGCTCAGACAGAGCGTCGACAGGCCGGCTTCGCCGATATGCAACAGGGCGTGTTTGCCGGCAGGCAGCGTTTTGCCGTTGAGGTTGTAGGCCAGGAAGATCCAGTCTTGGTCGCTCAGCCATGCCGAGGTCTGTTCAAATCCGTTCAGGCTCTCGTCCACACTGATGACGCGGCCTTTCTCGCCGTTCAGGCGCACCTGTACACCGGCCAGTGCCACTGTGCTTTCCACATAGAGCACGCCGTTTTCAATGCTATATTTAGCAGTGCCTTCGGCCAGGGCGGTAGCTTCTGCGCCGGGGTTGAGAATGTTTTGGATGATGCCCACCACGTCGAGAATGTCGATGCTGCTGTCTTCGTTCATGTCGGCAGCTTCATAGATGAAGGGTTTGGGGCTCATGCCGGCGGCGTAGTTCACTGTGGTGATGACGTCGGCCACGTCCACATCGCCCGAACCGTTGGCGTCGCCCTTGGTCGAGGTCAAAGGTGTGGCCGCCACCACGTTGGAGATGTCATATTCCTGCAGGTCGGTGGAGAGCACCTTGTAGTAATACCAATAGGTCTTGCCCGGCGTCACGTCGTAGTCGGTGAAATCGGTAGACTCGATGTGGAGGATTTCCTTGTTGATGCGCAGGGTGTCGTTGTTTTCGTCGTAACGATAGACGTTGAAGCCCATGGCGTCAGAGAAGTCGTTGTTTTCGTTGTTCCATTTGAGGTCCACGCGACCCATCTTGGGCTCTGCCGCAAAGCCGGTGGCCAATGAGCCGGCCGACTGTATCAGCACGTTGAAGCGTGTGGAATCGTAGGGGCAGGTGAAGTATTCGTTGTCTTCAGCGCCGCTCACAAAGAAACGGTTGAGACCGTCGGTCGATTCGCGGCCGGTCAGTTTCATGTCGAGCGTATAGATGGTGCCTTCCTCGTTCCAGGTGCCGCCTTCCAGTTTATGTTGGGCGTAGGGCCGGCGCACGCCGTAGGTCACCTGGGGTGCCTTCTCCTTGTTCATCGGGCGGTTGAAATAGAGTTGCACCTGATGGGTGCCAACGCCCAAGGCGTCGAGCTCTTCAAATTCGTCCTGGCAGTCTTTTCCGTTCACCACCACCTTCCACAAGATGCCGTGAGGCTCGGCGTAGGGCTGTGACGGCATATTGCTGAGGTCAATCTTGCCAAAGGTGCCGGACGCATTGCCAATCTCATATAAATAGGGACGTATCAAGTCTTCGCGGGAAGAGCCGAGATAAGAGGGATAGTCCGAATGATCTAAGACCGGCGTATAGCTCGAGATGGCCAGCATATAGCGTTGTTGGCTACTATGAATGCCTTCTTTATTATTGATATAATTGCAGTTTTTCAGTTGGCTGTATTTGAACAAACTATTTTCATTGTAGGTGTTATAATTAGAGTTCCAATTATTTACTACATTTGAATTGATAAAAGAAGACTCTGAGAAGAAGTAAATACGGCAGTTTTGCATATTGCTATTAATCAATGCCAATGTATAGCCCTGACCAGAAGCATTTATAAGTTCGCAATTTTTCAAAACAAC
>JBJFGJ010000017.1:0-6116 GCA_051892575.1 Alloprevotella sp. | reverse complement strand
GTGTTCCTCAACGAATACGGTTACCTGCTCGACTACGTTGACGGCCAGATGATGGACTGGAGCGTTCGCCCCAACCAACTCTTCGCCATCGCTCTCGACTATTCACCCCTCAACGTCAGAGAGCGCAAAGGCGTGCTCGACATCTGCACCAAAGAACTCGTCACCCCCAAAGGCATCCGCTCGCTCTCGCCAAAAAGCGGCGGCTACACCCCTATGTACGTAGGCCAACAGGCCCAGCGCGACCAGGCCTACCACCAAGGCACCGCATGGCCGTGGCTCATGGGCTTCTATCTCGAAGCCTATCTGAGAGTCTACAAGATGAGCGGCGTCAACTTCATCGAACGCAAACTCATCGGCTTTGAGGAGGAACTCTATTACCACTGTGTGGGAACCATCCCCGAACTCTTCGACGGCAACCCCCGCTTCAGCGGACGTGGCGCCATCTCGTTTGCCATGAACGTCAGCGGCATCCTGCGCGCCATCAGACTGCTCGAGAAATATAAAATCGAAGAAGACTGAGACAGCCCGACAAGGCAGTTCTCACACAGCCACGGCAAATACGGCTCAATGGTTTGCCACACCAACCACAAGCCTTAGCCGACCCGGCCAACAATTGCACCAAACCTGCTTAAAAACATAAATCCTGATACCTATGAAAGTCTTAATGTTCGGATGGGAATTTCCTCCTCACATCCTTGGCGGACTCGGAACAGCCAGCTACGGCATCACCGCCGGCCTGGCCAAACAGCCGGATATGCAGATTACCTTCTGCATTCCTAAACCATGGGGTGACGAAGACAAGAGCTTCATGAACATCATCGGTCTGAGCCAGACCCCCATCGTCTGGCGCGACGTGGACTATGACTACGTCAAACAAAGACTCGGCGACAAAATGACGCCCGAACAATATTTTGCCCTCAGAGACAATATCTATGCCGACTTCAACTATCGGCTCACCGACGACCTCGGCTGTATTGAATTCTCAGGCAAATATCCGCAAAACCTTTTCGACGAAATCAACAACTACTCCATAGTGGCCGGCGTCATTGCCCGCCAGCAGGAGTATGACATCATCCACGCACACGACTGGCTCACCTATCCGGCCGGCATACACGCCAAAAACGTCAGCGGCAAACCGCTTGTCATCCACGTGCATGCCACCGACTTCGACCGCTCTCGCGGCAAGGTGAACCCCACCGTCTACAGTATCGAAAAAGACGGTATGGACCACGCTGACCTCATTATGTGCGTGTCTGAACTCACCCGCCGCACGGTCATCAACCACTACCATCAAGACCCGGCCAAGTGTATCGCCATGCACAACGCCGTCTATCCGCTGAGCGACGAAATCAAGGAAATCGTGAAACACCGCAAGCCTCACAATGAACGCAAAGAGCGCGTGGTCACCTTCCTCGGACGCATCACGATGCAAAAGGGTCCGGAATATTTCGTTGAAGCCGCAGCACTCGTGCTCCAGCGTACACGAAACATCCGCTTCTGTATGGCCGGCTCGGGCGATATGCTTGATGCAATGATTGAAATGGCCGCTCATCGCGGCATCGCCGACCGTTTCTTCTTCCCGGGCTTTATGAAAGGCAAACAGGTCTACGAAGTGTTCCGCGACAGCGACGTCTACGTGATGCCCTCCGTGAGCGAACCCTTCGGCATCTCGCCCCTCGAAGCCATGCAGTGCGGCGTACCCTCCATCATCAGCCACCAGAGCGGTTGCGCCGAAATCCTCGACAAGTGCATCAAGACCGACTATTGGGACATCAACGCCATGGCCGACGCGATGTACTCCATCTGCACCAACGAGGGACTCTACGAATACCTCAAAGTCGAAGGACAGAAAGAAGTAGACGAAATCACTTGGGAAAAAGTGGGCAAACGCATCTACGACGCCTACAACCAAGTGCTCGACAGATACAAACATTGACACAAGCCTTATTCAAAACATCAAAACCTATAGAGCCATGAAGACCATCTGCCTATATTTTGAAATTCACCAGAATATCCACCTCAAACGCTATCGCTTCTTCGATATCGGCACAGACCACTATTATTATGATGACTATGAGAACGCCCGCTCCATCACCGAGACGGCCGACCGCTCATATGTGCCTGCGCTTGAGGCGCTCATCGAAATGGCCGAAAGATACGGCAGCTATTTCAAGTGTGCCATCTCTCTCTCCGGCTGCGCCATCGAACAGCTTGAAAACCACGCGCCGCAAGTCATCGAACTCTTGCAGAAGCTGAACGAAACGGGTTGCGTGGAGTTCCTCGCCGAGCCCTATTCTCACGGTTTCTCCTCGCTCAAAAATCCCGAGTCGTTCAAAGAAGAGGTACAGAGACTCTGCCGCAAAGTCAAATCGCTCTTCGGCCAAGACCCCAAAATCTTCCGCAACTCCTGCCTCATCTATTCCGACGAAATCGGTGAACTCGTGGCCGGAATGGGCTTCAAGGGTATGCTGGCTGAAGGTGCAAAGCACGTACTCGGATGGAAGAGCCCCCACTTCGTCTACAACTGCAACCGCGCGCCGAAACTCAAACTGCTGCTCCGCGACTACAGCCTCTCTGAAGACATCAGCTTCCGCTTCAACGACTCTTCGTGGCCGCAATATCCGCTCTTTGCCGATACCTACGCCGACTGGATTGCCCGTCTGCCGGAAGAAGACCAAGTCATCAACCTCTTTATGGAACTCTGCGCCCTGGGTATCTTCCAGCCGCTCTCTTCCAATATCCTCGAATTTATGAAGGCCCTGCCCGAGCAACTTCGCCAGCGCGGCATCGTCTTCTCCACACCTTCGGAGATTTGCGCCAAAATCAAGTCTTCTGGCGACCTCAACGTGGAATACCCCACATCATGGGTGGACGAAGAGCGCGACATGTCACCGTGGCTCGGCAACGTGATGCAACGTGAAGCCTTCGACAAGCTCTACAGCATTGCCGACCGCGTACGCATCTGCCAAGACCGTCGCCTCAAGCAAGATTGGGACTACCTCCAAGCCTCAAACAACCTGCGCTTCATGAGCACCAAGCCCAACTCCTACGGCGGCTACCGAGGCATATACGACTCGCCCTATGATGCCTTCACCAACTATATGAACATCCTCGGCGACTTCATCACCCGCGTCAACAACCTCTACCCCGCCGAAATTGACAACGAAGAGCTCAACTCTCTGCTCACCACCATCAAGAACCAAGACGAAGAGCTCGAGATGAAGGACAAAGAGATTGCCAAGCTCCAGAATATGCTCAGCAAGCTCGACAAGGGCGGTGAGGCCAAGGCAGCCAAAAAGGCAGCACCCAAGAAAGCAGCCGCCCCCAAGAAGGCTGAACCGGCAGCCAAAAAGCCGGCAGCCAAAAAGGCTCAGCCCAAAGAAGCTGAAGACAAGAAATAATCACGAACCACTCCTATAATATATATAGGCAGACCACACCAAGCCCAGGCCGCCGACAAGCGCGCTTGGGCTTGGTTTTTTTATCTGATGCTGTCTTCTTAGCTGTCTTCTTAGCCACAGAGGCACAATTTAAGCACGAGGATTACTTGTGAGATTAAAAATTATACTAAATTTGCAAGGAATAGCATAAAGTGCAAACAGTGCAACTTTAATCAACAGCAACAACATCCTAAGTCATCATCACAAAGGAGCTTATCCCAATGAAAAAATTCCTCTTACCGCTTCTGACCGTCCTTTTAGCATTTGCCTCGTGCAAAACCAGTGAGAAAATACTCTATCTGCAAGACCTGCAGACCGGCGACAACTTTAAGGTGCAAGCCGAGAAAGCCCTTGAACTAATGCCCGGCGACAAACTCTCCATCATCGTCACCAGCAGCGCTACACCCAAGCTTGCCCAGCAGTTCAACCTCCCCATCGTCACCATCCAAGCCGGCTCGGTCAATGCCAGCTCCAGCAACCAAGTGGCCCTCTACACCATCGATGAGAGCGGCTGCGTTGACGTGCCCACACTCGGCCGCGTCAAAGTGAGCGGCATCTCCCGCTCGCAGGCTGCCCAAAAGATACAAGACCTGCTCCGAGAGAGCCACCTGCGCGACGCCGTAGTGACCGTCAATGCCTACGACCAATACATCACAGTGCTCGGTGAAGTCACCCGCCCGGGACGCGTGGCCATCTCCAAAGACAACATCACCCTCTTCGAAGCCTTAGGTCTCGCCGGCGACCTCACCATCCAGGGCCGTCGCGACCAAATCAAGGTGATCCGTGAAGAAAACGGACAGCTCAACAGCTATTTCGTAGACCTCCGCTCCAAAGACGTCTTCAACTCTCCCGTCTACAACCTCAAGCAAAACGACATCATCTACGTTTCGCCCAACAAGGTGCGCATCGGTCAAGCCACCAACAACGACAACAGCGTGCGCTCCATTTCTACATGGCTCTCTGTCAGCTCCGTGCTCATCAGTCTGGGCATTCTCATCTTTAATTGACGAGGGCGACATTCCCACGACAAACAATAACCAACTTTCTAATACCCACACTTATGGAAACAACGATAGAGAAGCCCTATGTCATTGGACTTGACATGGGCGGCACGAACTCCGTATTCGGCATTGTAGACCAGCGCGGCACCATCAAAGCCCAAACAGCCATAAAAACCACTGCCTATCCCGACTTCAAAGACTACGTCAAAGCGTCTGTCGAAGCCCTCCAACCAGCACTCGACCTCGTGGGCGGCATCTCACAAATTCGCGGTATGGGCGTTGGCGCCCCCAATGCCAATTTCTACACCGGCAGCATCGAAAACGCAGCCAACCTCGTGTGGCAAGGTGTAGTGCCCGTGGCCGAACTCTTTGAAGAAGCCCTCGGCGTTCCCGTCCGCGTCACCAACGACGCCAATGCAGCCGCTATGGGCGAAATGACCTACGGCGTGGCTCGCGGTATGAAGAACTTCATTATGATCACCCTCGGCACCGGCGTCGGTTCGGGCATTGTCATCGACGGCAAGGTGGTTTACGGTTCAGACGGTTTTGCCGGCGAATTGGGCCACTTCGTCATCGACCACACACCGGCAGGCCGCAAATGCGGTTGCGGACGCAGCGGTTGTCTCGAAACCTATTGCTCGGCCACAGGTGTGGCACGCACCGTGCGAGAAATCCTTGAGAACTCCACCGAACCTTCACTCCTTCGAGAACTCAAAGCTGAAGAAATCACCTCATACGACGCCTTCCTCGCAGCCGAAAAAGGTGACCGTCTTGCCCTCGAAGTGTTCGACCGCACAGGCAAAATCCTCGGTACTGCCTGCGCCGACTTCACCACCTTCAGCACGCCCGAAGCCTTCGTCTTCTTCGGCGGTCTCACCAAAGCCGGCGAATACCTGATGAAGCCTCTTCGCGAAGCCTTCGAAGCCAATGTCTTGCGCAACTTCAAGGGCCAGACCAAGCTTCTCGTCTCTGCCCTCAACGGTAGCGAAGCAGCCGTGCTTGGTGCCAGTGCACTCGGTTGGGAATAAATCCGGCACAAACATATTTTTTCTGAAAACAAACGCCTCCGCATACCGCCCACAGCCGGCAGGTGCGGAGGAGTCTTAATCACAATACTATAAACACATTTATTATGAAAGACTTGAAAGGATCAAAAACCGAACAAAACCTCCACACTGCCTTTGCCGGCGAGTCGCAAGCCCACACCAAATATCTTTATTATGCCTCCAAGGCCAAGAAAGACGGCTACGTTCAGATTGCTTCTCTTTTTGAAGAGACTGCACGCAACGAGAAAGAGCACGCCAAGATTTGGTTCAAGATTTTGCACGATGGCAAAATTCCCGCCACCACCGACAACTTGGCCGATGCTGCCGCCGGCGAAAACTATGAGTGGACCGACATGTACGCCGAGTTTGCCCGCGTAGCCCGCGAAGAAGGCTTCACCGCCATTGCCGCCAAGTTTGATATGGTAGCAGCCATTGAGAAGCACCACGAAGAGCGCTACCGCAAGTTGCTCAAGAACATCGAAGACAAAGTTGTCTTCAGCCGCGACGGCGATTGCATCTGGCAGTGTGCCAACTGCGGCCACGTCGTAGTGGGCAAGAACGCTCCCGAAATCTGCCCCGTCTGCGACCATCCGCAAAGCTACTTCCAAATCCTCGCCGAGAATTTCTAA
>JBJFGJ010000016.1:0-6225 GCA_051892575.1 Alloprevotella sp. | reverse complement strand
CCACGGTATTTGGCCGCCTCGACAAACACGCGCAGGTTTTTCACCACCTTGCTCTGACCGCTGAAGTCTTCAAAGCTCAGCGGGCGCAAGGCATTCTCGAAGTCGCGTTCGCTTTTTGAGGGAGATTGCTGTTCGGCGCGTATGTCGAAAGTGTCTTCTGTCATAGTTCCGGCAAATTTAGCGATTTTTTGTCAAAAGGCAGAGCCGCGGCGGAAACTGCGGCCATCAGGCCCGCTTAGTCAGTCTTTTTCGGCCCATCTTTTGAGCAGTTTCTCCACGCCTTGCCTTATCGACCGCAGGCCAAACGCTTCGGGTCGTATCTCTTCCGGCGTGAGCCACATCACTTCTGCGGCATCGTCAGCGGCGGTGACGATGTCGTTGTTGGCCAGACGGCAGGCGAAGAAGGCGTCGGTGGTGTGTATGTCGTAGCCCGAATAGCGGTAGACGTTGGTCTGCGAAAACAGATAAGTCCACTCGGCCACCTCGGCGCCAAGTTCTTCTTTCACCTCTCGTGTCAGTCCTTCGTCGAGTGTTTCGCCGGGACACACAAAGCCTCCGGGCAGGTCGAGGGTACCTTTGGCCGGTTCGCAGGCCCGGCGCACTGCCAGCAGTCTGCCTTCGCCGTCGGTGATTACGGCCACCGTGGCGGCCGAGGCATTATGATAGAGGGTGAAGCCACAGTGTCCGCAGCGTTTGGCACAGGCGTCGAAGACGGTGAAATCTTCGTGGCCGCAGTGCGGACAAAAATGAAAAAAGTCAAGCGGGTGGGCCATTGCTGCAGGCGTATGGAGAGATTATTCGTAAATGAGAGTGGTGAGGCGGTCGGGGTCAAACACTTCGGCCGCCGTCTGTTGCAAGGCTTCGGCCGTCACTTCGTTCACTTTCCGACATAGCGCCTCCGGGTCATACAGCGTGCCGTATTGGGCCCAAGTCTTGCCCATGGCGATGGCATAGTCTTCGCCGCGGTCGAGGGCAATGCCGATTTGGCCGCAGAGTTGTTTTTGGGCAGCTTGAAGCGTCTTGGGCGAGAGTGTTTCGTCGATGAAACGGCGCAAAATGCGTTTGGTCAGTCGCAGGCAGCGGTCGGTGTCGTGGGTGTCGCAACCGAAATAGGCGCACCACCAGCCGGCGTCGGCGTAGGTGGTGAGCGACGAGTCGGCGGCATAGACCAAACCGGCTTTTTCTCTCAGGCAGACGTTGAGCCGTGAGTTCATACCCGGTCCGCCCAGCATATTGTTGAGCAGGAGCAGGGGATAGCGTCTGTCGTCGTGGCCGCCGTAGCTTTGTGTGCCAATCAACACATGCGCCTGGTGCGTCTCTTTGTTCACCCGGCGCAGTTGGGCTTCGCGTCTCAGTGTCGGCGCCTGGCGTGTGGGCAGAGGCGCGGTCGGCCGACCGGTGCCACGCCAGAGTCTCTCCAACATTTTCACGGCTTTGTCAAACGAGATGTCGCCCGAGATATAGAATGTGGCGTTGTCGGGGCGGTAGAAGGTTTCGGCAAAGCGTCGGGCGTCGGCTGTGGTGTAGCTGCGCAGCCGTTCGGGCTTGCCGAGGATGTCGCGTCCCAACGGGTGACCGTCGAAGAGCATTGACTCAAATTCGTCGAATATCGACTCGGCCGGCGAGTCGCGATAACTGTCGATTTCATCGCATATCACGGCCGTTTCTTTCTCTATTTCGCGTTGTGGATAGGTGCTGTGAAAAACGATGTCGGTGAGCAGGTCGGCGGCGCGGGCGATGTCGGCGCAGAGCACCGTGGCGCAATAGACCGTCTCCTGTTTGTTGGTGAAGGCGTTGAGGTCGCCGCCCACGCGTTCCAGGCCGTTACTGATGTGGCAGGCCCGCCTGCGGCCCGTGCCCTTGAAGCTCATGTGTTCGATGAAATGGGCCATTCCGTAGTCCTCGGTGGCTTCGTCGCGCGTACCGGCCTTGACCACGTAGCCCAAATAGGCCACGGGCGATGTGGTGCGGCGGTGTACGACGTCCAGACCGCAGTCGAGGGTGGTGTGTTGCAGGAGGGTTTGCATGGCTTTATCTGAAATATTTGCCCACGCCGGGCAGTCCCGATAGGGGCAGGTCTTTTTTGATGATATAGCCGATGAAAAGGGCGATTATCACGGTGTTGATGCCCAGTCGTGCCGCCGTGGGCCAGTCCTGCGGCAGCAGGGTCATCGCCGTGTAGGCCACGGCTGCGAGCACCACATAGGCGGCTATGCTCTTGAGCGGATAGGCGATGGGGTAGTGGCGTTGCCCCACCACATAGCTCAGCACCATCGCCGTGCCGTATCCGGCCACGCCGGCCCAGGCACAGGCCATGTAGCCATAGTGGGGGATGAAGATGACGTTCACGGCAATCAGCGTCAGGCAGCCGGCGCCCGAAAACCAGGCGCCCCAGATGGTCTTGTCTATGAGTTTATACCAGAACGACAGGTTGAAATACACGCCCATCATAATTTCGGCCGCCATCACGATGGGCACCACCTTCAGCCCCTCCCAATAGCCCGGCGCGATGATGTGTTTGAGCACGTCGATGTAGCCCATCACCATAAGGAAGGCCAGGAGTGTGAAAATGATGAAGTATTTCATGGCCTTGGCGTAGGTCTCGCGGCTGTCGCGGCTCTTCTGTCCGGCAAATACAAAAGGCTCGTAAGCGTAGCGGAAGGCTTGCGTGATCATGGCCATAATCATGGCAATTTTCACGCAGGCGCCATAGATGCCGAGCTGCACCTTGCCCTCGTGCCCGCCGATGAGATGGGGGAAAATCATCTTGTCTACCGTCTGGTTGAGTATGCCGGCAATGCCCAGCACGAGGATGGGCCACGAGTAGCTGAGCATGCGGCGCAGCAGGGCGCGGTCGAGCCGCCACTTCACCGCCGTGAGTTCGGGCAGGAACAAGAGGGTGATGGAGGCCGTGCAGGCCAGGTTGATGGCAAAGGCATAAAACACGTCAGCGCGGTCCAGAACGACAAAAAAGAGCACGTTCAGCGCGATGTTCATCACGATGAAGAGCAGTTTGAGTGCGGCAAACTTGATGGGGCGCCTCTGATAGCGCAGGTAGGCAAAGGGCACGCACTGGAAAGCGTCAATGGCCACACACACGGCCATCATACCGATGAATTCGGGATGTTCGGCATAGCCCATGACCGTAGAGATGGGGCCGATGAAGACCAGCACCGCCACGGCAAAGAGCAGGGCCACGCCGCCCACGGCTATGAGCGTGTTGGCATAGACCTGTTTGGGATTTTCGTCTTCCTTGTTGACGAAGCGGAAAAAGGTGGTTTCCATGCCGAAGGTGAGCAACACGAGCAGTAGGGCCACGTAGCTGTACACCTCGGTGATGACGCCGTAGCCGCCCGAGGCGGCGGCCAGTTTGGCCGTATAGAGCGGCACGAGCAGATAGTTCAAGAAGCGGCCCACGATGCTGCTCAGGCCGTATATGGCCGTGTCTTTGGCCAGCGAACCCAGTTTTCCCATATCTTATAGTTATTATAGTGACAATCGGACTTATCCGAAGAAGAGGTAACAGATGAAGATGGCGGCGATGATGCCGGCCAGGTCGGCCAGCAGACCGCAACTCACGGCGTGGCGGGTATATTTCACGCCCACCGAACCGAAATAGACGGCCAGGACATAAAAAGTGGTGTCGGTGGAGCCTTGGAAGATACACGACAGGCGGCCCACAAAACTGTCGGCGCCGTAGGTTTCCATAGCGTTCACCATCATACCTCGCGCACCCGAGCCACTCAGCGGTTTCATCAGAGCCGTGGGCAGGGCTCCCACCCAGTCGGTGGCGGCGCCGAGGCTCTTCACCACCCATGTCAGGCCGTCAATGAGCCAGTCCATGGCGCCAGAGGCTTTGAACACGCCGATGCCCACGAGGATGGCTACCAGGAAGGGGATGATGCGCACGGCCGTGTTGAAACCCTCTTTAGCCCCCTCGATAAAAGCGTCGTAGACGTTGACCCTGTGCACCAGTCCGGCGATGAGGAAAGCCATGATGACACCAAAGAGCATGACGTTGGCCGTGTTGGTGCCCACGGTGTTCATCATGGGACCGTCGAGGCGCGAAAAGCCCCAAATCACGCCCGCCATCACCAGCGACATACCGCCCAACGTGAGCAATATGGTGCGGTTGAGCAGGTTGATGCGTTGAAACAGGCTCGTCACCACAATGCCCGCCAGCGTCGACACGAAGGTGGCCAGCAAGATGGGTATGAACACGTCGGTGGGCTGTGCGGCGCCCATCTGAGCGCGATACACCAGGATGCTCACGGGGATAATCGTCAGGCCAGAGGTGTTGAGCACGAGAAACATGATCATCGGGTTGGAGGCCGTGTCTTTCTTGGGATTGAGATCCTGCATCCCCTCCATGGCTTTAAGGCCCAGCGGAGTTGCGGCATTGTCGAGTCCCAGCATATTGGCCGAGATGTTCATGAAGATGTTGCCCACTACGGGATGTCCCTTAGGGATGTCGGGAAAGAGTTTGGAGAAGAGCGGCCCCAGCAGGCGGGCCAGTGCATTGACCACACCGCCTCGCTCACCTATTTTCATCACACCGAGCCAGAAGGCCAGCACGCCCGTCAGGCCGAGTGAAATCTCAAAGGCCGTTTTCGACGAGTCGAAGGTGGACTGCATGATGGCCGGGAACACTTCGGTGTCGCCCATAAATACGAGTTTGACGAGTGCAATGGCGAAGGCAATGACAAAAAAGGCTATCCAGATGACGTTGAGTACCATAGGTAAAAATTGTTGAGCTTGTGGACCGCCATCCGCCCGTGCCGTCTGCAATGGTCGGCGCCTGGAGGCCGTCGGTCCGTAATCGTTGCAAAATTAGTGATAATTAGCCGTGCACGGGTCACAAACCTCCGCCGTTTTTGTTTTTGGCGGCTTGAGACGGGGTGAAAGGGACGGGCGACTGTGTGGGGCGTGCCGATTGGTCTCCGCGTTTTGTGTGACGGAATGTGGGCGTGGCAATGTTCAAAAAGGGGCTTGGGAGTGACTAAAAAACTTGTTTTTCTTTTGGTCGGTCTTTGCCGCCTGCCTCCAATGGAATTTTGCCGTCCGGAGAACGGCCTTATTCCTCCAAAATGGCTTGCCGCATTTCTTCCCATAAGGCCGCGCGGCGCAGGCATAAGGCCGGATTTTTCTCTCCTTATGGCAGTAATGCGTTTCAGACCAATAAAAAAGGCCCCGATAAGGGCCTCCTCTTCTATGGTTACCCAAATATATATGGAAAGGGTGGCAGGGAAAAAGACAAAAGGTGTGGGGTTGACTATTCGCTGGTTGCGTTTTGATATTGAATAATGCCGTGTGTTGAGCGGCGGGGTACGGGCTTTCAGCCCGCTCTTGGCCGCACAAATCCGGCTTTCCCCAACAAATATAAATCAGTCGTTCTGATATTGAATTATCCCATAATGGCGCGGCCAGGAATTTTCCAAACAAAAAAGGAGGCCGAAGCCTCCTCCCATGAAAAAATCGAAATGAAAAAGTGAGCTACTCTTTATTTGGAGATGCAGATGCACACGCGGTTGCGGTCGTTGTCTGTAAAGGGTTGCTCGGTGTCGCCCAGGGCTTCTGTGGAGATGCGCGACTCGTCGATGCCGGCATTGACGAGCAGGGCTTTGATGCACGCAATGCGCTGCTCGCTGTATGTCATGTTGATTTTGGCATTACCTGTGCCCTTGTCGGCGTAGCCTTTGATGTTGACCTTCTTGTCGGTGTAGGTCTTCATGTAGGCGATGAGCTCTTCCATTTTGCCCATCTCGCTCTCTTTCACCTGCGAAGAGCGGATGTCAAAGAAGATGTCCACCTTGAGGTCTTTCACCTCGACCACTTCGGGCTTCTTCTCTTCCACCACTTCGGGACGGGCGGGAGCCACGGGTTGGGCCTCCACCACGGGCACCACAGGTGCGGCTTTGCGCTTGCAGGTCTTGCCCAGTGCCACCTTCACGCCGAGCAGGGCGTTGAACATCCAGTCGGCGTTGCCGGCTTTCTTGGAGTTGAAATGGTCGTTGAGGATGTGGGCGTTGGCTTCGAGACCGAGGCTCACGCGTTTCGACACGTTCACGTTCACGTCGAGACCGGCGTTGCCCACGGCGCGGATTTTGGTGCCGTCCCAGAGATAGGGCAGGTTGTAGTTGTGGGTGGACAGGGCTTGGGCTTCGTCGTTACCCCACGCCATGTTGCCGCCACCGCCGGCAAAGATGCCCACGCTCACCTTGCGGC
>JBJFGJ010000015.1:0-1570 GCA_051892575.1 Alloprevotella sp. | reverse complement strand
AAGTCGCCTATGCCCTGTTCATAGCGTGCGCGGCCCTCCACCTTCCAGCCGTCGTCCACGTTGGCCGGTTTCTGGCGGTAGGCGCCGGTCGCGGCGTTGTAGAAATACATATTTGCACGCGGGTTCTTGTTCCGCTCATACTCCATGCTCACCGAGAAGTTGCGCTGTTGCTGCGTCTTGTTCAATCTGAAGCTCAGGCCGACGTTGTCGGTGTGGGTGTTTTTCAGCAAGGGGTTGCCCTGTATGACGAAGAGCGGATTGGTGTCGTCGGTGTAGTCCACCGTTTGGAGCAGGTCGGGGGCATAGGTGTAGTGGCGGTAAGTCAGTTCGGCCGTCTGGCCGCGAGTGATTTTCCATCGGGCCGTCATATTGGGCTGCCACAGGTTGACGTCGCGCCGTTTGTCGATGTCGAGGCTGCCGCGCACGTAATTAAGGTTTTCGTGGTGGTAGCTATAGTTCAGAGCCGGCATCAGGCTGATTTTGCCCACGTTGAGCGTCAGTCCCAGTGCGGCGCTATGCGCGTCGGTGGTCTGCCGGCGGCGATAGCTGTTGGGGTCGGCGAGCGGGTCGTCGAGGGTGGTTCCCGGCGCGTCGGCCACGGCGTGGTCTTGGCGGTCGAAGTCACGATTGTGCTTGAAGGCATAGTCTGCCTTTATCATCAGCGCCTTGCACAGCCACGCCTGATAAGACGTGGTGGCCTTGGCCATAAGCGAGTGAGTGGGCTGATAGTCGGTCTCATATCGCAGTTCGTCGGGGATGTTTCCGTCGTAATAACGCAGGTCGCGTGTGGCCTGTCGCTCAGTTTTAGTGTCGGTGTAGCTGATGTCGCCGCCCAATTTCAGATTGGCGTCGTGCGGCAGCAGACGTTCCAGACCTACATGGGCGTTGGTTTCCATCTTTTCCGTCAGCGTGGACGAGCGATAGAGCGAGCGCGACACCAAGGCGTTGTTGTCGTCAGTGGGAGAGTCGGAGGCAAAGGTGGCGTCGAGCGGGTAGTCGGCATAGGTGTAGGGATTGTCGGCATAGACACCGTTGCGCTCTGTCACGTCTTTGAGTTTTTTGTCATAGTTCCATCCACCGCTCGCATAGAGCCAGGTGACGCTGTCGAGTTGAAACTCGCCTCTGAAAGAGAAGTCGGGCTTCACCTGGTGGGCATAGGTCTTTCTGTCAGACAGGCGGAAGGTGCTACCCCCGTTGGGCATAAACGTCTCCTCGCTTTCACGGCTTCGGCCCCAGCCGTCGGAGTGGTTGCCCTGTATGTTGAACGAGAAGTAGTGCTTCAGCTGTTTTTCGCCCTGGCTGGTGTTCCATTGGTGCTTATAGCCCGTCGAGCCGAACTGCTGGCGGCCGTATGGCCATGATGAGCCCCAGCCCGAGCCGCCGAATGACTTGAAGTAGGTGTTCTCATTGACGTTGTTGAAATTGCCATAGGCCATGAGCGGATTGGCTGTGGAGAGATACATGGCGTCGAGTCGGGCCAGGTAGCCGTCTTCGGTCTGGTAGGCCGCATTGGCCGTGCCGTACCATTTCTCAAGAAAACCCGGCTTCACCTGAATGTCGAGCACGTGGT
>JBJFGJ010000014.1:0-6247 GCA_051892575.1 Alloprevotella sp. | reverse complement strand
ATGAAAAATATTTACAGCACCTACATACCCTTAAAGGCTGAATTAAATTCAAAGGGAGCCTGTGACTGTGTGATTGGGAAAAAGGTCAACATTTGGGTATAATGCGCACGCGCGCGTAGATATATTATGTGTCGCGCCGCTGCCGCTACCTGTTGAGCGTAAACCGCAGGGAGATGCCGAAGTCTTGGGTGGTGGTGGGGTAGGACGAGGTGGTGAGGAGCGGCTTGTTCATTTGTCGGTCGTAGTAGGCCGTGAGCGTGACGAGGCGGCTCAGTGTGTAGTCTGCCGAGAACGATACTTGTACGGCCTTGTTGCCGCTCGTGGCTTGCGAGAGGGTGGTGAGGATGTCGCGGTTGAGCGCACTCTGGTTGCGGAACGAGATGTCGAAGCGCACGTTGAGATCGTTGGAGAAGCCGGTAGCGTTGGTGCGTTTCTGCTCTTGCTCTTCCTGTGCCTTTTTGCTGCCGCGCTTTTTGGCCTTCACCGTGCGTTTGGGCGCAAAGAGGTTGAGGCCCGTGATTTTATAGCCGGCACCAAAGACGAGGTCGTTGGAGCGCGTTTCGGTGATTTGCATAGCCGACATGCTGAGCGTCAAGACGCGGGTGCGGCGGTATTCGGCCTTGGCCGTGATGTTGTTTTTGAACGTCATGTCGATGCCGAAGAGCGGCGAGAAACTCTCGTTGATGCTCACGGTGGAGATGTCGTAGGGACAAGAGGGCACGGGATTGCCGGTGGTGACGTCGGTGATGAAGCCGAGGCCGCCCATAAACTCGTTGTAGGCTCGGTATGAACTGTATGAGCCCACCGAATAGACGCTCTTGTAGCCGTGGCGGAGGGTGACGTTGCGGAAGATGTTTTTCAAAGCCTTGATGCGCGACAGACCGGTGTAGGCCACGCTCCAGTTGGGCAGCAACTTTTTGAGTGAAGGGAAGAACGACAGACCGTCGCCGCCCGAGGTGTAGGTGTTGAGGAAGGCCGGTATCATCACGTCGGCCGAATATTTGTCTATCGTGCCGTTGGCAGGGTCAAAGGTCTGGCCGGCGAGTGAAGAGCTGGCCGGATAGGGGGCACCGATGTATTGGTTCTCCACCCGTTGGCGGTAGTCGTCGAGCGAGGCCACAAAGCGGTCGAAAGACTTGCTCTTGTAGCCCGTCTCGGGTGACCCGGTGCTCTCAAAGGCCGTGCCGATGGAGATGGTGGTCATGTTGAAGCTGCCCGACTGGGTGAAGGGCATGCCGTCGAACATATACTGTATGCTCCGTGTCTTGTTGATGGTGCGCGAGGCGGTGAGGTCTATTTTCAGGTTTTTGATGGGTTCGACTGTGGCTCTTATCTGAAGGTCTTCGTTGAGGTTGGTGGTGGCCGGCGTGGTGATGCTGTCGGTCATGAGCAACCATCCTCTGTCGGCGGCTTTGCGGATATAGCTTTCGTCTGTGAAACCGAAGGCAAAGTCGAGACCCGGTTGCAATCCGCCGGCAGAGCGCTGGCCGAAGTAGTCGCCAATGCGGGGCAAGAAGCCCGGTATGCTCATATTGAACTTGTTGTTGTAGCTCACGCTCACGTTGCGCACCATCATCAGCGTGCGAGCGGTGAACTGCAGAGCCTTATACCAGCCCTGGTCTTCCTTGCGCTTGAGCGGTGTGACCACGAGCTTGATTTGGGCCGTGTCTTGAGTGAGAATGAGCAGTTGGTTTTGGTCCACCACCTTGGTGCGCAAGGCATAGCGTGTGCCGTCGCGGCGCAGGGCCACCACTTTGACGCGCTTGTTTTTGAGGTTGTGTTTCACCAGTGTGGTGGTGTCGGCCTTAAGCGTGATTTCGCGCTCGAAGTTTTTGGGCTTGGTCTTTTTGTTTGAAGACGATGACGACGAGAAGCGCTTGTTGGCCTCTTTGAGGAAAGGCACGTGGTTGTAGAGCGTTTCGAGTTTGAGCTTGACGTTGCCGCTCATGGTGCGCGAGTTGGCTATGGTGTTGCCGCCGCTGCTGCCGTCGTCAAACTCGGCGCCGCGTGTCCAGGTATAGGTCGAGGCATATTTGGCGTCAGCCGTAATCCAGTCGAAGATGGGCAGTTTGTTGATGGGCAGTTGCCACGAAGCGTCGAAGCTCTGACGATAGTCGAGCGGTGTGCCCATATTGAAGATGCTCGTGCGCACGGAGTCTTTCCAGGCCGTGTAGCGGTCGGGGTAGAGGTCTTTGTTGACCACCGTGTAGGGCTGTTCGATTTCGGCGCTTGTGCCCGACTCGAAGCTCATGTGCAGGCTCTTGGTGAGGTCCCAGCGCAGGGTGAAGTTGCGTCGCCAGGTGTAGTCGCTCGAGAAGGAAATGGGCAGCGAAGTGTTGTCGAGGTTCTCCATGTCACGCTCTTGCAACTCATAATAATTGTGCACAAGGTCGGAGTTGAAAGCCACGTTTTGCGGCAGATAGTTGAAGTTGAGTTCCTTGATCAGTTTGAGCCATTTGCTCTTGCTCTTCATTTTCTTGAAAGGCTCAAAGGCTTTGTAGACCGGCGTATAGTTGTAGTTGAGGCTCCACTTGCGCATTTCGTCTTTCTCCCACGCCGTGGTTTCGCCGGTGGTGTGGCGGCTGCTGTAGGCATAGCTGAAAGAGAAGTTGGCGGGGTCGTAGGGCATGGGATGCCGCTTGGTGGCGATGTCGAAGCGCACGCCCGAAAGGCTGAAGTTTTTGTTGATGACCACTTTGTCGGCGATGTTGCGCAGACTGTCTTTTTCGGCCTCAGTCTGGAGTGCGTCGAGGGCTTCGTCGAGTTCCATGTCGGTGTCGAGCGGATTGTAGCGCGGTGAGGTGCGCTCTTTGGAGTAGGAGTAGTAGAGCGGCGCTTTGAGCTTGACGGCATCGGGCAGGAAACGACCGGCATTGACGCTTGTGGTGACGGAATACTGATAGAGATTGTCGTCGCGCCGTTGGCTCACGCTCTCTTCGAGTCCGCCGAAGCCTTCGGTCTCCACGTGTCCCGAGAGGCCGATGGTGGCCACGTCTGAGAGCTGGAGCGAGAGTTTGCCCTGTGCCGCCCAACCGCCCTTGTTGGAGAACTGTTGCAGACGGAGTTCGTTGGCCCACACCTCTACGCTCTGCATGGTGCGCGAGTTGTTGCGCACACCAATCATGATGGTGCGCACTTCGCCGAGCGACGGGTTGCCCATCACGCTGATTTTGTTGTTGGGTTTGGCCGCGTCGTATTCGCTGTAGAGACTTGTGTAAGAGGCCGTGCCGAGCGAGCGCAGTTTGTTGCGGTTGCTCTTGGCGGCAGTGAAGAGCGAGAGGTCGATGTCGAGCAGGTTGTCTTCTGGCCAAACGGCTATGCGGCCTTCGGTGGTGTTGGCATATTGGCCGTCGGGTGTGACCTTGAGGGGGATTTCATATTCGTAGAAGTTGCTGCGATAGTCCGAGCCGAGGCGGATGAAGAGACTCACCTGCCCGTCGTCGAGTTTTTCACCGCCGGCCAGTCGGTTGGCATGGGTGAACATCTGCATGTGTTTGTATTTGCGCAGATCGAGCGAGGTGCGGCGATAGACGGCCCGGGCGTCGCCTGAGGCCAGATTTTCAACCGTGAGCGAGAGCGCCTGCTCGTTGTTTTGCAACACCTGTTCCTGTCCCGGGTCGATGACGCGGCTGATGCCCGGCGGTATGACGTAGTTGACCGGCGTCTTCTCATTATTCTCTTCAAAGTTGACAGCCGACACGCTCAGCGAACCGCTCACATCGGGCACCTCGCCGGTGTAGAGCGCCTGTTCGTAGGGGCGCCATTCGCCGTGAACGAGATTGAACGTGGCCAGACGCAGGATGACGGGTCGGTCGAAGCCGGTCATGAACACGCGCATGAAGCGTATGGACGAGAAGTCGCTGATGCCGCCCTCGCGTTTTTCCCATTGGTCGATGGGGATGCGGAAGAGATACCAGTTGGTGTTGAGTTTGTTGCCGTCGCGCGTGGTGGTGGAGGTTTCGCGATGGTCCACGATGAAGTTGCGGCCCACGGTCATCTCTTCGGGGGCTATACGCACGTGGTATTGGAAATATTTCTCATACTCGTTGAGCGTATAGTCCTGGTTGATGTCTTCAACGTCGGGAGTGGTCTTGTAGGCCGTGCTGTATTTTTCGGGCGACTGCTCGGTGGTGGCCGAGTTGCCGTTGGGGTTGTTGATGCGCTTGTAGCGCTCGAGTATGGGGGTGGCAGCCGCGTCGAAGTCGGAGCCGCGGAAATAGTGGTAGCGGTCGCCGGAAGGGTCGGCGGCTATGCTGTCGTACACCTCCGGCCTTACGATGCCGCGCACCTGGCTGAGGTATTGGCTGTAGGCCGGATAGTTGGCTTCTTGCTGGCTCGAGAGACCGTTGTAGCCCACATCCTGCTTCTGCCGTGCACCGCTTGAGGTGTTGAAGGCATAGGTGATGCTGTTTTGTGTGGGCACGCGTCCCCACACGGTCTCCACGTATTGTGTGGGGTCGTCGTCGAGCGGCAGACCGCTTTCATAAAACTTCTTGCCGTCCTTGAGAATGTCTTCGCTGATTTCGCCGAGGTTGAAATAGAGGTCGCCGCTGAAGGTGGTGCCGTCTTGCCGTGCCTTGATGAAGGGGTCCATCATCCAAAACTCGATATATTCCACGTTGGCTGTCTCGAAGTCTGACGTTTCAATGCGGCGCATCATACCGCCCCAGCGCTTCTCGGGCTGTGTGAGATGGCCGTCGGCGTCGAGGCTCGGGTCGAGGTTGTAGGGGCCGCGCTCGTTGGGATAGTAGGCCAGGTTGAGCACGTTGATGGTCGAGGCCTCCTTGAAGTTGATTTGCTTGTTGGGGAAGAGTTCGTTTTTGTAGATTTCTCTGACGAAGGGGTCGGAGAGCTGGGTGAGGTCGCTCTTGATGTGTCCCGGTGTGATGGACGACGAGCGGCGTGTGAAGAGCGGGTCGATGTAATACCAGGCCAGGCGTGCGCGGTTGAAGCCGTAGCGGATGTCGTTGGTCAGTTTTGACTCGGCAAACATTGAAGGCACCGAACAGATGGTCCAGGCCGTCGGTTCGGAAATATCGATGTCGTTTTTGGCGTTTTCAAAGTCGTCTATGTAGGAGGCGTTGCCCTGCGAGTCGTTGTTGCCTCCGGCGATGAGTTGGGCAAAGTCAGCGTTGAAATTGATGCTTGAGGGTGCGGTGCAGTGCAGGATGGGGAGTTTGTCGAGCACGTCGGTGAGCCATTGACTCTCTTTTTTCCACGACATGTTGAGTCCCCATATCGTGTTGTTGAGCGGTTCGCTGCCCATGGCCACCTTTGTGGTCAGCGGCTTTTCGCCCAGATGCATCAGTGTGCCGCCGATGGTGAAGTCTTTGGAGAAGTCGTATTGCCAGTTGAGGCCCATCATCGTCTTGCGCTGCATGCCATAGTTGGTGTTGCTCTCCATGCTCACGTTGATGCTGGTGCCGGCGTCGAGAATGCTCTGGTTGAGGATGGTAACGATGCCCGAACTGTAGTCCACGCGATAGTCTACGCCCTCAGTGAGGGTCATACCGCCGGCCGTCACCACCACAGAGCCTTGCGGCACATTCATGGCCCCCAGTTGTATCTCGTTGGTTTTGGATGCCTTATACTGTCCGGTGATGATGTATTTGTCTTGTTCGGCAATCTGTTTGGCAATAGTCTTGGTGGAGTCGTAGAGCGCCTGGTAGGTGTATCGGGCAGCCGTTTCGTCGTCTTTGAAATACTTGCGCAGGTTGCTGCCGAAGGGCTCGACCACAGGGAAATAAATCCGGCCGTTTGTGGCATCGATGGTGTAGCCCTCCACATAGTCGAAATAGCCGTTGGGATTGCGCTTGTTGTTATTGTCCAAGCGGTCCAAGCCCATGAGCGAGAGGATTTTCGTGTTTTTCAACTCCGGCTCGGGCAGGTAAGCCAGATACACGCCGGTGGTGTCGCTCAGTATTTTGACATCGAGGCGGAATTTGTCTTTCTGGATGTTGGTGGCTCCAAGCGAATAGACGTTTTTCATCATTAGGTCCCAGTTGCCCATCTCGGGTGTGCAAGCCGTGTTTTTCAACGATTTGACATAGAGCACAGACTGATTGTCTTTCACGTCGGTGGAAAACTCGCCAACCTGATACGTCTGTCCGCGATAGGTGTATTCATAAGCCACGCCGAGCACCTGGTCGGTCTGCAGCGTCGACTTGAGCGACACATAGCCCAAGGCGGCGTTGAGCGTATATTCCGATGCGCTCAGCAGGCGGGCTGTTTCGAGTTTCTCGTAGTC
>JBJFGJ010000013.1:0-6307 GCA_051892575.1 Alloprevotella sp. | reverse complement strand
TGTCCCTAGCTATATAAATATAGGTATTGTCCCCATATAGGGTTAGATCTTCTTTTGTTACATCGGCAATATCATCAGCTATCTGAGATGCCTCAACAGTACCTACGTGATGCTTATATTTCTCCACCACGATGAATAGAGAGAGTTCATTGATGCACTTGGCATCAGCCTTGAAGATAGAGTAATCTTCAAATGTTGCAATTAATTTTTTCATTTTTATATGTTTTGTCTCTATCTTTTGCGTTTCTTCTCTTTTTTCAAAAAAGCTTTCCCGTTTTTGTCATCATCACCCCGAGGGTTTGAACAAATCCGGCATCCTCCACAAGGGCTGGTTAATATTGGGAACGTTAACAACACCAATCCTATTCATCTCCACTCTGCCCTCCCGTTGATTGACAATAATTTGGCGTTTGTATAATAGTTTTTGACGATAAAATGCGCCGTGTTAATTTTGTGGCAGTCTAAAACCTTGCATACCATGAAAACGTTCGTGTCGGCCGCTTTGGCCTTCTGTATCGGCACCGCTGCCATGTCGCAAACCTTCCATCTCCACACCGGCGGCGTGGACTATCGTATGCCGGCATCGGCCGTGGGCGAAATGACGCTGTGCGGCACAGACTCCGTCAATGTCTTGGGGCGCCATTTTGCCCTCGCCGACATCGACAGTCTCACCGTGGACGAAGCCACCTATACGCCGCGGCTCGTCGACGTGGACTACGACGGCAACCGTGCCCGGATAACGGTCGACGCCGCTCTCATTCCCTACCTCACCATCACGCCCACGGGAGCCAAAGTCTGCATATTGCAAAATGCCGACGTGTCGGACCAGACTTGTGGTGAAATTACTTATCGGCTTGCCGGACAAACGGCCGACGGGGGCTTTGAGCTGACGGGCGACTACAAAACGACCGTTGTGCTCGCCGGACTTGATCTGACCAACACCACGGGGGCGGCCATCAACGTGGCCAACGGAAAACGCATCAAACTGAAACTTGTGGAAGGCACAACCAACAGCCTTACGGACGCCGCCGACGGGACGTGGAAAGGCTGTTTCACCACCAAAGGCCACCTCGAAATGGGCGGCGGAGGCGCTCTGACCATCAACGGCCACTCGGGCCACGGTGTGCACGCCAAAGAATATATCGAGATTAAAGACAGCCTCACGCTCGTGGTGGCCTCGGCAGCCAAAGACGCCATCCATGCCGGGCAATACATCCACGTCAAAGGGGGCGCACTGCGTCTGAGCGGTATGGCCGACGACGCCATACAGGTGGAGTTTAAAGACTCCATAGACCGTGAGGCCGACGATACGGGCGCTTTCAAAATGACCGGAGGAAGCCTCACGGCCACAGTCACGGCCGCAGCCGCCAAAGCCATCAAGGCCGACGGGCCTCTGACCATCGAAGACGGCACGTTGGCTCTCACAGTCGAGGGAGGCGGCACATGGGACGCTACCGAACAAAAGACCAAAGCGGCCGCCTGCCTGAGTGCCGACAGCCTCATCCACATAGCCGGCGGCACACTCTCGCTCACGGCCACAGGCAGCGGCGGCAAAGGCATCAAAGGCAACGCTGCGCTTGAAATCGGCGGTGGCGAAACGGACATAAAAACAAGCGGCGGTCTCTTTGCCTACGTGAACAATACGGCCAACGACAACTATACGGGCAATACAGACAATCTCTCTTCGTCGCAAAAATCTTCGCCCAAAGGCATCAAATGCGACGGCATCATCCACATAGCCGGCGGCTTGACCACCGTGGAAACCACCGGAAACGGCGCCGAAGGCATTGAGAGCAAACAGACGCTCACCGTGGACAGCGGCACGGTCAGGGTGAAGGCTTATGACGATGCCATCAACGCCTCGAGCCACATCTACATCAATGGCGGCAACATCACTGCCATTGCCACAAACAACGACGGCATTGATGCCAATGGCAGTGTCTATGTGGCGGGCGGCTACACGATGGCCTTTGGCAGTGGTTCGCCGGAATGTGGCATCGACGCCAATTCAGAGGAGGGCTATACCGTCTATTTCACCGGCGGCACACTGTTGGCGATGGGAGGCAGCAACAGCACGCCGACCTCCTCTGAGTCCACGCAAGCCTACGTGAGCGGTTCGGCTTCGGTGAGTGCCGGCACGGAAGTGAGTCTGAAGAGCGGCGACACCGTTTTGGCTACTTTCACCATTCCCGAAAACTACACCTCGACCACATCCTCAAGCGGTGGCAATATGCGCCCCGGCGGCGGAATGGGCGGCACCAGTGGCGGTTCGTCGATGCTCATCACCTGTCCCGGTTTGACCTCGGGCTCGTCTTATACCCTCACAGCCGGCTCGTCGTCTTCGTCGGTCACCGCCGCACAGAGCGGTTCGTCGGGCGGTATGGGACGACCGTAAAACTACATCCTTTCGTCTTGACACCTTGTCACTTTCCAGCCAAACTTTTCATAGGCAACCGGTCTCGTCTGCGTTCCCCCCGGGCGCGACGAGGCCGGTTTGTTTGTCTTAGTTGCGCCGATGTCTTTGCCGGCCGGTACAGATTTGCTATCTTGCAGCGAAAAGAGAAAATGCGTTCGAATGAAACCACCTTCCCTCTCCGACTCCACCGTGGCCGAGCGTCGCGATTATGTGAAAGCCGCCTGGCAGTGTATGCACCATTGTGAGCTTTGCGGGAAATGTCACATACTGCGCGGCCGCGACCCCGAAACACTCTATGCCGACTATATTGACGGCCGGCGCGACTATCTTGACATCACGCTCGAACTCAGACACCAATAATGCCTATGCCAACAAAGCCAAACACCCCCGCCGGCATCCTCAACATACGGCAAACCGTAGCCGAAGACGTGCCCCGTCTGCTCGAAGTCTTTGCCATTGCCCGTGAGTTTATGCGCCACACGGGCAACCCCGACCAATGGCACGACGACTATCCCGACGCGGCCGTCTTGCTCGACGATGTGAGGCATGGCGACAGTTATGTGTTTGAGCAGGAAGGGCGCATTGTGGGCACATTTGTCTTGCGTGAAGGTGCCGACCCCACCTATGCCAAGATATATTCCGGCCATTGGCGGAGCAACCTGCCTTATGCCACCATACACCGCATAGCCGGCACGGGCGAGGCGCGGGGACTTGTGCGCCAAGCCGTGGACTTTGCCCGTAAGCGCATCGACCATTTGCGCATCGACACCCATCGCGACAATGTGGTGATGCAAAAGGCCCTCGGCCAACTCGGTTTTGTCTATTGCGGCATCATTCATTGTCGCGACGGCAGCGACCGACAGGCCTACGAATGGCCGGATATTGGGAAATGACAAAAACAGGGACGCCTCTCATTGCTGAGTGCGTCCCCTTTTTTTTGTTTTGTAAGATTGGAAATGAAAACAGTCTGTTGCCTTTCAGCCACTGTGCCACTATGCGGTTTCGGCTTTTTTCACAGCCTTGCGCCCAAACGTGTCGGACACCTTGATGAGCGATGACACCAAGAACGTGACGGGCACGAGCGCACAGACGAGTATGAAGAAGTTGAGATAGCCCATTGATGTCTGTATGGCGCCGGCAAAGAGTCCCGGCAACATCATACCCAAAGTCATAAAGCCGGTACAGAAAGCGTAGTGGGCCGTTTCGTTGGCACCCTTGGCAAAATAGAGCAGGAAGAGCATATAGGCTGTGAAGCCGAAACCATAGCCGAACTGTTCGACAAAGACCATCGAACTGATGAAGATGAGGTTTTGCGGCTGATAGTAGGCCAGGACGACGTAGACCACATTAGGCAGGGAGATGGCACAAACCATGGGCCACAGCCAGCGGTTGAAGCCGTGGCGTGCCACCAACACGCCGCCCAACACGCCGCCAAGGAGCAGGCCCAACACGCCCACTGTGCCTTGGACAAGGCCAATGTCGCCCGTCGACAGACCCAAGCCGCCCTTGTCTAACTCGTCGAGGAAAAACAGGGGGCATATCTTGGTGAGCAGAGCCTCGGGAAGACGATAGAACATCATGAAGAGCAGGGCTGCGAGGATGCCTGGTTTCATGAAGAAACGGCCGAAGGTGGTCAGATAGTCCATGAAGAAACCGCGAGAAAGCCGTGGCGTGTTTTCTGCTCGCGAGGGCAGCATGGCGCCTCTATGGTAGACGGCAAAGAGCATAAGCAACACGCCCACGCAGACGAAGGTGACCATCCACGGCTTGACGGGGCTCTTGGTGAGTATCTCAAGCCGTCCCACAAACATAAGCAGCAACCCCTGGCCGGCTATCATGGCAATGCGGTAGAACGTGGAGCGGATGCCGACAAAAAACGACTGTTGGCGCGGCGTGAGGCGCTCCATATAATAGCCGTCGGCGGCAATGTCGTGGGTGGCGCTGCTGAAGGCAATGAGCCAAAACAGGGCCAGCGTCCATTTGACGTAGCCTCCAAGAGGCAAGGCAAAGGCCATAGCGGCCATGGCTGCACCCATCAGCCACTGCATCGTCAGCACCCACGAGCGACGCGAACCGAAGGCTTCGACAAGCGGACTCCAAAAGGGCTTGATCATCCACGGCAGATAAAGCCAGGAGGTGTAGAAGGTGATTTCGTCGTTTGAAAGGCCAAGGCGTTTGTACATCACAACTGAGAGCGTGACGACGATGACATTGGGCAGGCCCTCGATGAAATAGAGTGAAGGCACCCAGCGCCAAGGGCCGCGAAGGGGCGAGCGATGACGGACGGGTTGGTGGGGTTGGTTCATAGTGTTTGGGTTGTTTTTGAGACTAAGAGTCTAAGAGAGTTTGAGCGGCCAAGCTAGCCCTGTAAGGGCGTCACATTTCAGCCCAGGTCGAAGGCCTGGGTAAATATGGCCTCCCATTTCCGGCCTGTAAGGTCGGCACCCCAAGCGGCGAATTATCAATATGTCATTTTCAATCTCCCGTAATGTGCCGACCTTACAGGCCGGAGATTGGAGGGATGCCGCGTACCCAGGCCTGACGACCTGGGCTGTTATGTTACGCCCCTTCAGGGCTGCTTGGCCGCTCAACGCTCTTACCCTTTTTGTCTCTTTGTCTTTTTGTCTTTTCTTACGAATAGAGTTTGCGGATGACGGCGCCTTTATAATAATGAGTGAGGATTTGGCGATAGCCGTAACCCTTGAGGCTCATGGCGGCGGCACCGATTTGGCAGAGTCCGACGCCGTGGCCCCAACCGGCACCGTGGAGGGTAAACGACGCAGGATGACCGTCGGCCATGGGACCACGCTCCACGATAAAGGCTGCACTGAGCAGGTGGGTAGGCGCCAAAGAGCGGCGTATCTCAAGTTCCTTGCCGATAATCATGGAACGCTTGGTGCCCACAATGCGCAGTCGCTTGATGCGTCCGCCACTGCCCCGTTCCACGGGGACGAGGTCGACAATGCGGCCGAAGTCTTCTTCACGTTTCCGGCGGATAATCTCGGTGAGTTCGTCGGCGGTGTAGGTGACGTGCCAGCGATAGAACTCGGGTGTCTCGCGGTCGTAGTCGTTGAGTATCTGCTCGAGCACCTCGGGACGTGTTTCGTCGCAAAAGGCGTCGGGACGGCTCAATATCCAGGCACGGGCGTCGGCTTCGTTGGAGAGATTGACGGGGGCTCCGGCTTCGTCGTCGCTCACCGAGCGCAGATAGTCGAAATCTTGTTCGCCCCAGCAGGTGGAGAACTGCTCGGTGACACCGCCGCAGCATTTGGAGAAACGGGCATCACAGAGCGCACCGGCCGAGTCTTGCAACACCATGCCACGAGTAGACTTCACGGCTTCGCGCACGGCGGGATTGGAGGCGCGTGTGATGCCTTGGTAGCGCTGGCAGTGGTCGTCGGCACAGACGTCGAAGAGGGTGTGGTCTTCGCGGTCGTACCACTTGATGAGTTCGTCGTCTTTGCGCACAAACGAGAAGAAACCGGCTCCTTTGGCTCCGGCGTTGGCGCGTCGCTGTTTCATCTGACTGAACAGCCAACTGCGCGACACGATGGCGTGGGTCTTGAGCAGTTCGAGGCTCGACGTGGCACTCATTTCGCTGCTGATGACGCTGCAGAGATAGTCTTCGACGGGTACCTCGTTGATGACGACAAGTTGCTCTTCGTCCACAATGATGCGCAGGGTGCCGCCAAAAGTCTGGGCTTCCTGGCGCTGCCAGTGGAAACCGTCGCCGATGGTGACGTCTTCAAGAGTGAAGGCAGCCTCGGCGCTGACGGGCGTGAAGATGAGTTCGCTGTAGAGATTGCCGTTCCAGAAGATGCCGCCGTCGCGGAAGAGGGCTTCCTGGTGTCCCTTCACTTCCTCGCCTTTGGCTTCATACGAGCCTGTGAG
>JBJFGJ010000012.1:0-6337 GCA_051892575.1 Alloprevotella sp. | reverse complement strand
TTCCTCAGCCGTCACGCCATTGTCGGCGATGTCTTGCAGGTCGGCGTTGATGAGTGTAAGCACGGAGTCGCAGGCCGCCGGCTTGAAGGGGCAGAAAATCTGCATCAGATAGTACGGGTTGGGGTGATGCACGACCATGCCCATAGCCTGGACGGCGTAGGCGTAACCGGCATCCTCGCGAATGCTCTTGAGGTAGCGCTGGCTGAGCACATCGCCGAGCGTGCTGACGATGGCGTTCTGCTTGAGCGAGTATTCGGTTTTGCCGGAAAGCATCACGAGCATATAAGCCTGCGGCGTCTCCATCTGGCGCTTGAAGTGGTTGATGTTTTGACCGGGAACGGGCTCGATGTGACGGTTGACGTAGTTCTCGCGTTTCTTCACGCCGGGCAGGGGAGCGATGTATTGCTCCACGAATGTGCGCAGCGAGTCGACGTTGACGTTGCCGGTGAAGAAGAAGTCAAAGTCGCCCACCGAGGCGAAGCGCTCGCTGTAGATCTGGCGTATGCGGTCGTAGTCGGCCAGCGGCAGGTCGGCCAGTTTCTCTCTGGCAGCCAATGGGTTGTGGCCGTAGATGGTGGCTACGATTGAGTCGGAGAAGGCCTTCATTGGGTCTTTGTCGGCATTCTCAAGCATAGACTTCTTGCGGTTCATCATACTGTTCCACGCCTCGGTGTCGGCTATGGGCTTCTGGAAGCGCAGATAGATGAGTTCGAAGAGTGTGCGGAGGTCTTTAGGCGTAGACTGACCGCTGAGGCCTTCGCTTTCTTCGCCGAAGTTTACGCTCAGTTCCACCTGGCGTCCGGCCAGTTTCTTGCTGAGCTCAGTCGAGGTGAAGTTGCCGAGGCCGGCGCTGTTGATGGCACCTTCAAACATCAGGGCGTTGACGCGGTCTTTCTCGCTCGTGAGGCTCTTGCCGCCGTGGCTGACCACATTGACGAGCACCTCACTGTCGTCGAAGTCGGTGGCTTTGTAGAAAACGCGAGCGCCGTTCTTGAGCGTCCAGCAAGTATAGCCCATCGGTGCAGAAGTAACCGACTTGATTTTGACCGGCTTGGGCAAGTTCGGCACAAGGGGATCGTTTTTCACGTTGTCCACATAGGCCTCGAGTTGAGCGGCCTTGACAGCCTCCACGGCAGCCTTGAGTTCGTCGGGTGTGGGCAAGACTACGCCTTCCTTGTCGGGGAACATGCCGACACAGACGAAGTTGGTATCGGTAGAGGCCATCCACTCCTTGGCCACCGCCGAGAACATTTCGGCCTTGAGACTGGGGGCCACCTGTTGCATCAACTGGTAAGTGGTGGCGATGTCGGGAATGGCGTCTCCCTCGAGGAAGTGGCGCACATATTGCGGCACGAAATAGTCGTGGGTCTGCTTGTCGCGGTTATCGTAGGTCTTCTCCAGCGTTGAGAGATACTCGTCGCGCTGACGGTTCACCTCGGTGGCAGTCAGTCCGAAACGGCGGATGCGTTCCACCTCCGTCATCACGGTCTTGAGTGCCTCGGTGGCCTTGCCCTCTTTGGGAATGACGTAAAGGATGTAAGCGTCTTTCATCTTGGTCATATCCATATAGCTGCCGTCGCCGCTTGCAGCCATCGTAAAGGGACAATCGTCTTTTTGCGTCATCTCTTGCAGACGCTCATTGAGCACACCGTTCACCACGCTGCTCATATAGTCCATCATCAGCTTGGCCACCGTGCCGCGCATTTCGGTGGGGAGCACGTCGTGTTTGAAGAAGATCTGGAATACCGGCATGGCCTGCTCCTTGTCTTTGTCGACGATGTAGATGGGTTCGTTGTTGTCGGGCACGGGATAGGTCTCGTAGGCGGCGGGGTTTTCGGGCATCTTGATGGGTGAGAAGATGTCTTTGATGCGTGCCTCGATGCTGTCCACGTTGATGTCGCCCACCACGATGATACCCTGCAAGTCGGGACGGTACCATTTCTCGTAGTAGTCGCGGAGCTCCTGGTATTTGAAATTGTCGATGACGCTCATCAGTCCGATGGGGAAACGCTCGCCATAGCGGGAGCCGGGGAAGAGTTTGGGCAGGTTGCGCTCAAACATACGCATGGAGGCCGTCGACCGCATGCGCCACTCTTCGTGAATGACGCCGCGCTCTTTGTCAATCTCGGCCGGCTCGAGCAGCAAGCCGTCGGCCCAGTCGTGAAGGATGGTGAGGCAGGAGTCAATGTTGGCGGCGCTCACGGGCACGTTGTCGATGTTGTAGACCGTCTCGTCGATAGACGTGTAAGCGTTGAGTTCCTGACCAAACTTCACACCGATGCTTTCCAGGTATTTGATAATGCCGTTGCCGGGGAAGCTCTGCGTGCCGTTGAAGCACATGTGCTCGAGGAAGTGGGCGAGTCCGCGCTGGCTCTCCTCTTCCTGCACGGCGCCCACCTTTTGTGCGATATAGAAGTTGGCACGGTGCTCGGGCAGGGCGTTGTGACGGATGTAGTAGGTCAAACCGTTGGGCAGTTTGCCTATTCTCACGGCCTTGTCGACAGGCAGCGAGGGCATCTGCTGAGCCGTGGCAGAGACAGTGACAAAGGCCACGACAAGCAGCAGAGCGTGTTTGATTTTTTGAAACATAATTCAGTGTTGTTGATAATTGTTTATTGTTTTTTTACATCTCTTTGGGTTGCAAATATACTACTAATTTGGTGATTGCAAACAGTTTAAGGATGCAATGTGTTTGATTTGTTAACATCCGGCCTTATTTGGCCTCCTCGGGCATGAGGGGCAGAGAGTGGTGGCGTGGTGTCACCACGGTGATGGCGCGGAGGTCGGCTTTGTTTTTCACTTTGACGGGCGCGGTGTAGCGCGGCGCGTGCACCGTGGGCCAAGTGCCGTCGGTGGTGTAGCGGATGTCGGCACCCTCCACGGGCGTGGCCAGCGTGTAGACAAAGCCGTCGGCCGTCTGGTCCACCTTCACCACTTCGGGCTCAGGCACTCGGTAGTTCCAGCCTCTGATGTCGAGGCGCGGCAGTTGGGTCTTGAGCCGGCGCTTGAAGTCGCCGTAGTGGCGCAGTGCCTGTGGCGTCCATCCCGCTTCGGCCAGAGCCAGCATGCGCGGGAAGACGAAATATTCGATATAGGTCTCCGAGCGGTTTTCGTTGAGTGCGTTGATTTCCTGCAACTTTTCGCCACAAATGAACTGGTCGGTCCAGATGCAGCCCTGCACGCCGAGCACACTGCTGCCCTTGCCGTAGTCGCCCAGTGGCATATTGTAGGTGCGGTCCATAGGCACGATGCCGCTCCACGTGGCATGCTGCGGTTCGCCCGGCGAATGGCTTTCGGGGAAATCAAAATAGTGGCTGCCGACAGGCGCGAGCACCGACGTGTGACCGTCGCGGGCCACCGCCGCCGTGTCTTCGGGATTGTGCCAAATGACGGCCGTCACCGGACGAGCCACGCGGCCGCGCATCACCACCTCTTCCCAGCCCATGGCCGTACGTCCGCGCTCGGCGAGCCACTCGGCCACCTGGTTGGTGAGCCATCCCTGAAGTTCTGAAGGCTTGGTCAGTCCCTCTCGCTTCATCACCGCCTGACAGCGCGGACATTCGCCCCAGCGGGTATATACCGCCTCGTCGCCGCCGATGTTGATGTGGCGTGAGGGGAAGAGGTCCATCGTCTCGTCGAGCACGTCTTTGAGGAAGGCCAAAGCCTCAGGCTTGCCCACGCAGAGCAGTTCGTGGCTGATGAAGTTCTTGCGCGGCACCTCGTGCTGTTCGCCGCGGCACGACAGCCACGGATAGGCCACGATGGCGGCGAGCAAGTGGGCGGGAAATTCGATTTCGGGCACCACCTCTATGCCCCGGTCGGCGGCGTAGGCAATGATTTCTTTCAGTTCGTCTTGCGTGTAGTAGCCGCCTATGCGGTCGGCGTCTTTGCCGGCCCAGGCGCCCACCTCGGTGAGGCGTGGATATTTCTTGACTTCCATACGCCAGCCCGAGTCATCGACGAGATGAAACTGCAGTCGGTTGAGTTTGTACGCGGCCATCATGTCGATGAACCGCTTCACGTAGTCTTTGTCGAAATAATAGCGCGCCACGTCGAGCATCATACCGCGCCAGGGGTGTGCAGGGGCGTCTTCGATGTCCACGGCGGGTACTGTCCAGGCCGTTTGGCGACAGGTTTTCTCGCTGTAGATGCCGGCCGGAAAGAGTTGCAGCAACGTCTGCACGCCATAAAACGCGCCGGCGGCGTCGTGACCCACAATCTCTACGCCGTCGCTGCCGGCCGTCAGCCGGTAGCCTTCGGCGGCTGCCACGAGCGTCGTGTCCACGCGCAAGACGATTTGGCCGCGGCGTCCTTCGCGCAGTTTCAGGCCGTAGCCCGTCGGCGTGTCGAGTGCCTCTTTGAGCAGTTCGGCCTGGCGGCGCGTGGCGGCGTCGCAGGCTATGACGGCCTTGGCCGTGAGCGTAAACGGTCGCTTGCCCGTGGCGGTGAGTTTTTGCGGACGGGGTGTGAGGTCGAAGTCGGTGGCCGGCTCTTGGGCCCGGGCCGTCGAAGCCGTCAGGGCACAGGCGAAAAGCACGGTCAATAAGCTTTTCAGTCTTTTCATGGTAGGTATAAAAGTTTTTGAAGTTTCAGAAGTTGAATGGCGGGTTAAGGGGCGTCTTTATTATATATAATAGGCGTGTCGGTCGGCGCTCAGGCGTCGGTGGGCCGTCGGCCGGCAATGAGACGGTGAGTGCCGTCGGCCATCGTGACGGCAAAGACGAAGCGGTCGCCGCCGTCTTTGAGCTTAAGCCGGCGCCTCACGGTCTCGGCCGCTTCGGGGAAATGGCGCACGGCCACGTTGGCTTTTTCACCGATGTCGGTCTTGAGGCGTTTCACCTCTTGCTTGGAAAAGCCGTAGCAGCCCGTCACTTCCATCACCCGCCCGGGAAAATCGGTCACGAAGGCGTCTGAGGTGTAGAGATGGGTGTCGGGATGAAGTTTTTCAAGGCCAAAACGCACGGCCGTCCATTTGAAGGCACCGGCTTTCATCACCACGGCACTCGGCACATAGAGCCAGCGTTTCACCTCGGCGGCATACGCGGGCTGTGCCTCGCGCTCGTCGGCGCGGCAATAGGCCAGGCAGCCCTTGTCGTCGGCCATGTGAATGACGGGATAGGGCCGTGCGTCGGTTGTCATAACCAAGACCACCTCTTTGCACTCGCCCGCCGTGCCCACAATGTGCACCTCGCTCACGCCCTGCAGGCGGCTCACGGCGTCGTCAATGTCGAGCATGGGCGAGAGTTTGGCCACGACCACCGCCGCGCGTTCCAGCAGTGTGGGCAACAGGCGCGTGAGGTCGGGACGGCAGTCTTCGATGCGCACCGTCTTGCGCCCCACGTCGTCGCGGCGGGCCGGGTCGATGAAGACCAGGTCGGCCGGTGGCATCGTGGCGGCAAAGACTTCGGCGTCGGCCTGCGCCACCTCTACCCCACCTTTCGGGACCATCGGCAAGCCCAACAGGGGAAAATTGTGGCGGGCCAGGGCACACAAGTCTTCAGACTGCTCCACATAGACCGCCTCGCGAAACATCGGGGCCATTGCCGAAAAGTCCACGCCCAGTCCGCCGGTGAGGTCGACCATACGCCGGCCGTCGGGCACCAGCCGCCGTACCAGGGCAGCCTTATAGCGTGCCGTCGTCTCGCTCGAGCACTGTTCGAGGGCCAAGCCGGCCGGATAGGCCAGAGCCTCCACCTCGGCCCAGTGCGGCACTTTCGCCGCCAGCCGCCGCCGGCCTTCGGCGCGTCTGAGCAAGGCACGCCGCTCGTCGCCGTCGGCAGTGCGCAGGGCCACGGCCACAGCGTCGTTGGCGCGTCTTTGAGCGCTTGTGGAGCGTTTGGGTTTGGTCATTTTGAGGGTTGATGGAAGTTGGTAAACGATAAAAAGGCGTTGGGGGATTGAGACAAAGGTCTGCCGGTGAGGGGTCGGTTCAGGGCGCCACCTTGTAGGCCCTGCGGGCTTCGGCGCGCGTGATGAGGTTGAAGTGCCACCACTCCGTGCGCAGCACCTTGAAGCCCCCGGCCGCCATCACGCGGCGCAGCAACCGCCTGTTGGCCACCGCCTCAGCCGTCAGGCGGCCTTTTTTGAGCATGACCGCCTCGTTTTCCGGGTGAGCCAGCGGGCCCATATAGTCAATTTTGGTGCCCATCGGCAGGGTGTCGCCCGTGGCTGCGTGACAGAGCGTGATGTCCACCGCCATGCCATAATTGTGCAGACCGCCGCCGCGCGCGGGATTGCTCACGTAGATGTGTTTCGGCGTGCCCTTCACCGCGTCCCACATGCGCTGCTGCACCGCCATAGGCCGCCCGGCGTCGTAGACCACGAGCGAGAGGTCGGG
>JBJFGJ010000011.1:0-6342 GCA_051892575.1 Alloprevotella sp. | reverse complement strand
TGTTTCATGAGCTGCTCGGAGTCTACGAGATTTTTGGAGCAACCCATTGTGATGACGTCGATGGTGCGTGAAGACATTGTGAGACTAAAAAAGACTGATGGACTAAGAGATTAGGAGAGGGGGAATGTTTGGGAGAGACAGCCGCGGGAGCGTTCAGCCCTCGAGCGACGAACCGCTGAAGAGCGAGTCAACAAATTCGCGGCAGTTGAACGGTTGCAGGTCGGTCATTTTCTCGCCCAGACCGATGTATTTCACGGGCACTTTCATTTGGTTGGAGATGCCGATGACCACACCGCCTTTTGCCGTTCCGTCGAGTTTGGTGATGGCCAGGGCGGTCACTTCGGTGGCTTTGACAAACTGCTTGGCCTGTTCGAAGGCATTCTGTCCCGTAGAGCCGTCGAGCACGAGCAGTACCTCGTGCGGCGCTTCGGGTACCACTTTTCGCATCACGTTCTTGATTTTCGTCAGTTCGTTCATCAGACCTACCTTGTTGTGGAGACGGCCGGCTGTGTCGATGATCACCACGTCGGCGCCAGAAGCCTTGGCCGAACTGAGCGTGTCGAATGCCACGCTGGCGGGGTCACTGCCCATCTGTTGTTTCACCACGGGCACACCCACACGTTCACCCCACGCCACGAGCTGCTCGATGGCGGCGGCACGGAAGGTGTCGGCAGCGCCCAGCACCACCTTCTTGCCCATTTCCTTGAACTGCCAGGCCAGTTTGCCGATGGTGGTGGTTTTGCCCACGCCGTTCACGCCTACCACCATAATCACGTAGGGCACCTTGTCGGCAGGCACGTCGAAGCCGCCTTCGTCGTCAGCTCCCGTGTTACGGGTGAGCAGAGCTGCCACCTCTTCGCGCAGGATGGTGTGGAGTTCGTCCGTACCTACGTATTTGTCACGTGCCACGCGGTCTTCGATGGCATGGATGATTTCGAGTGTGGTGTCGATGCCTACGTCTGACGTGAGTAGAACGTTTTCGAGTTCGTCGAGCACGTCCTCGTCCACTTTCGATTTGCCGGCCACGGCACGGGCCAGTTTATCGAACAGTCCCTTCTTGGTTTTTTCGAGACCGTTGTCGAGGGTTTCGCGTTTTTCTTTTTTAGAGAATATCTTTGAAAAGAATGAAGCCATATTGTATAATTGTTTGAATGGTTACGGATGAATGAGGCGTGTGCCCGTAGGTGTCCGGCCGATGAGCGAGGGAGAGGCAGTCTGCGAGAGAGGGGGCTGTGTGGGTGCAACTATCCTTCTTGTTGTTTCTGAGCCTATTCGACTTTTGGCCTATTTGACTTCTGCCCTTTTAGCCACCTCGTCTACACACCTTTTGCAATTTGCAAAAATACATAAAAAATCTCGTTTTCTGTCTTTTCGCCTCCCGAAACCCTTTGGCCTTTTGCTTTTTAGGCCTTTCAGTATATCTTTGGACTAAGAGAGAAGAGAAAGGCCAACTCGTTGTCTTTTGTATTGTCTGTCAGCGTCTTACGACAACAAGGATAGTCCTTTTCTGTCCTTATTATCGATTTTTAAGACCTAAGGACGCTATTTGTATTGTGCCATCCGGCCCTCAGGATGGCTTTTATTTGTCTTTTGGTATGGTTGCCGTGTTTCCCGTCACCATTTCCGAAATGAGTTTTTCTATTTTTGTCACGCCCGATCTGACATCTTGAACGTCGGGACAGCATAAAAATGAGGCCAATGTCCAATATGGGACATTGGCCTCTTGGGGTGTTCCTTTACAGGAGTATGTGTGCGGTCAGATTACTGGATCTGAACCGTGGCACGACGGTTGTAAGAGAACGGAGAGATGGTGTCTACACCACCCTTAGCCTCGGTGATGATGTTGTCGCGGTTAACGCCCATCTTAACGAGTTCGTCGGCAACAGCCTGAGCACGCTTTTCAGAGAGCTGCTTGTTGAACTCGGCGCTACCAGTCTTGCTGTCGGCGTAGCCGGTAACGAGAATCTTGCTACCGTTAGCCTTGGCATATTCAGCAACTTCCTTCACGTTAACGAGATCTTTGCGGCTGGCAATCTTAGAAGAACCGATGTTGAAGAATACAGACTGAGCGGTGGTGACAACCTGAGTTTTGGTCTCAACCTTGGTGACGGGCTTCTGGTTGGCGAGCATGTCGCGGAGACGGGCGTTCTCGTCCTGCTGCTCTTTGAGAGAAGCGTTGAGAGCGTCGAGCTGCTCCTTGTTCATAGCCATGAGGGCGTCTACGTCGGGAGTCTTCTCCCAAGTGTGCTTGCCGAGGTTGTAGGTCACACCTACAGAGAGGCCTACGAGCTTGTCGTAGCGACGGGTGGCAAATACGCTCTTGGCGGCATAGTTGATGTCAGCGCCATCGATGAAGCCTTCACCGGCGGTGCAGCTGAGGTCAGCGAAGATCTGAACGCGGCTGCTTACGCGGAAGTTGTTGAGCAAACCGAAGTTGTAGGTCAGAGCATATTCGTTGGCGCTCATGTTGCGCATCACACCCATACCTACGTAAGGAATGAAGTTCCACACGCGCTTCTCGTTGTAACCGAAGAGGAGGTTAGAGAGGTTGAAGGTAACGTCTTCGTGGATGTTCCAGTAGTTGTAAGAGTGGTGGTTGTCGCGGGTGTTAACCTGCTTGGCCCAGATGCCGTTGAACTTGGTGCGGAGACCAATGCCGGGAGTGAACCATTTACCTACAGCAACGTCGAAGCCGAAGGTTCCGCGGTCTACGCTGAACGGGTTCTTGTTGCAGCAGTTCTCCTGAGAGGTGTAAGCAGCGGTGAAGTCAGCACCGGCAGATACGTACCAGTTTGCCCAGAAAGAGTTGGTGGCTACGCTGTACTTGTGGGTAGGGATCTCAGTCTGCTGAGCCACGGCGGTGGTAGAGAGACCTACTACGGCAAGAGCGAGTAAAAACTTTTTCATAATGATGTGTTAATTATTAAAAGTGAAACAGTGATTTGATTGTCGTTTATGATTGAGCGGATGAATATTCCTTTGCAAAGATAGGCACATTTGGGTAAAACAAATAGTAAAACGCTTTTTTTTCAGTGCTTTAGCAGCTATTTCTTAAAGTTTTGCAATCTTCACTTTGCAAATTAGGTTGTGTCATTGGCTTAACTGAGCAATTTTTCCAGGTCGCCGCCGCTCAAGATGTGGTAGACGGGTTGTCCCGAAGGGGTGTATCGGGGATTGCTCGAGGCGAAGAGTTTTTGCGAGAGCTCGCGCATCTCGTCGTCAGAGAGTGCCTGGCCGCAGGGCATAGCGGCATGGCGGCTCAGCGTGGCGGCAATGTGGCGGTTGATGCTTTCTTCGCCTCCCCGGCCACCCTCGCCGGCTTCGTCGATGAGGTTGTCGATGAGCAGGGCGATGTCGAGGCCTTCGGTGCCGGCCGGAATGCCACATACGGAATAGTCTGTGCCGCCGAGCGGACTGAAATCGAAGCCTACGGCCGTCAGGCGGGGCATCAGCGACTCAAACACTGCTGCCGCCGAAACGGAGAGATTGAGGCTTTGAGGGAAGAGCAGCCCTTGGGATATGCCGTGGCGCGAAGTGAGTTGCGCGAAGTATTCGTCAAAAAGTATGCGCGTGTGGGCGCGGTGCTGGTCTATTATCAACAGACCGGCGCTTGAAGCGGTCACAACATAGCGCCCGAGCAACTGAAAACGGGGGGCGTCGGTCCGGGTCCATTGGTTTTGCTTTTCGGAGGGAAGGTTGTCGTAGAGCGTTGGATGGACGTTGTCTTCGGTTGTCGTCCCGTCTGTCGGGAGTTTTTCTCCCAATATCTCCTGTTCCATTCGACTGAAAGCATCCATCTGTCCGCGACTCGGCCGGTTGGGCAGATAAGCAGGTGTGGCAGAGCCTGACGACGGTCTGCCTGTGGACGGACCGAAGGGGTTAAAATTGGGGTTGAGATGGATTTGCGGCGGTTCTGTCGGTTGGGCCTTGGCGTCAAAAACCGGCAGATTGGGACGGCCCGCCGTGTCGAAGTCGAGTGACGGTACGGCCCCCCATTTGCCCAATGACTCGCGCACGGCGGCCTGGAGTATTTGCCAGATGGCTGGGTCGTCCTGGAATTTGATTTCGGTCTTGGCCGGATGGACGTTGACGTCGATGCGCGTTGGGTCTATGTCAAAGCAGAGGAAGTAGGGCACCTGGTCGCCGTCGGCAATTAGACGGTCGTAGGCCCCGATAATGGCTTTGTTGAAATAGGGATGCCGCATAAAGCGGTTGTTGACAAAGAGAAACTGGCGCGCTCCTTTTTTCTTTGCCGATGACGGCGAACCCACAAAACCACTAATCTTCACCAAAGAGGTCTCCACCTGAAGCGGCAACAAGGCGGCGTCTTGGTGTTTGCCATAGAGGGCTTTGATGCGCGCCCGGAAGTTGCCGGCCGGCAGATTGAACAGAACGTTCTCAGGCGTGGCCAATTTCATGCCTACCGAGGGATGGGCCAGGGCCATACGTTCAAACTCGGCGTAGATGTGGGACATCTCTGTCTGGTTCGATTTCAGAAATTTGCGGCGTGCGGGTATGTTGAAGAAAAGGTTTCTCACGATGAAGTTGGCGCCGACAGGGCATCCTGTGAGTTCTTGCGAGCACACTTTGCTGCCTTCGATGCGCAGGCAAGTGCCCACTTCGTCTTCTGGCCGGCGTGTGTTGAGTTCCACCTGCGCCACGGCGGCAATCGAGGCGAGCGCTTCACCGCGAAATCCCATAGTCTGTAGATGGTAGAGGTCTTGGGCCGAACTGATTTTTGACGTGGCGTGGCGCTCGAAAGCCAGACGGGCGTCGGTGGGCGACATACCCTTGCCGTTGTCCACTACTTGTATGGACGATTTGCCGGCATCGGCCACTATGACTTGAATGAGTGAGGCACCGGCATCGATGGCATTCTCCACCAGTTCTTTGATGACTGATGCAGGACGCTGTATGACTTCGCCCGCGGCGATTTGGTTGGCCACGGAGTCAGGGAGAAGGCGGATGATGTCACTCATATTAGATTATAGACAAAAAAAGCAAAGAGACAAAGAGGCGAAGTTAACGAGCAGGCAGTGTCTGAAGTGGAGCCTCGTGGCGGACAGACGGTCGCAGCTCGGCGCCTTTTTTCTTAGGCCGCCACTCAAAGAGGTCGTAGGCGTGGAGTGGGCGGATGTAGTCAAACCAAGCGAAGCCGCTCAAACGGGTGCGCTCTTCGGGAGCCAGTCCGGCCACATAAAAACAACCTTTTGAGGCCGGTGCCCACATACGTTTGAGTTTGCGGTTTTGCATGGTCATGCGCAAATGCGCAGTCTCAAGATAGTTCTGATAAATAATGGAACTGTCTTTTTCAAGAGGGAAGTTGACCACACAGACATTGCCGTCGACACAGCCCAAAGTCATCTCGCCGCGGTCGAAATAGGCCCGAATGAGATTGCCCGCCACCTGGTTGTAGTGTACAGAGTCCAAACGCTCTACGAGCATAGCCTGCCGCATCACGTGAACGCTGTCGAGCGTAGAGTCGTTGGTCCAGACCCGGATCTCTTCGCCGACAATCTGTCGGTCATCGCTCCAAACGATGGGGTCGCGGTAGAGTTGTAGCAAGTTGCCTTGAGTGGTGAACGTCATGGAGTCGGCCACGGCCTGCATATCACGGCGATAGGTGCGCACGTGCTTGTAGCCGTGGAGGCGGCGATAGACCGAGTCGGTGTCTATATTAAATGTATGGAGTCGGATGGTGTCGGCATGGACAAAGAGCGTGTCGGGGCCGTTTTTGTATTCTTTGGCTAAAGCGCGGTCGTAGGCCAAAGCTTCGCCCGTTTGCTCATTATAATAGACGTAGTCACCGAGAAAGTCTTGGCCGCTAATTGTGTCTCGATAGACGACGTTGTTGAGCGCTCTCATCTCGCCGTTTTCTTTGTTGTAGAAAACACTGTCACCCACCAAGGCCTTGCCTTTGTTGAATATCTGGGAACGGTCGAAGAGTTTGGCTTGTCCCGTCTGACTGTTGTAGACCCCGTTCTCGGTGTAAATACGGCTGTCGCCGCTGTGGATGTTTGAGGGGCCCTTCACTTCGGCCCATTTCGTGACGGTGTTGTAGTGGAGCGTGTCGGTCACGAGAGAGTCTTTGCCGTTGAAGAGTTTGACGTTGTAATAGAAGTCTGCCAGTCGGGTGTTGGTGTAATATTCTCCCCAGTCGGAGGACAGTATGTCTTTGCCGTCGATGAGCTTTCCGCCATCGAAGAAATAGGCCATACTCTCCAGCCGGTCGTAGTTAAGCGAGTCGGTGTAAAGGGTTTGGTTGCGGTGTTTAAGCACCACATTGGGTTCGCTTCCACGCTGGGACTGGGCGTCGCCCTGTCCGGTGTAACAGTCTTTGTG
>JBJFGJ010000010.1:0-6352 GCA_051892575.1 Alloprevotella sp. | reverse complement strand
CGAGGCTGCCAGTCTTGTCGAAAAAGAGGTTCCACGTCTTGCGCAAGAAGCGGAAGCAACCGTCTATGCCGTTGGAGTCCCAAGGTTTGCTCTGATTGATGGGTCCAAGAAACATTTCGTAGAGTCGGAGCGTGTCAGCACCATATTTTTCGATGATCATATCGGGGTTCACCACGTTATACATCGACTTCGACATCTTCTCGATGGCCCATCCGCAAATATACTGGTCGCCCTCGAGCACAAACTCGGCTGTGGCATATTCGGGACGCCAAGCCTTGAAAGCCTCAATGTCGAGGCGGTCGTTTTGCACGATGTTCACGTCGACATGGATGGGCGTCACGTCATATTGGTCTTTGAGGCCGTGAGAAACAAAGGTGTTGGTGTCTTTGATGCGATAGACAAAGTTGGAACGTCCCTGTATCATACCCTGATTGACGAGCTTGGCAAAAGGCTCTTCACGGCACGACACGCCGAGGTCGAAGAGGAACTTGTTCCAGAAACGGCTGTAGATGAGGTGGCCGGTGGCATGTTCCGAACCGCCGATGTAGAGGTCAACGTTTTGCCAGTATTTATCGGCTTCCGGCGAAACGAGCCCGCCAGCGTTCATCGGGTCCATATAGCGCAGATAATAGGCCGAGGAGCCCGCAAAGCCTGGCATGGTGGAGAGTTCGAGCGGACACACCGTCACGCCGTCGATGCGACTGTTGTCGGTGATGCAACGGTTCGCCGTGTCCCAAGCCCATCGTGTGGCGTTGCCCAGGGGCGGTTCGCCGGTCTCTGTGGGGAGGAAGCGGCTCACTTCGGGCAGCTCTATGGGCAGGCAATCTTCGGGCACGAGACGGGGGATGCCGTTTTGATAGTATACGGGGAACGGCTCACCCCAATAGCGCTGTCGGGAGAAGATGGCATCACGCAGGCGGAAGTTCACCTTGACGCGACCCATACCCTTCTCGGTGACGAACTTTTTGGTGGCGGCAATGGCCTCTTTCACGGTCAATCCGTTAAGTGAGAAGCCATCGATGGCAGTTTTGCCCGCGGCCGGTGAGTTCATCACGATGCCCTCTTTGGCGTCGAAGCTCTCTTCCGAAACATCGGCACCCTCAATGAGCGGAATGACGGGCAGATTGAAGTGGCGGGCAAAGGCATAGTCGCGCGAGTCGTGAGCCGGCACGGCCATGATGGCTCCCGTGCCATATCCGGCCAGCACATAGTCGCTCACCCAAACGGGGATGGCATCGCCCGTGAAGGGATTGACGGCATAGGCTCCGGTGAAGACACCCGTCACACGGCGGTCAGCGATGCGCTCGCGCTCGGTGCGTTTTTTGGTGGCTTCGATATAAGCTTCCACCTCGGCGCGGCAGTCGGCGGTGGTCAACTGAGCCACAAGTTCGCTCTCGGGAGCCAGCACCATAAACGTCACACCGAAAATCGTGTCGGCACGTGTGGTGAAGATAGTAAATTTCACGTCGCTGTCTTTCACGGCAAACGTCATCTCCGTACCCTCAGAGCGACCAATCCAGTTGCGTTGCGTCTCCTTGATGGAGTCGGTCCAGTCGATGGTGTCGAGGCCGTCGAGCAGGCGTTGGGCATAAGCCGAAACGCGCAGACACCATTGTTTCATCCGTTTCTGTACCACGGGGTAGCCGCCGCGTTCACTCACGCCGTCCACCACCTCATCGTTGGCCAAGACAGTGCCCAGTTGTGGACACCAGTTCACCATCGTCTCGCCGAGATAAGCCAAGCGGTAGTTCATCAGCACCTCTTCTTTTTCCTTCTCCGTCATGGCCTTCCATTCGTCGGCCGTGAAAGTGAGCTCTTCGCTGCAGGCAGCGTGGACTCCCTCTGTGCCTTTTTCTTCAAATCGGGCTATAAGTTTGGAAATGGGACGGGCGTGACCGCCTTTGAGGCAATAAAACGAGTTGAACATTTGCTCAAAGGCCCATTGCGTCCAGTGGTAATAGCGTGGGTCGCAAGTACGCACTTCGCGGTCCCAGTCGAAAGAGAAACCTATTTTGTCGAGCTGTTCGCGATAGCGTTTGATGTTCACCTCGGTGGTTTGTGCTGGGTGTTGGCCGGTCTGTATGGCATATTGCTCGGCGGGCAGACCATAGGCGTCGTAGCCCATGGGGTTGAGCACATTGAAGCCGTTCAAGCGTTTGTAGCGTGCATAGATGTCAGAGGCGATATAGCCGAGGGGGTGTCCCACGTGTAGTCCGGCCCCTGAGGGATATGGGAACATGTTGAGCACGTAAAACTTCTGCTTGCTGGCATCTTCGGTGACGTGATAAGTCTTATCGGCTGCCCATTTGGCGCGCCATTTCTTCTCGATATCTTGAAAATTGTAGTCCATCGGATTGTGGTTTTTCTTCATTTGTTAAATATTATGGCGAAGTTAGTGCAAGTGCTCGGAATGACCAAAAAAAACCGGGGCGAAATTACTCCCTTGCGACTGGTGGGAGGCTGGTGGGAAGCTGGTGTAGAGGCTGGTGTAGAGGCCAACAGTGCATAAGCATAAGCAGCCATCCTCTCAAAAATCCCGTCATTTTTTGTGATTGCAATAACTTTAGCTTAACTTCGCAGATTAAATAGTTATATCAAGTATCAGGATGAAAATCGATTTTCTGAAATGGATTAAAAACTCATGGCTCGACGCTGCCATGGTGGCGCTCTTCATGCTCATCAGTTTTGCCTACTTTTACGAACCTGTCTCGCAGGGACTCGTCCTGGGCGGACACGACACCGACGCCGGGATATTGCAAGGACGCGAACAACAGGAATACCGACTCGCGCACGACGGAGAAACCACAAGATGGACCGGAGCCATGTTTAGCGGTATGCCCACCTATCAGATTGCACCCTCGTATGACGCCACCGACGCGCTGGGACAAATCTCACGCATCTATGGGCTGGGGCAAACGGGCGTGGTGCTCTATGTGCTGGCCTACCTGCTGGGCTTCTATATCATGATGAGGGCTTTCAACTTCAAACCTTATCTCGCGGCTCTCGGGGCCGTGGTGTGGGCCTTCTCGTCTTATTTCTTCATCATCATTGCCGCTGGACATATCTGGAAGGTGATGACACTGGCCTATATCCCTCCCACCATTGCGGGCATCGTGTTGTGTTATAGAGGCAAACTGGTGTGGGGTGCAGCCGTGACGGCGCTGTTCACGGCCTTCCAGGTGTTGTCTAACCACGTACAGATGACCTATTATTTCCTTTTTGTGATGGGGCTCATCGTTGTGGCCTACGGCATACAGGCGCTCAGACGCAAAGACGCTCCCGACGACGCTTTGACCACAAACGGCCTCTCTCTGAAACGATGGCTCAAGGCTACGGCTGTGATCGTCGTGGCCGGTATGATGGGTGTGGTGGCCAATCTGCCCAACCTCTACCACACTTATACCTATGCCAAACACACAATGAGAGGCGGTAGCGAACTGTCGGCTGGAAAAGCCGAACAGACCGCGACGATGGGCGGAGAAGAGGCGGCCGCCGGCGGACTGGACTACGACTATATCACGCAGTGGAGCTATGGCGTGGACGAAACTATGACCCTGCTCATACCCAACTTCAAGGGTGGCGGCACAGGGCAGGCCGTGACTCAGGAAAATGTCTATGACGAGCCGCAGAGCAGCCTATATAATTATATGGGAATGGCGCAGCAGGCGGCAGCTGAATATGAGGCCGAGCATCCCGGAGGAAACAATCCGGTGAAGACACTGCCGGGTGCCAACCTGTATTGGGGCAACCAGCCGTTCACCGTCGGGCCGGTCTATGTGGGGGCCTTCGTGTGCCTGCTTTTCATCCTCGGTCTGTTTATCGTGCGCGGTCCAATGAAATGGGCCTTGGCCGGAGCCACACTGATTTCGCTCTTGTTTGCCTGGGGACACAACAACCCATGGCTCACGCATTTCTTTGTAGATCATCTGCCGATGTACAATAAATTCCGAACAGTGTCGTCGGCGCTGGTCATTGCCGAATTCACCATGCCGCTGCTGGCTATGCTGGCTTTGGTGAAGGCTCTACGGATGCGTGGCGAACTGCTCAGGAGTCGCCGCGGCCAAATTGGCTTAGGGGTGGCGGCCACACTGACGGCCGGTGTCTGTATGGTATTGTGGATTGTGCCGTCGGCTGCCGGAAGTGTGCTCTCGGCCGACGAGGCTTCGACGATGAACTATCTGGCCTCTGTCTATCCCGACTTTGCCTCTGAATACGGCAGCCTCATCGAGGGGATACGCCACGGCGTGATTTCGGCCTCGGCCGGTCGCTCGCTGCTGGTGATTTTGCTTTGTGCCATTCCCGTGGTCGTGGCCATGTTTGTCAAGAAAATGCCCTCTTGGGCGGTGTGTGCCGGCGTGGGCGTGGTGTGTCTGGCGGAGATGTGGGCGGTGAACAAGCAATATCTCAACACCGACAATTTCTCCGACCCCTACGTGCGAGCCGAAACTTTCGGTGCCAAAACCTATGCCGACGAGCAGATTTTGAAAGACGAGAGCTATTATCGCGTACTCGACCTGCACGTCAGCTCCTTCAACGACAACACGGCCAGCTATTGGCACCACAACATCGGCGGCTATCATGCTGCCAAGTTGCAACGCTATCAAGACGTTATCGGCCGCTGTCTGAGAAAGGAGATTGGACGGCTCGGCAATGCACTGCAAGTGAAGGAGGGCGAAGAAATGCCTATGGTGGCGGGAGGAGACAGCATTTGTCCCGTGCTCAATATGCTCAATATGAAATACCTCATCTTGTCCAACAACCAAACGGGCACCATGGCGGCTGTCAACCCGGCAGCCAACGGGGCAGGATGGTTTGTGGAAAAGATTGACTTTGTGAAAGGTGCCGACGCCGAAATGGCCGCGCTCGAGCGCCTTGACACCAAACACGCCGCCGTGGCCGACGAGCAGTTCCGCACACAGCTCGACGGGTCGCCTTTGGGCGCCGGCGAGGTGGTTCATACGAGCTATGAGGCCAACGAACTGCATTACGACATCCGTTCGGACAAGGGCGGACTGGTGGTGTTCTCTGAAATATACTACCCCGGCTGGACGGCCACCATCGACGGACAACCGGCCGAACTGGGGCGCGTCAACTATGTGTTGCGGGCACTCAAGGTGCCGGCAGGCAACCACAAGGTGGTGATGACATTCAAACCCTCGTCGGTCAACACAACCAACACCATAGCCTTCGTGGCTCTCGGCCTCATCGTGGCCCTCTTTGTGGGAGGACTGGGGTTGGCTATAAAGAAATCTAAAAGAATAAAAGACTAAGAGGCTAAAAGAGTTTTAGCGGACAAGCCTACTCTTTGTCTCTTTGACTCAAAAAAGTCTCTTTGACTTTTGAAAAAACAAAACAAGCAATAAAACAGACCAATGAGTTTACAATGTGGCATCGTCGGACTGCCCAACGTGGGCAAATCGACCCTCTTCAACTGCCTGAGCAACGCCAAAGCGCAATCGGCCAACTTCCCCTTCTGTACCATCGAGCCCAACGTGGGCGTCATCACCGTGCCCGACGAGCGGCTCAACAAATTGGCCGAACTCGTACATCCGGGACGCATTGTGCCCACTACGGTCGAAATCGTCGACATAGCCGGACTCGTGAAAGGGGCCTCGAAGGGTGAAGGACTGGGCAACCAATTCTTGGGCAACATCCGCGAGACCGACGCCATCATCCACGTGTTGCGCTGCTTCGACGACGGCAACGTGGTGCACGTGGACGGCTCGGTCAACCCCGTGAGAGACAAGGAAATCATCGACACCGAGCTCCAGCTCAAAGACCTCGAAACGGTGGAAAACCGCATCAAACGCGTGGAAAAGATTGCCAAAGTGGGCGGCGACAAAAACGCCAAAACCGAATATGACGTCTTGACGGCCTACCGCGAAGCCCTGATGCAGGGACGGTCGGCACGAAGCGTGCAGTTTGAGACGGCCGACGAGCAGAAAGCGGCTGCCGGACTCTTCTTGCTCACCTCCAAGCCGGTGCTCTATGTGTGCAACGTGGACGAAGGCTCTGCCGCCACCGGCAACCACTATGTCGATGAGGTGCGCGAAGCGGTGAAAGACGAGGGGGCAGAAGTGCTCGTATTGGCCGCCCAGACCGAGGCAGACATCGCCGAACTGGAAAGCTACGAGGAGCGGCAGATGTTCCTGCAAGACGTGGGGCTCGAAGAGAGCGGCTGCAACCGCCTCATCAAGGCAGCCTACAAAATGCTCTGCCTCGAGACGTTCATCACCGCCGGCGAAATGGAGGTGAAAGCCTGGACCTACCGCCGCGGCTGGAAGGCTCCGAAATGTGCCGGCGTCATCCACACCGACTTCGAGAAGGGCTTCATCCGCGCCGAAGTCATCAA
>JBJFGJ010000009.1:0-6371 GCA_051892575.1 Alloprevotella sp. | reverse complement strand
GACAAACCCGGCGACCTGGCCGGCCTGCTCACCAGCCTCGAACCCAACGACGTGCTTTTCATCGACGAAATACACCGCCTCTCACCCGTGGTGGAGGAATACCTGTATTCGGCGATGGAAGACTACCGCATCGACATCATGATTGACCGCGGTCCGGCAGCACGCTCCATACAGATTGACCTCAACCCGTTTACCCTCGTGGGAGCCACGACGCGCAGCGGTCTGCTCACAGCGCCTCTGCGTGCCCGTTTCGGCATCAACCTCCACTTGGAATACTATGACGCCGAAACGCTCTGCCGCATCATCAGCCGCTCGGCGCAAATCCTGAACGTGCCCATCTCTGAACAGGCGGCACAAGAGATTGCCGGACGCTCACGCGGTACGCCCCGTATCGCCAACGCCCTGCTGCGACGCGTGAGAGACTTCGCCCAGGTGAAAGGCAACGGACGCATCGACACCGCCATTGCCCGCTATGCCCTCGAAGCCCTCAACATTGACCGCTACGGACTGGACGAAATCGACAACAAGATACTGCTCACCATCATCGACAAATTCAAGGGCGGCCCGGTGGGCGTGACCACCATCGCCACGGCCATCGGCGAAGACGCCGGAACCGTGGAGGAGGTGTACGAACCATTCCTCATCAAAGAAGGCTTCATCCGACGCACGCCAAGAGGCCGCGAAGTGACCGAACTCGCCTACAAACACCTGGGCCGAGACATCACGAGCGGCAACCTCGGCCAACCCTCACTCTTTGACACATTCTCATGATTTCCTATCAAACCATCAACGTGAAGATGCCGGCCATCAAACGCCGCACCAACTCGGCCTGGGTCAAGGCCGTGGCCGAAAGCTATGGCAAGAAAGTGGGCGACGTGGCCTATATCTTTTGCGACGACGAGAAAATACTGGAGGTGAACCGCCAATATCTCAACCACGACTACTACACAGACATCATCACGTTTGACTATTGCACAGACCACATCGTGAGCGGCGACCTCTTCATCAGCCTCGACACCGTGCGCTCCAACGCCGAGGCCTTCGGCAAAACCTATGAGGAAGAATTGCACCGCGTCATCATTCACGGCATCCTGCACCTCTGCGGCATCAACGACAAAGGACCGGGAGAGCGCGAAATCATGGAGGCGGCCGAAAACAAAGCCCTCGCCATAAGGCCGGGCAAGTGAAAACAGACCCTGACACAAACCGCATAATCACAAACAAAACACGATAAAACAACTATGAACTTCGTAGAAGAACTGAAGTGGCGCGGAATGCTCCACCAAATGATGCCGGGAACGGAAGAACTGCTGGAAAAAGAACAGGTGACGGCTTACGTCGGCATTGACCCCACGGCAGACTCGCTCCACATTGGCCACCTTTGCTCGGTGATGATGCTCCGACACTTCCAACGTGCCGGACACAAGCCGCTGGCTCTCGTGGGCGGCGCCACGGGTATGATTGGCGACCCTTCGGGCAAAAGCGCTGAGCGCAACCTGCTCACCGAAGAGACGCTCCGCCATAACGTGGCCTGCATCAAAGCCCAACTGGCCCGCTTCCTTGACTTTGACTCTGACGCACCCAACGCCGCCGAACTGGTCAACAACTACGACTGGATGAAGGACTTTACCTTCCTCGACTTCGCCCGTGAGATTGGCAAGCACATCACGGTGAACTATATGATGGCTAAAGACAGCGTGAAGAAACGCCTCAACGGCGAAGCTCGCGACGGCCTCTCCTTCACCGAATTTACCTACCAGCTGCTGCAGGGCTACGACTTCCTCCACCTCTATCAGGAGAAGAACTGTAAGCTCCAGATGGGCGGCTCGGACCAATGGGGCAACATCACCACCGGCACGGAACTCATCCGCCGTACCCTCGGCGCCGATGCCGATGCCTACGCGCTGACCTGCCCGCTCATCACCAAAGCCGACGGCAAAAAGTTTGGCAAGACCGAACAAGGCAACGTATGGCTCGACCGCAAATACACCACACCTTATAAATTCTACCAATTCTGGCTCAACGTTGGCGACGAAGAGGCTGAGCGCTACATCAAGATTTTCACCTCACTGACCCACGAAGAGATTGACGCACTCATCGCCGAGCATCGCGCCGACCCGGGCCGCCGCATCCTGCAAAAGAAACTCGGCGAAGAGGTGACCTGCATGGTGCACAGCCGCGAAGACTACGAGACCGCCGTCGAGGCGTCCAACATCCTCTTTGGCAAAGCCACCAAAGACAATCTCACCAAACTGGACGAAGACACCCTGCTCAGCGTGTTTGACGGCGTGCCGCAGTTCAGCGTGGACAAAGACGCCGTCATAGGCGCCAAAGCCGTCGACCTGCTGGCCGAAACCACCCAATGCTTTGCCTCAAAAGGCGAAATGCGCAAGCTCACACAGGGTGGCGGCGTAAGCCTCAACAAAGAGAAACTCACCGCCTTCGACCGCGAAATCACGGCCGACGATCTTATTGCCGGCAAATATCTCGTGGTGCAGCGCGGCAAGAAAAACTATTTCCTGCTCATCGTCAAATAATTCCGCCCTATGAAAATTGCCCTTATCGGCTATGGCAAAATGGGCCATATGATTGAAGAAGAGGCCCTGAAACGCGGACACGAAATTGTCTGCATCATTGACATAGACAACCGCGACGACTTTGAGAGCGAAGCCTTCAAGAGTGCCGACGTGGCGATTGAGTTTACCACGCCAACGGCCGCCTACGACAATTACGTGCGCGCCTTCAAGGCCGGCGTGAAGGTGGTGAGCGGCTCGACGGGATGGCAAAAAGACCATGCCGACGACGTGAAGCACCTCATCGACGAGGGCTATACGCTCTTCTGGGCCAGCAACTTCTCACTCGGAGTGGCCATATTTTCGGCCGTGAACAAATACCTGGCCCGCATTATGAACAACTTCCCGGCCTACGACGTGACGATGGTGGAAACCCACCACATCCACAAGCTCGACGCGCCAAGCGGCACGGCCATCACACTGGCCGAACAAATCTGCCACGAAATGGACCGCAAAAAAGACTGGACCAAGGGTGAAGTGCTCGAAGCTGACGGCCGCACAACGGGCTCTAAAGACGCTCCGTCCGACTTGCTGCGCATTGACGCCATCCGCCGCGACGAGGTGCCGGGCATACACACCATCACCTACGACAGCCCGGCCGACGCCATCACCATTACCCACGACGCCCACAACCGCCGCGGTTTTGCCCTCGGTGCCGTATTGGCCGCTGAATTCACCGCTACCCACACGGGCCTGCTGACCACCGACGACCTCTTCACTTTCTAACGCCACCTATGTCCATTAACTTTCCCGACTTCAAGTCGCACAAAGCCGCTTATATCAAGTGCGGCGTAGTCCTCCTGCTCTATTTTGCCTTTCTTTTCTGGGTTGGCTCCTGGTGGGGCCTGCTTGTCGTGCCGTTTATCATAGACATCTACCTCACCAAAATCATCAAATGGACTTGGTGGAAACAATCGCCGTCGCGCACCACCCGCACGGTGATGAGTTGGGTCGACGCCATCGTCTTTGCGCTCACGGCCATCTATTTTCTTAACCAGTTCTTTTTCCAGAACTTCGTTATTCCTTCATCTTCTCTCGAAAAGACGCTGCTCACGGGCGACTATCTGCTGGTGTCGAAACTGTCTTACGGTCCTCGCATCCCGCAGACACCGCTAACCATGCCTCTGACACAAAACACTATGCCCCTGATTGGCGGCAAGAGTTATCTGGGCTGGCCGCAGTGGGAATATCGCCGCGTGAAGGGACTCGGCCAAGTGGAACTCAATGACATTGTGGTGTTCAATTATCCCTCGGGCGACACCGTGGCCACCAAGCATATCGACCAGGATTTCTACGGTATGGCCTACAGCATAGGCAGTGGCATGGCGGCGCAAAACGGCACCTACAAGCCGCTGACGCCCGATATGCCCTATGCCGAGCAACAGGCTGAATATGCCCGCCGCTACGCCTTGGGCCGCGCGGTCATCGACAGCAATCCCGAGGAGTTTGGCAAGGTCATCACCCACCCCACCGACCGCCGCGAGAACTATGTGAAACGCTGTGTGGGACTGCCGGGACAGACACTGCAAATCAAGGACGACATCATTTATCTCGACGGCAAGGCCAATCCTCAGCCGGAAAACGTGCAGTATCGCTATGCCGTCCCGGCTACGCTCCAGATTGACGAAGACACCAAACGCGAACTCGACATTACCAACGAGGAGTTGCAATATGTGGAGATGGGCGCAGGCTTCCCCATGACGGAACACGTAAAAAACGAGTTGGTCAAGCGTGGGTTTATCGCGCCCAATCCTGAAAGGGCTCCTTTGGCCACAGGCGACGAACTCTATCCGCTCAATATGGCCAAAAACTGGACCTCGGCCAATTACGGACCGGTATGGATACCGAAGAAGGGGGCCAAACTCAAACTCTCACTGCAAAACCTGCCCATCTATGAGCGACCCATCAGGGTCTACGAAGGCAACAAGCTGGAGGTGAAAGACAACAAGATTTACATCAACGGCAAGGCCACAGACAACTATACGTTCAAGATGGACTATTACTGGATGATGGGCGACAACCGCGACAACTCGGCCGACTCCCGCTTCTGGGGCTTTGTGCCCGAAGACCACATTGTGGGCAAACCGCTCTTCGTGTGGCTTTCACTCAATCCCGACTATGGTCTTTTTGACGGCAAAATCCGTTGGAGCCGTCTCTTCAAATGGGTGAGCGGCATCAAATAAGCCCCACCCGATCCGAAGGCTGAACGCTTGAACCGCAATCATTATGGTGACCATCAAACGCTATATCGGCCGATTTAAGAAACCGCCAGGCTGGCGTGGTACAAGACACTTCATGCGCTATGTGGTCTTGCCCGCCGCCGTGGCCGTTTTTTTTATGCTTCTGGTGCACGAAATGTGGCTCACGCAGGTGTCTGTCACCACACCACAACAGGCCTTGCAGCTGGAAAGCGGCGACCGCCTGCTGGTCAACCGCGCAGCCTATGGCCTGCGCCTGCCGTTTGGTCTGGGAGGCAAGCAAAAGCGATTTTTCAGCAGTCTGCCCGAGCGTGGCGACCTCGTGGCCTATCACCTGAACGACGGCCGGTTGGCCTTGGGCCGCGTCGAGGCCTTGCCGGGCGACACCGTAGACCGGCCCCAGCACGGCATCGTGCCCGAGGGGGCCATTGTGGTGGGACAAGACCTGGTCGACGAAGCCCAAGTCTTCGGCCATGTGGTCTGCATCACTTATTCCATCCATCCCGACCGCCCGTTTTACAACTGCCTGCGCGGCGACCGCTTTTTCTCTTCCATTGAATGACACACAGACATCCCGACCGCCTTCGGCCGGCGGCGCCACAGCCCTCTGCGGCGGCATAGTCTGTAGATTGTTCCAAACCTTTCATTTTCCCTCATCCTAAGGCCATGCGACCCGTCATCCTTACGTCGGCCTATCTGCCACCCGTTGAATACTTCACCAAGCTCTATGGCGCGCCCTACGTCATTCTGGACTGCCACGACCACTATGTCAAGCAGACCTACCGCAACCGCTGCATCATAGCCGGACCGGACGGACCGTTGGCCCTGACACTGCCCATCGTGCACGAAGGCAAGGGCAAAATGCCGACGCGCGACATCCGGCTGAGCCGGCATGGCGACTGGCGCCACCTGCACTGGAACGCCCTGAAGAGCTGCTACGAAAACAGTCCGTTTTTTGAGTATATGGCCGATGACTTTGAGGCCATATACCGTCAAGACTTCACTTACCTCGTCGACTTCAACACGGCCCTCCAAGAGCTGGTTTGCCGTTGGCTCGGTCTGACACCCGACATCCGACAAGCCGAACACTATGTGGACGCCGACACGGTGGACGCCGACGACTTCAGGGAGACCATCCGCCCCAAGACGGGCTATGAGGCCGACCGGACTTTCACGCCAGCACCCTACTATCAAGTGTTCGAGCAGCAAAACGGCTTTCTCCCCAACCTGAGCATCGTAGACCTGCTCTTCAACATGGGGCCGGAGGCCCGCCTCGTGTTGAAGCAAAGCATAAAAGACTGACCGCCGGCCTTCATCCTGCCCGAAGAAAAAGTTTTTTGCTTGCATTTTAACCCCAATTTAAGGTTCAGAAAAAGGTTTGAAAGTGACGAAAATGCTTCATTGATATGCCCAAAAGCCATTTTGAAGGGTCTGCAAGCGGTTCAAAGTTCACAAATTCACACCTTCCACCTCTAACCATAGGGACAATCATTCGCGGAATAAGGCGCGTAAGTGCGATCCTTATTCCCGTACTTACGCGCCTTATTCCCGTAACGGCTCAGAAACAACAGAAAGAGACCCTTCCGAGGGCCTCTTTCTT
>JBJFGJ010000008.1:0-24859 GCA_051892575.1 Alloprevotella sp. | reverse complement strand
GGATGGCCTTTTTGTTGATGAGGATGTTCATGGTCTTGTAGGCCACGTAGGGTTTGGACACATACCAGTATCCGTTGTAGGGACCATATTCGCCCCATGAATTCTTCATCATAAAATATTCTTTGCCGTCCTTGTCTTTGGCCAAGCCATAGATGACCATGCCGTGGTCGTCTGTGGTTTCCCAGTTGTCGTAGGCCAGCTGGCGCATTTCTTGCGTGATGACTTTTTCGCCTTTGGCGTCTTCGGTCTTCATGCCGTTGCGCTCGTTGGTGCCGGTCCAGCGTGCAGCGTCAGAGCCGGTCTTGTCGGCGGCCTTTTTCGTGTCGGGCACGGTGGCAATGCCCTGACGGGTAAAGCCTTTTTCGCTCACGTCGGCACCCCAGGCGAAGGTGTAGCCGTTGCGCACGGCCTGGTCCATCACTTCCATAAACTCGTCGAGCGGCAGGTTGTAGCTCTCTGCCCAGCGCCAGTTGTCTTGCACCTCAATGATGAATTTTGAGTAGAAGGGGTGGTGTGTGAAGCTGGTGAGCGAAACGTAGTCGTCGGGGTTCAGACCGAGCGATTTGGCGAAAGACTGCGGCGTGTAGCTCTTGCCTTTGTAGGTGAAGCTCTCGGGGAAGGCGCCGAAATAGTTTTCGTAGATGTGGCTCAAGTCTGATTTCCAGGCGGGATTGATGGTCTTTTGCTTGCCTTTGGCCAGGGCGTTGACGTAGGCCGAAGCCACGGCGTCGAGCTGGTTGAAGTTGAAGAGGGAGTCGCCGTAGAGCGTACCGGTCATGGCCTCCTGCGGCACCATACCGTAGTTCTTCAGACAGTAGATGGCGTCGTAGAACGAACCACCCTGGGAGAAGCTCACGTCGCCGTGGGTGCGCACGGCACGGTCGGCACGGTCGAGGTAGGTGTGGTAAACGAGGAACGACTCGCTAAGGTCATATTCGCCTTTGCCCATACGGAGCAGTTCGGCTTCAAGGAAGCTCAGCGAAGAGAAGGCCCAGCAGGTGCCGCTCTGGTTCTGGTCTTTGATGGAGGTCACGGGGTTGGCCTTGATTACGGTGAATTGCGCCGTGTCGTTTTTGGCTTCGGCCTTGTCTTGTGCCGTAGCCGTGGTGGCAGAAAACATCATGACAGATGCTGCCAGAAGGAAAAACTTGTTCATTGGTGTATGGATGATTTGATGATTTGGTGTCGTTGTGATGAGATTAGGCTTCGGCGTTTTCGGCCACATATTGCTCCACGTCGTCGGCGTGGTAGGGGATGCGGTCTTCGCCCAGGAAGCGGCAGCCGTCGGCCGTGATGAGCACGTCGTCTTCGATGCGCACGCCGCCGAAGTCTTTGTATTTCTCGATTTCGTCGAAGCAGAGGAAGTCTGCGTTGGTGCCGTTGGCGCGCCAGAGGTCGATGAGGTCGGGGATGAAATAGATGCCCGGTTCGTCGGTCACGACAAAGCCCTCCTCCAGTCGGCGGGCAAAGCGCAGGGCGTTGGTGCCGAACTGCGTCGAAGGGCGCACTTCGTCGTCGTAGCCCACATAAATCTGGCCAAGGCCTTCCATATCGTGCACGTCCATACCCATCATATGGCCCAGTCCGTGGGGCAGGAAGAGCGCGTGAGCGCCGGCTTTGACGGCTTCGTCCACGTCGCCCTTCATCAAACCGAGGGCTTTGAGGCGTTCAGTCATCAGTCGGCACACGGCCATGTGAACGTCCCACCATTTCACGCCCGGACGGGCATGGGTCAGGGCCAGGTCGTGGCAGTCTACGACGATGTCGTAGATGTCGCGTTGACGGCTCGTGTATTTGCCGCCGATGGGCGTGGTGCGGGTGTGGTCTGAGCAGTAGTGTTCGAGTGTTTCGGCACCGGCGTCGCAGAGCAGCAACCGGCCCTCTTCGAGCGGTCGGGTGGAGGGGTAGCCGTGGAGTATTTCGCCGTGCATCGACACGATGCTCTGGAACGATACGCCCGAGCCGTATTGGTGGGCAATGCCTTCGAGCACGCCGCCGATGTAGTGTTCCGTCACGCCGGGCTTGGCCAGTTTCATGGCAGCCGTGTGCATTTTGTAGCCAATGGCGGCGGCACGTTCCAGTTCGGCAATCTCTTCGGCCGACTTCTTCGAGCGCAGTTTCACCACGGCGTTAATCAGGGTGACAGAGGCTTCTGCCCGTTGTTTGGACGGGTGAATGTCGAGCAGGTCCATAATCTGGATTTGCGTGTCGTGGCGATAGGGTGGGAGATAGTGCACCTCGCGTCCGCCGGCTTTGGCCTTGCCAACCGCTTCGGCCAGTGCACCCATTGGCTTCACCGCGGCCACGCCACACTCAGCAGCCATGTCGGCCACCGAAGCCACCGAGCCGTACCACACGATGTCGTCAATGTCGATTTCGTCGCCGTAGAGCGTCTCTTCGCCGCTGTCGGCGTCAATCACGCCCACGAGACCGTGGCGGTGCTGGCCGTAGAAATAGAGAAACGTGCTGTCTTGGCGAAAGTAGTACGTGTTGGCCGGATAGTTGAGCGGGCTGTCGTTGTTGCCGAAGATGACAATCAGTCCGTGGCCCACGAGACGCCGCAGTTCGGCGCGTCGGCCGGTGTATGTGTCTTTGGAAAAAAGCATAGGGATGGTTTTGTATGTGTCTGTCTGTGAATGAAATGTGGCTGCCCCCCGTCTTTAGCGTCCTTTCATGGCCTTTGTGCGTAATGAGACGGCGGGGTGAAAAGGGTGGCCGATTAACCTGTGTTTTGCAAAGTTACGTAATTTCGACTTAAAACGTATCGCCTTTACTTAATTTATGACTTGGCCTGTCCCGGAAGCCGCCTTTTTCGTCCTGTCTCCGTTTGGTCTTTTTCGTTCCGCCGTTTTGGCCTTATATTTGAGTGAGGAAGGAAGAAGGCCGTGCTTTGGCGCCCAAAATCCGCCGTTGGGGCGGTCTCCCGGCTTACTGACAGTTTTTACTGGAATAGGGACAGAAATTTCTGGCCCTATTCCAGTAAAACTTTTGTGGCATTCAGTGTAATTTTTCTTTTAAAAAGGCTTCGCCGGCTGGTTTCCGCTCGTTCTTTTGTGCGGCCCGGCCTGTTTGAAAACTTTTTCAGCAAATTTTTCGATAAAAACCGTCACGTTTGAGAGCCTGTTTCGTACAAAACCATAAGGTGCCGCCGTGCCTTGTCGGCGTGTGGACCGTGGTTTCATTCGTGCGCGTTGAGGTGGCGGTTTCTGAACTCCTTAGGCGGTATGCCCACGTGCAGCTTGAAAAACTTTCGGAAGGTGTACTGTTCGGGGAAATTCAGTTCGGCCGCCACCGCCTTCACGTTCATTCCGGGCTGCTTCAAGAGAATCTTGGCGTTGACAATCGTGATGGTGGCAATCCATTCCGAAGGCGTTTTGCCCGTTTGCTCGCGAATGATGCGCGTGAAATGATTAGGCGACAAACCCTGTTCGCGTGCATAAAAGGCCACGCTGCGCTCGTGGTTGGGGTTGGTGTTGACGGCATAGATAAACTTGAACAGCACCGTCTCGTTGCGGGCTGCAGGTTTTGGCTTAACCGTCTGCCCTTTGCAATAGAGCAGGACCATTTCCAGCAACGTTTGCTGCTCGAGCAGGTGCATGGAGTGGGTCAGAATGTTGCGCTCGCGCGGGTCGTCAGACTCGGCAATGCGGCTGCGCTTTTGCTCAATCTCGTCGTGGCGGGCTATGAAAAACGCCAGCCTCTCTTCGTCGAGCCTGAGGCAGGGCGGATTGGTCTGCATCAATTCAAAAATCATACTGTACACCTGCTTGATGGCATGGTAAAACACTTCGGCCTCGTCGGTGATGGACACTTCGGCGTAGTCGTCGTCGCGCGAAAGCTCATAGATGGCAATTATCGGCGAGATGAAGCAAAGCATCCCCCTTTCGGCCTCATAGAGTTGCCCGTTCATCCAGAATTGGCGGCGGCCGGCGGTGCAGACCCACATTCCGGCACGTCCTTTCAAGTCGTAAATCTGTTCTTTCATGGCTCAAAAGTAGGTTTTTGACCCATCACGACCAATCTTTAGGGCTGAAAATTTGCCCAAACGTTGTTTTTGCTCAATTATTGCATATCACAGACATAGCTGGGAGTATTCGCGGCGTTGTATCTTTGCAGAAGATAGGCTGCGGCTCAGCAATTAAGCAAGCTTATTGCATTTGCCTTGCACTATCTTTGCATCTACAAGAATAAAACACAAATCTTGATACTCTTATATTATAATATGTATGGTATGAAAAGAATGAAGGTTATGTTGGCGGCAATGTGCCTGAGCGGTGTTGGCCTCTCGGTCCGTGCGCAGCTTACCATCGGCGAGTGTCAGCGCCTCGCCGCCGAAAACTATCCGCTGACAAAACGTTATGCCCTCATCCGCCAGACGGCAGACTACACCGTGGCCAATCTCTCAAAAGGCTATCTGCCCCAGCTGTCGGTCGACGCGCAGGCCACGTGGCAAAACGATGTGTCCACTCTGCCTGAGGCGCTGCAAGGCGTGCTGGTTGCCGGTGGTTTTGACTATAAAGGCTTGAGTAAAGAGCAATATAAGATTGCCGCTTCGGTGAACCAGGTGGTCTATGACGGCGGACACATCAAAGCGGCCAAGACCGTGGCCGAGCGCGAAGCCGACGTCGAGTCCCGGCAGACCGACGTGGACCGCTACGAACTCAATCGCCGCGTCAACGAACTGTTTTTCGGCGTTCTGCTCTGCGACGAGCAACTGCGCCAAAACGAAAACCTGCAAGCGCTCCTCACCGACAACTGCCGCAAACTTGAGGCTATGGTCGACAAAGGCACCGCCCTGCGCGCAGACGTTGACGCCGTGCGTGCCGAACTGCTCACTGCCGAGCGCCAGAACCACGCTCTCTCGGCCACGCGCCTCTCCTATCTGCGCCTGCTTGAGATTTTCATTGGCCGGGAGATAGACGGCACTTTGGTCAAGCCGGCCCCTGAAGTCCCGGTGGCCACCGACTGCCTTCGTCCCGAACTCGCCGGCTTTGATGCCAGGGTCGACTTGCTACAGGCCCGCGACAAACAACTCGATGCCGGCCTCCGCCCGCGACTGAGCCTCTTCGCACAAGGTTATTACGGCTATCCGGGCTTTGACATGTTTAATGATATGTTTTCTCGCGAGTGGTCGTTCAACGCTATGGTGGGTGTCAAGGTGAGCTGGAACCTATCCAATTTCTACACCCGGCGTGACGACAAACGCCAAATCGCCACCTCGTTGCAACAGGTCGAGAATGCGCGCGAAGTTTTCCGCTTCAACAACCGTCTGCAAGCTACCGAAAACAACGCTGCCGTGGCACGCTGGCGACGCCTTATGGCCGACGACGAAGAAATCATACGCTTGCGCGCTGCCGTGCGCCGTTCTGCCGAAGACAAATTGCAGCATGGCGTCATCGATGTCAATGACCTGCTGCACGAAATCAATAAAGAAAACGATGCCAGAATAGCCCTCTCTACCCACGAAATAGAGTTGCTCAAGAGCATCTATGACTTGAAATACACACTCAACCGGTAACACACATCTTATGAAAGCCAAACACATCCTTGTAGCCGCCTTGACTCTCGTTTTCACGGCTTGCGCCTCAGACGATGGCGGCTTTGATGCCTCGGGCGTCTTTGAAACCACCGAAGTCATTGTCTCTGCCCAGACTACAGGCCAGATTGAGTCGCTCCACATCGAAGAGGGACAGACCGTGGCCCCGGGCAATCCGCTCGGACATATTGACACCACCCAGTTGGCCTTACAGCGGCAACAACTCAATGCCACCCTCCTGGCCACAAAAAACAAGGCGCTCGACGAAAACCGCCAAGTGGCCTCGCTGCGCCAGCAGATTGACAATCTCAAAAAAGAGCGCTGCCGCTTTGCCGACTTGCTCGCCGCCGATGCGGCCACTCGCAAGCAGGTGGACGATATTGACTATCAGATTGAAGTGCTTACACGCCAACTCTCGGCCACCCAAGAGCAACTCGCCAGTGCCAATACGGGCGTAGACCATCAGGCCGACGCCATCAGGGCACAACTGGCGCAAATCGACGACCAAATCCGCAAGGCTCACATCACCTCGCCCATCGCCGGCACCATATTGACCCGATATGCCGAACAGGGAGAATATGCCACGCCCGGCAAGCCGCTCTTCAAGGTCTCGGACGTGAAGGCGATGAAACTGCGCGTCTACGTCACTGCGCCGCAACTCACCCAACTCAAAATAGGGCAAAAGGTCACTGTCTTTGCCGACCGGGGCGAGGCCGACCGTCAAGCCTATGACGGCATCGTGGAGTGGATTGCCGAAAAAGCCGAGTTTACGCCTAAAACCATACAGACGCGCGACGAAAGGGCAAACCTGGTCTATGCCGTCAAGATTGCCGTGACCAACGACGGACTCATCAAGCGCGGGATGTATGGCAACGTGAAATTCTGACTATTTATGTCTATCGTATCCGTCTCTCAACTTAAAAAGGCCTATGGCCGTCAACAGGCGCTCCGCGGGGTGGACTTTGAGGTGAACGAGGGCGAAATCTATGGCATAATCGGCCCAGACGGTGCCGGCAAGACTACACTCTTCCGCCTGCTCACCACACTCCTCCTGCCCGATGCCGGTCGTGCTGTGGTAGACGGGCTCGACGTGGTCAGAGACTACAAGGCCCTGCGCCGCCGCATCGGCTATATGCCCGGGCGGTTTTCGCTCTACGGCGACCTTTCCGTCGAAGAGAACCTCCATTTCTTTGCCACCATCTTCGGGACTACCGTCAGCCGGAACTATCACCTCGTGGCTGACATTTATCGCCAGATTGAGCCGTTCAAACACCGCAAGGCTGCCAAGCTTTCCGGGGGTATGAAACAGAAACTGGCCCTTTCTTGTGCCTTGATCCATGCACCGCGCGTCTTGTTCCTCGACGAGCCCACCACGGGCGTCGACCCCGTGTCGCGGCAAGAGTTTTGGGATATGCTGGCCAACCTCAAGCGCGACTATGGCATCACCATCCTTGTCTCGACGCCCTATATGGACGAAGCCGGACAGTGCGACCGAATCGCCTTGATACAAGACGGTACATTCTTGCGCGTCGACACACCAAGCGGCATCGTGGCGGCTTATCCCGATACGCTTTGGGCGGTGAAGAGTGCCGACATGCATCGCCTCCTTGCCGATTTGCGTCGGCACCCTGACGTGACCACCGCCTTCTCTTTTGGTGAAACTTTCCACGTCACCACCACTGCCCATCTGCAGCCCAAGACTTTGGCCGACTATCTCCACGATCACGGTCACGTGAGGGTGGACATCGTGTCCATAGCCCCGACCATCGAAGACTGTTTTATGAAGTTAATGAAACAACCACATGAAAGACAACTACGCGATTGAGGCCGACGGACTCACCAAGCAGTTTGGCGACTTCGTGGCTACTGACCACATCACCTTTCGGGTGCGTGAGGGAGAGATTTTCGGTTTTCTCGGCGCCAATGGCGCGGGCAAGACCACGGCTATGCGGATGCTCTGCGGTCTGAGTCGGCCTTCGGCGGGTAGCGCACGCGTGGCCGGCTTTGACGTGGCGAAACAGGCCGAACAGGTGAAACGCCACATTGGCTATATGAGCCAGAAGTTTGCCCTATACGACGACCTGACGGTCTACGAAAACCTGCGTCTTTTCGGCGGCATCTATGGGATGCGCCCGGCCGATATCCGTGCCAAGGCGGCTGTCTTGCTCAACGAACTCGGATTTGAGCGCGAGCGCAACACGCTGGTGGGCGCTTTGCCGCTGGGATGGAAGCAGAAACTGGCTTTCTCGCTGAGCATCTTCCATTCCCCCGACATCGTGTTTCTTGACGAGCCCACCGGAGGTGTCGACCCCGTGACACGCCGACAATTCTGGGAACTCATCTACCGCGCTGCCGACCGCGGCATTACCGTCTTCGTCACCACCCACTATATGGACGAGGCCGAATATTGCGACCGCGTCTCCATCATGGTAGACGGACAAATCAAGGCTTTAGACACGCCCGAGGCCCTCAAGCGGCAATTTGGCGTGGACACTATGTATGACGTTTTCATGCGTCTGGCCCGCCAGGCCAAACGAGGGGAATGACCCACTGCCATAGGGCGAACAAAACATTATCCTATGAAAAAATTCAGAGTGTTTGTGGTCAAGGAGTTCCGCCACATTTTCCGCGACAAGCGCACTATGCTCATCTTGCTGGCCATGCCTGTCGTGATGATCATATTGTTTGGCTATGCCATCACCACCGAAGTACGCAACACGCGCGTGGTCGTCGTGGACCACGTCAAAGACCAGACCACGTTGCAAATCTCAGACCGCATTGCCCATAACGCTTATTTCACCCTTGTGGCACAGGCCGCCAACACCGCAGAAGGCGAGCAGAAACTCATGGACGGCTCCGCCGATATGGTGGTAGTCTTTTCGCCTGGGTTCTCGTCGGACTTGCGCCACACCGGTCGGGCAGAAATCCAACTCCTTGCCGACGGCAGCGAACCCAATCAAGCGGCCGTGCGCACGGGATATATGCAAAACATCCTGGCCTCGTTCATGCAAGACGCGCAAAGCGGCAGCGTGACTTCCAGACCCCATATAGAGGTGGTGACGCGTATGCTCTACAATCCGCAGAGCAAGAGCGAATACAATTTCGTGCCGGCCGTTATAGGGCTGATACTTCTCCTCATCTGTGCCATGATGACGAGCATCGCCATCGTGAGAGAAAAAGAGACCGGCACCATTGAAGTGCTCTTGGCGTCGCCATTGCCGCCCATTGTGATTGTGCTGGCCAAACTGGTGCCTTATTTCGTGATTTCGTGTGTCAATCTCACCACCATCCTGCTGCTCTCCACCGTCTTTTTGCATATTCCCATCGCCGGCAGTCTGCCGGGCTTTGTGGCCGTCACGTTGCTCTATATTCTCGTGGCCCTTTTGCTCGGCCTGCTCATCTCTACCTGTGTGGCCAGTCAGTTGGCGGCGATGTTGCTCTCGCTTTTGCTTATTATTCCCTCTGTCTATCTCTCCGGTCTGGCTTTCCCCATCGAGAGCATGCCCGGCGTGTTCCAGGGTATCTCTGCCATTGTGCCGGCCCGCTGGTATGTCGACGTGGCGCGGCGTGTGATGATACAAGGTACGCCGATGCATTATGTCGTGCCCGATATACTCGTGCTCGTCCTGATGGCCGTCGTGTTGCTGGCGGTGTCGTGGCGCAAATTCAAAATCCGCCTCGAATGACCCGACCGGTGTCTTCGTCTTGTCGCTCATTTATTCAGACTATCAACCTGCCCTCAAATGGTTCTCCGTTTCCTGCTTCAAAAAGAGTTCAAGCAAATGATGCGCAACACTTTCCTGCCCAAAGTGTTTGTCGTCTTGCCCTTTGTCATGCTGCTCATAATGCCGAGAGTGGCCACCCAAGAAGTCAAAAATCTCAAGATAGGCATTGTCGATTCTGACCATAGCGCAGCCTCTACCCGGCTGGTGCATAAATTGTCGGCCTCAGACTATTTCACGCTCCGGGCTTTGCCCTCGACCTATGCCGGCGGCCTGAAAAATATGGCCGGGGGCGACATCGACCTCCTTGTTGAGATTGAGCCCGACTTTGAACGTCGGCTGGTGCGTGAGGGTGTGGCCCACGTGATGATTTCGGCCAATGCCACCGACGGCCAAAAGGCCGGACTGGGCACGTCTTATCTTTCGCAGACAGTGGCCGACTTTTCCACTGAGATTTGCAGTGAGATGGGACTGGCCAACCGCCGGGTGAGTGTGGCTCAGTTTGATGTAAAACCGCGCTATCTCTACAACGAGACGCTCGACTATAAGGCCTATATGATACCCGGCCTCATGTCGATGCTTATGGTTTTGGTGGTGGGCTTCTTGCCAGCGTTGAACATTGTGGGAGAAAAGGAAAAGGGCACCATCGAACAGATTAACGTCACACCTGTTGGGCGGTTTGAACTGATTTTCTCCAAGCTCATTCCTTATTGGTGCGTCGGCCTCTTCATCCTGGCCTACAGCATGTTGCTCTCGCGCTGGATGTATGGTCTTGTGCCCGTGGGCAGCGTGGCGGAGATATTCCTGTTTGCCACCATCTTCGTGCTCGTGGTCTCCTGTCTTGGACTGATTGTGTCCAACTTCTCAGACACTACGCAGCAGGCGGCGCTCGTGATGTTCTTTTTCCTTATCATTTTCATTCTGCTTAGTGGCCTGCTCACCCCCGTGGCGAGTATGCCCGAATGGGCCCGTGCCATCACCTGCGTCAATCCGTTCCGCTATTTCATCGAAGCCATGCGTGCGCTCTATCTCAAGGGCAGTTCGATTGCCGACCTGTCCACGCAGCTGCTGGCCCTCATTGCCTATGCCGTGGTAGTGTGGTCGGTGGCCATTGTGAGCTACCGCAAAAAGAGTTGAACCTTTTGTATTTTTCGTTCCTGTGTTTGGGCTGTATATTCGTGACAGGAAGGAAGAAGGCCGTGCTTTGGCGCCCAAAATCCGCCGTTGGGGCGGTCTCCCGGCTTACTGACAGTTTTTACGGGAATAGGGACAGAAATTTCTGGCCCTATTCCCGTAAAACTTTTGTGGCATTCAGTGTAATTTTTCTTTCAAAAAGGCTTCGCCGGACGGCTTTCGCTCGTTCTTTTGTGCAGCCCGGCCTGTTTGAAAACTTTTTCAGCAAATTTTTCGATAAATCCCGTCACGTTTGAGGTGGGGATATGAACAAACAGCAGCGAGCCGCTTTATGGTTTGCGCGACCACCACATCACCGTGAGCACGCAGAGCAAGGCTACACCCGTGTCGGCCAAAACGGCGAGCCACAGCGGAGCAAAGCCAATGGCACCCAAGGCCATCACGGCGGCTTTGAGCCCCAGTGCCGTGGCGATGTTGGTCAGCGCCAAACGCTTTGTGGCACGGCCCAGACGGACCGCCTCGGCCACAAGCAACGGACTGTCGCCGCGCACCACCACGTCGGCCGTCTCGATGGCCGTGTCGCTGCCGCTGCCCATGGCTATGCCTACATGGGCCGTGGCCAGCGCCGGAGCGTCGTTGATGCCGTCGCCGGCAAATGCCGGACGGTGGCCGGAGGCTTTGAGCCGCTCCATTTGGGCGGCCTTGTCGGCCGGCATGAGTTCGGCCCGGAAGTCGTCAAGTTCCAGACGATTGGCCACGTCGGCCACGACAGTGCGCTTGTCGCCCGACAGCATCGCGATGTGCCTTATGCCGCTCTTTCGCAGGCGGCCGACAGCCTCGGCGGCTTCCGGTCTGAGGGCGTCGGTCAGCGTGAAACGTCCGGCGAAACAGCCGTCTATGGCCACGAAAATCTCATTGTCGTCGCCCTCGGTCGTGGTGGGCAGCGAGATGGCTGCTTCGGCGAGCAAGCGGCGGTTGCCGGCCCATACCGTGTGGCCTTCGACCACAGCCTTGACGCCACGGCCTGAAATCTCTTCGGCTTGTTGAGGCTGCGAAATCGCCACGTGGCGCCGTCCGGCATAGTGTACGATGGCCTTGGCCAGCGGATGATGGCTGGCACTCTCGGCAGAGGCCGCCAAGGCGAGTACTTGCTCTTGAGTATAAGACTCCGCGTGAAGTCCCGTCACCTCAAACGCGCCACGGGTGAGCGTACCGGTTTTGTCGAAAACCACGGTCTCGACCTCTGAGAGCCGGTCGAGACTGTCGCCGCCTTTCACCAGGATGCCCAGGCGTGACGCCCGGCCTATGCCGGCAAAATATCCCAACGGCACACTGACGACGAGGGCACACGGACACGAGATGACGAGAAACACCGTGGCACGGTAGGTCCACACGTCCCAGTGTGGCGGCAGACTTTGAACTATGGCAAGCAGTGGCGGCACTATGGCCAGACCGACGGCGAGACAGATGACCGTCGGTGTGTAGATGCGGGCAAAGCGGCGGATGAACACTTCGGTGGGCGCCTTGCGGGCATTGGCCTGTTCCACCAACGTCTGTATGCGCGCCATGGCACTCTCGCCGTAGGCTCTGACTACGCGCAGGCGCACAATGTGGCGGCACGCAATCATACCGGCTTCCACGGTCTCGCCGGGGCGGATGTGGCGCGGCAGACTCTCGCCCGTGAGCGCCGAGGTGTCGAAGTCGGCCCCCTCGTCGCCGGTCAAGACGCCGTCCACAGCCATACGCTCACCCGGGCGCAGCACCACCGTCATGCCCGGTCGTACGGCCTCGGGCGGCAATGTCGTTTCGCCTTCTTCCGTCACAATGTGAACCACCTTTGGCATTAACGCTGCCAAGTTGCCGATATGCCGACGTGCCCGCCCCACGGCGCGCTCTTGCAGGTATTCGCCACCGGCATAAAACAGCATAACGGCCACGGCCTCAGGCCATTCACCCAAAACAAAAGCCGCCACGGCCGCCACCGTCATCAAGGTAAATTCCGAGAACGGTTCTTTATGAAAAAGGCCCTCGACCGCCTCACGGCACACCGGCCATCCCACGGGAATGAACGCCAGCACATAGCCTGCGGCCCTGAGCCACGGCCACGCCGCCGGCCAAAGGGTCAGACCGTCGGCCAAAAGGCACAGGGCGAGCAACGCGCCGCTGATGATCATTTTCAAAAGAGGGTGGGAGGGCGTTTCATCGTGATGGCAATGGCCGCCACAACTGCAAGTGTGTTGGGACATAAGGCAATACGTGGTTTGATGCCGCAAAAATAGGCCAAAGTTTGTGCAATTCGATTGCAAAAACAACCAACGGCCGTTTCGCCCGCCCCACACCTATTATATAATAAGGAGTATATCGGCGCCGAGGGTGGCGATGTATTTTTATACCGTTTTGCGTCATTTCTTCCCTTGAAAGCCGTACAAAAAACCGCCATTTGGTCGAAAATACGCCTATAAATGGCATTTACGGTGATAAATTGTCGTTTTTTCAAGATAAAAAGCGTAACTTTGCAGCACCATAAAACTGCATTTTTGCTTGCTACAAACCAACACTAAGCGGATTTAATTACACCCCAATCTACGGCAAATTCAGGTCCGTCTATTCTCTTACATTATCCATCATGACGAAAGCAAAGAAAGTTCTTTTTATCAATCAAGAACTTACCCCCTATGTACCGGAAACACCGATGTCGCTGCTCGGCCGCAAGTTGCCGCAGGCCATCCAAGAGGCAGGGTGTGAGATACGCACCTTCATGCCCAAATGGGGCATCATCAACGAGCGCCGCAACCAGTTGCATGAGGTAATCAGACTTTCGGGCATGAACATCGTCATAGACGACACCGACCACCAACTCATCATCAAGGTGGCCTCCATACAGTCTGCCCGTATGCAGGTGTATTTCATCGACAACGACGAGTATTTCCGCAAACGCCAGATGCTGACCGACGCCTCCGGCGCCGAGTATGAAGACAACGCCGAGCGCGCCGTCTTTTATGCACGTGGCGTGCTCGAAACGCTCAAAAAGCTCCGCTGGTGTCCCGATGTCATCCACTGCCACGGCTGGATGTCAGCCATCGCGCCCCTCTACATCAAGACGGCTTATAGCAACGAACCCGCCTTTGCCAATACCAAGGTGCTCTTCTCCGGATATGGCGAACTGCCGGCCAATAAACCAGCCGAAAATCTCATCGACTGCCTGGTCTACCGCGATGCCACTGCCGACGTGATCAAAGCTGCCGGCATCGACTTCACCCAGCCCGACGCCTATGCCAAACTGGCCATCGCCTTCTCCGACGGCTATGTGCAGAGCGAAAAGGACACTTGGCCCGAACTCGTGGGCTATGCACGCGAAAAAGGCTTGGCCGCCTGGGAATTTCCCGGTACCGACAACCTCGCCGCCGCTTATGGTGCCTGCTATGATGCCCTCGTGGGCGACAGCGCAGAGGCCAACGATTAGTCTTCCCTCACAAACACTACACTGACCCTAACGTGAAAACCATGCACCGCCGACTTCTGTCTGCCATCATACTGACGATGACCGCCATGACCGCTTTCGTGGCCTGCGACGACGACACGGCTGCCATCGGCACCGGCGTGATGCCCGGCAACGATAACGTGGCCACCAGCCAGTCTACCTACGTCATCAATTCGCGTACCATTGCGACCGACTCGGTCTTGGCCAACTCCAACGACAGTTATCTGGGATGTGTCATCGACCCTGAGACACGCGCCAAAACCACAAGCAACTTCCTTGCACAATATTACTTGCTCGACAACACCCGCTTGCCCGATCGCGACAAACTCGTCTATGAACCCAACGGCGACATCCGCGTGGACTCTTGCGACGTGCGCGTCTATATCAAAAGCTACTACGGCGACTCGCTCCAGACTATGAAACTGCGGGTGCAGGAGCTCGACACCAACAAGATTGTCAAAGAATACATTCCCTATTACAGCAATCTCGACGCAGCCGATTTCTACACGACTGGAAAAGGGGCTACGGCCTCGATGGCCTATGCCGTCAAAGACTTGACGCGACCCGACTCCATCACAGAGAATGCCGGCTATTACCGCAGCTTTATTGTGCGTATGCCCAAGGAGTTCGGCCTGCGCCTGATGAATAAATACTACGAAAATCCGGCTTTCTACAGCAACGCCTACCAATTCATCCACCACGTGTGCCCGGGTTTCTATTTCGAGACACAGGGCGGAGTGGGGTCAATGATAGAAGTGCAGACGTCTACGCTCAACCTCTACTTCCCCTACCATACCACCAACGAGGCCGGCAACGATACCATCGTGGACGGCTTGCAGCGTATGGCGGCTACGAGCGAGGTAATCCAGCAGACCATTATCGACAACGAAATTCCGGCGGAGATGCTTTCGACGGACAATGACTATACCTATATCAAGTCGCCGGCCGGACTCTTCACCGAACTGGAACTGCCCGTGAGCGAAGTGCTTGCAGGCGAGCATTATAACGACACCATCAACTCTGCCACCCTCACCCTGTCACGCTACAACAACTCGACGGCCGACGAACACAATCTGCCGGCACCGACCGACATCCTGATGGTGCGCAAAGCCAACCTCTATTCGTTTTTTGAGAAAAACAGTCTGCCCAATACGGCCGACTCTTTCGTGGCCACCTTCAACGAGTCATACAACGCCTACTCCTTCTCCAACATCAGCCGCATGATTACGACAATCAAGCAGGAACGCGACGAAGGCGCCGGCGTGACGCTGCAAGACGACGAGCCCACACGCCTCCGGAAGTATGCCGTTTGGGAGCAGGCCAATCCCGACTGGAACAAAGTGGTGCTCGTGCCCATCAAAACCGTTTATACCACTTCGACCAACTATTACGGCCAGGCCACCAAGACGCTGTTGAGCGTGAAAAACCAAATGGGAATGTACAGCACACGACTCAAAGGCGGCCAAAACGGACTCATCACAATGGACGTGGTCTACAGCCGCTTCGCCAACTGAGGCACCGGCCGCGCTGACTCTCCCGACAACATCCCTCCATCACATAGCGGCCTTGGCAAACTGTTTCTTGCCAAGGTCGCCTTTTTTGAATAATACCAACTCTAATTCCCGACTCATACCGCCTCATGAAAGCGCTGATTTTTGCCGCCGGCTTAGGTACAAGATTAAAACCGATTACTGACCGCTTACCCAAGGCCCTCGTGCCCGTAGACGGCCGACCACTGCTCGACCGCACCATAGAGCGGCTCATAGACGCCCAAGCCTCTGAGATTGTGGTGAATGTGCACCATCTCGGAGACCAGATTATCGACTTTCTGGCCCGGAAAGACTATCCCGTTCCGGTGAGATTTTCCGATGAGCGTGCAAAAATTCTTGACACTGGCGGAGGTCTCAAAAAAGCGTTGAAGTGCTTCTCCGATACTGAAAAGCCCATTTTGGTGCACAATGTCGACATTCTGCACAACGCCGACCTCGTCGCGCTCTATGACGCCGCCCAGTCGGCGCAGGTCACGCTGATGGTAAGCGACCGCCCCACGTCGCGCTACTTGCTTTTTGACGAAACGGGCCGTATGTGTGGCTGGACCAACATAAAGACCGGCGAGGTGCGCACGCCTTACGACCATCTGGACCTAAAGAAAATGCACCGTCTGGCCTTTTCCGGCATCCACTGCGTCAAGCCCGAGGTGGTCAGGATGATGGACGCGATGCCCGAGGTCTTTCCCATAATGGACTTCTACATAAGCCGTTGCAAAGACATAGACATTAGAGCTTACGTGCCCGAAGGACTGCGCCTGCTCGATGTGGGAAAAATCGACTCACTCAGTGCCGCCGAAGCCTTCGTCAAGACGCTGTAGGCGATAGGCTTATGAACTAAACACACAGCGGCCTCGCAAGGAAACCCATCCTTACGAGGCCGCTGTGTGCAACTATTGTCGCGTTGCCGGTTTGGTTTTCAGAGCGTGTAGGGCACAATTCTGCGGTCGTTGGCCATACGTTTCATATTGTTGACCGCATAGTGCATACGTCCCAAAGCCGTGTTGACGCTCGTGCCGGTTTGCTCGGCAATGTCTTTGAAACTCTTGTTTTCATAGACCCGCATACGCAGCACTTCCTGCTGGTTTTCGGGCAGTTGGCCGATAAGTTCGTTGAGCTGGTTGAGGCTGTTTTCGCGTTCCAGTTCTATCTCGCTCGGCGTGCCCTCAAGGCCGTTGTCGCCGTAGAGCTGGTCGTTGATTTCAGAGCGGTTGACACCTTCCACCGACTGCTCGTAGCGGAAGTGGTCGATAATGACATTATGGGCGATGCAGAGGAGCCAGGAATAAAACTTGCCGTTCATCTTGTAGCGGCCTTTGCGCATACACACGATAGCCTTGACGAAAGTATCTTGGAAGATATCGTCGGCCAGGTCTTCACGATGTACGGTGCTGAGAATGTAGGCAAACAGTTTTTGCTTATAGCGTTCGAGAAGTGCATCAAACGACAAATTGTCCCCTTTGAGATAAGCGGCAATCAGTTCGTCATCTGAGCGAAATGAATAAGGGTTCATTACTCTTGTGTATTGGTTTGGAGTAATGTTGGGCTATAGGCAAATGTGTTTTAATGGTTAATATGACAAGCAAAAGTATGGTTTTCTTGAAAAACAACAAAATTTCAGTCCCGTTTTTTCGTTTTTCGGCCGTTTGAAGTGCGTTTACCCAATGTTGGTGAGGGTGAATGAAGATAATTATGTGTAATTTTGCCGCCGTGAAACACAATCCCGCCATTTCAACCTCTCAATCCGACAGTTTGCCCTATCTCTCATACTCGCGCTATCTGCAGCGTCATTTTGAGGGAAAGATGCAAAAGATTTCGGTCAATATGGGGCTGAGTTGTCCCAATAGAGACGGCCGAATTGGTAGCGGCGGTTGTGCCTACTGCCGCAACGACGCCTTCAGTCCGGCCTATTGTCACAACCACCAGTCGGTGAGCGGGCAACTCGAAGAAGGCATACGGTTTTTCGCGAGAAAATATCCCGAAATGCGCTATCTGGCCTACTTCCAGACGTTTACCAATACCTACGCCGAGGTGGCCGAGGTGATGAAACGCTATGAAGAAGCGCTTGCAGTGGATGGGGTGGAGGGACTCGTAATTGGTACCCGGCCCGACTGTGTGCCCGACACCATTCTCGACGCCTTAGGCCGACTGGCTACGAAACATTATGTCATGCTGGAGTATGGCGTGGAATGTACGGACGACGCCGTGTTGAGTCGCGTCAATCGCGGACACACGTTTGCCCAAGCCGCCGATGCCATCCGGCGAACCGCAGAAAGGGGGCTTCAGATAGGCGTACATCTCATCATGGGACTGCCCGGCCACAGTCTGCAAGCCATGAGAGAAGAAGCCACCACCATCTCGGATCTGCCCATCAATGTGGTCAAACTCCACCAGTTGCAGATTGTTCGCGGTACGCCGCTGGCCGCGCAATATGAAAGCGACACAAGTCGCTTTGACCTATTCACGGCCGAAGCCTATGCCGAACTCGTGGTCGATTTCCTCGAACGGTTGAGGCCCGACATCGCTGCCGAACGTTTCACGGCCCAATGTCCGAAGTCTTTGCTGCTGGCCCCTGACTGGGGACTTAAAAACTACGAGTTTGCAGACCTGGTGGTCAAAGCCTTTCGTCGCCGCGGCACCTGTCAAGGTTGCAGGTACGGTCAGGCATAAGCGGTCGAAATCCCGACATCAGGCTTCCATCTACTCCTATAATATATATAAGGAGTGAAAACAGGCTTTCAAATCCCATTTTCAGAAACAAAACACACCCGATATGAACCGTCAGTCGCTTTTTATTGCTTTCAAACCCGCCGCGTTGGCATCGTTGCAGTGCCAGCTTGACGATGTGGCCGCCCAAATGTCGTCTTGCCTGGGCCGTCACAATGTCAAGGCGGACCAGGTCTTGGCCGCAAGAGTCTGTTTCTCGGACATTGCCAATCAGATGGCCGAGTTCCGGCAACATCCCTTGTCGCGTCAACTCGAGGCGGCGTGTATGGTGTCGTGCGTGGAGCAACCGATGCTCGACGGTGCCAAACTGGGCTTGCAACTATGGGTGTCGAAACGTGATGACCTGAAGAAGACGCGGCTGGACGGCGGCTGGCTTGTGGAGACCGACGAGGAAGTCATCGTGATGCAGGCCGTGAGATTTTCAGCCGAAGAAACACAAGGTCAGGATGCCTGCCGGCAGACCCATATGGCCTTCGACCGCCACATCGCCCTGCTCGCAGAGCACGGTATGAACCTCCGCGACCATTGTCAGCGTACGTGGATTTATGTGCGCGATATCGACCGTCATTATGCCGGGGTGGTCAAGGGGCGCAACGAGGTTTTCGAGATAGAGGGCCTTACGCCGCAGACCCATTTCATTGCTTCTACCGGTATTGGGGGCTATGGCGATAATAGCGAAAGTATTGTGTGTATGGACTTTATCTCGGTGAAGAACAAACGCGATGCTGCTCACGTGGTCTATCTTCAGGCACCGGAATACCTCAATCCGACGATAGAATATGGCGTAGCCTTTGAGCGTGGCACAGCCCTCAACCTCTTGGGTGAACGCTACCGACTGATTTCCGGTACGGCCAGCATCGACCACCGTGGCCGGTGCCTCTACCGCGGCGACGTCTTGGCGCAGACCGAGCGCCTTTTCCTCAACATCTCAAAATTACTCGAAGCCGATGGTGCCGGCCTCGACGATATGTGTGTCATGATTGTCTATCTGCGCGACATAGCCGACGCCGCCGTCGTGCAACCATATATAGACGCGCATTATCCGGACGTTCCCTGTCTGCTGGTTCAGGCGCGAGTCTGCCGGCCCGAATGGCTCATCGAGGTGGCCTGCATCGCCAAGTCTCCCTTGAAAGCGTAATCTCCCATAGCAAGTCCCAATCGCCACGTCGCGTTTGGGACTTGTTTTTGATAGCGCCGTGACGGTGAGGTGGCGAAGTGGGCTCGCTGAAAAACTCAGCTCTGTATGGCGCCGCTATGCGTCAATGCCTGGACCTCTTTGGCTATTTGCTCAAACCTGTTGGATTGTTTATATAAGGTATTGGGGGTGACATATAAAACTTCATTTTCTCATCAAAACCATTCCGGCGAAGTCTTTGGGCCACAATAATCGGCTTCAAATGTTTTGTGGAGGCCGAAACATAGGGTTTCTTGTTTCTCGCATAAACCCTGTATCTTCTGCCATAAGGCCGCGAAAAACTGTCCTTATTCCCGCAAGGCGCTGAATATAAGCAAAAGAGGCCCTTTTGAGGCCTCACCATTCCTTTCTTGCTCCCAATATAACACCTGGGCAACCTCCGGCAAAAGACAAAAAGGCGGAGCCGGAGCGATGTAGCGTGACGGAGTGCGTAAAGTGTCCCCGTATTGTCTCATCTTGGAGCAGCCGGTCAAGGCCTTGCTTGGCCGCTCAACCCACCATATCCTAAGAAATCACCACCCAAATTTTGTCCTCTCCCGGCTTCATTGCTCATAAAAAGGCCTATTCCCATTCATTGCTTCCATTCTTCATTCTGCTCCAGCCTCCAATCGAGGCCTCTTTTCGTCGAACCCAACTTAACCAAAAATACGTCTGATTGGCCTTACATTTTGATAGAATTCAACAGAAAAAGATGGTAGAGCGTTAAATCTACTAAATTGAGCACGCCCTTTTGGCATCTGAACAGCCCAAAAAGTTCTTCGGCTTTTAACAATTCTTCGATTTCAAACTATTAAATAACCTTAAACGGCTTAAGTTATAAAGTGGGGATTACAATTGATATAACAAAATTCTATTAAATTTGCTGCAACTAACTGTATACTCCAGTTTGAAAAACAACAATAATAAATATATCTAACAGACATTTAGTGCGTATGAAAAACCGTTTTAGCAGAATGGGGACATCATTGCTTGGAGCAATGTGCCTGCTTTCAACCTGCGGCGTGACATACTCTTGCTCAGATGATTACGACCTCGACGAGACGAAGCCGGATTTTCTGAAAGGGAGTATTTACGATGAACTGAAAGCAAGAAATTTCAACACTGTAGTTAGGTTAATTGATGATCTGAACTACACAGACGTCTTGTCGCGCACAGGTAGCAAGACATTGTTTGTGGCAGATGATCAGACCTATCAAAAGTTCTTTGCGTCAAACGACTGGATAGATGCCGCCGGACAGCCGGTGCGCACCTACGAACAGCTCACCACCCCGCAGAAGCGTATGCTCCTGTATGGCGCAATGCTCAACAATGCAGACGTATTGGAAATGCTGCCCTATTCCAATGATGGCGGTAGCTTGACCATGCGCCGTTCGACCTCGGCCTCTGCCATTGACAGCGTGCCTTATTGGAAGAACACCGAACTGCCCGAAAACCTTAACGTAGCCACAGAAGATGCCGACGGTAACAACACCGGTGACAAACGCTTCTGGGACTATTATCGTCAGCATACCCCCGGCATCTATATGGCTCTCGACGGCTCATCTCCGATGATGATCCACTTCCTCGAAGAGCAAATGAAGGCCAAAGATATCACCCACGAAGACGTCAGCTTCGTGCTCAACCTCCACCACAAAGGCGACACCTGGCTCAACGGTAGTGCCGGTGGTAAGAGAGCTTATATTTATGGTGCCAAAATCATTGAGCAAGACGAAACCTGCTTGAACGGCTATTTCAACGTGCTCGACACCGTTTTGATTACGCCGTCGAATATGGCTGAGGTCATTCGCACCAACAATGACACGAAGCTCTTCAGCCAAATGCTCGACCGCTTCAGTGCGCCTTATTACAACAGCACACTCACCAACCAGTACAAGCAGCTGTATGATATCGGCAACGACTCTGTGTTTGAGAAACGCTATATCTCACAGCGCTCAAGCACCGGTTTGATGACCACCGGTCCCGATAAAAAAGACCTCGGCGACTTCCCCTACCTTACTTACGACCCGGGATGGAACCAGTACGAAATCAGTACTACAACGCCCGCCGAACAGGACATGGGCGCTATGTTCGTGCCTACCGACCGTGCAATGATTGACTACTTCGTCAACGGCGGCGGACGTGTGCTTATGGACCGCTACGCCACACTGCCCAACACAGAGGAAAACCTGAGCTACAACCTCTATCAGATACCTCTTGACATCGTGCAGTCGCTGGTCAACAACCTGATGAAAGACTCTTTCCTCGAGAGCGTGCCCAGCAAATACCTCACCATTATGAACGACGCCCAGGACCAGATGTTCCCTGCAACCAATGCAGACTATGGTTCTCTCGAGTCTTACAAGAGCTGCATTGAAAAATGTTTGCTCGCCAACAATGGTGTGGTTTATGTGTTGAACCGCGTGATGTCGCCCGCCGACTACGCTTCGGTCATCGCTCCCGCGCTCTATTCTAAAAACACCCGCGTGGTTCGCTCCATCGTGAGAGCCGACGACAACTATATCGAAGGTAATTCTTACAACAGCGCTCCGCTCCGTAAATATTACTCTACCTACCTGAAGGCTATGCAGTCGCATTTCTCATTCTTCGTTCCGACGGATGGAGGTTTGGGCTCTTATGGCTACGTAGACCCGATGTCTATCGCCCGTGGCCAGTTGATGGCCAACAACTTCAGATACTGGCGCTTCACTTACAAAAACAGTTCAAGTGCCATCATCCCCGTGCGTGCACAGGCCTATAAATATAATCAGGAGACCGGTCAGGATCCGCAAAACGACGCAGCTGCCACTCTCGGTGGTAACGCCGCCAACCTCTCTGAACCCAACGGTTCGCTGAGCTCCGGCCCCGGCGCTGTGAAACGTACGCTCCTCATCGACCTCATCGACCAGCACATCGTGGTGCACGACACCAAAGATGAAGACAATGACGAAGGCATCAACAGCCAGCGTACCATTTTCGTCTCTCGTGGTGGCGCACCTGTCTTTGTGCTCAACAAGGGCAACCGCGCAGAGAATGGTGTCGGTATGGTTGTGAATGGTGGCTTCCAGAAACAACTCAAAGAAGACGCTTACCCCGGCAACGAACACGAATGTGTGGTGAACGAAGGCTACGATATGACCGAGCGCACCAACGGCTACGGTAACGGTATGACCTACCTCATCGACCGTCCGATGCAGCCCACCACCAAGACCGTCTACTCTGTGCTTGAAGGTATGCAGGAAAACGACTTCTTCACGCTTTGCAACGACGTGCAATTCTCAGAAGAGCAGCTTATTCTTGCCGGCTTCAAGACTGAAAAGTTCCAGGGCTCTGCCAACGAGTCACTCTGGAAGGCCGAGCAGAAAAAATACCGCATCTTTACTACCGACGGTGTCAACGCTCCTATCTCTGAGAAACTCGTCAACTTCTTGAACAACTACCGCTATACGGTCTATGTGCCCACCAATTCCGCACTTGCTGCTGCTCGTCAAAAAGGACTTATGACTTACGACGAAATCATCCAGTGGATGGAAGATCACCTTGAGGGTGGTGACGGCACTGAAGGCAGTGGCTCTTTGTCACCTGAAAATCAAGCCAAAGCACAGGCTATGATTACCACATTGATGAACTTCATCAAATACCACTTCCAAGATGAGTCGCTCTTTGTGGACAACGTAAACCTCTCCGGTTCTTATCAGACTTCATGCCTTGATAATGTCAATAATGTTTACATCGCCTTGGACGTTACGCAGGCAAATGGTAAGATTACCGTAACCGATAAAAACAATGAAAGTCAGGATGTTGTGGAGCCTTACAATATGGTGGCACGCGACGCAGACTTCGACAAATCTCCCTCGGCTACGGCCACGCAAATCAAAAATTCTTCGTTCGTCGCCCTCCACACCGTAAATAAGGTGCTCAACTTCCAACAAATGCCCGCAAGTGGACGCTACGATGACGCATGGGCTAACGCAAGCACAGCAAGAGCCTTTGTAAAGAAGTACAGAATTCGCTAATAAATCTAATATTATGAATAACTTTAAATATTTCTTGACCTTAGCCCTGTGCTTATGCTGCATTACAGCCTTTGCACAGAAGCGCATCTCAGGACATGTCTGGAGTTCAGCAGACAACGGTCCTGTGGTGATGGCTAACGTGGCCGAAATCGACAAGTCAAACCGTGCGGTTTCAGCTACGCAGACCGATGCCAACGGTAACTTCTCCTTGGCTATTAAAAACCCGGCTAATACGCTGCAGGTTTCTTACATCGGTTACAAAACGGTGAGACGCGCCATCGGAACGCAAACTTCCTTCCGCATCGAACTCGTTGACAACACCACCTTTAAAGAGGCCGTGAAGACCGTAACCCGTAAGACCAAAGCCAACGGTATGGTCATTCCCGAAAGAGAAATCTCTATCGCTCAGCAGTCGCTCAATATGGACGCCATGGAGGGTCTCTCGTTTGAGACCGCCGGTGAAGCACTTCAGGGACAGATTGCCGGTCTCGACATCGTGTCTAACTCTGGTAACCTCGGTTCTGGTTCGAGTATGCGTCTGCGTGGTACCACCTCTATCAATGGTAACCAGGAGCCGCTTATCGTTGTCGATGGTTACATCCTTGAAGACTACGACTCTAATGAGTTCGACCAGAACGATATGAACGAAGAGAAGTTCGCCAACCTGCTTAAGGTTAACCCTGAAGATATTCAGAGCATTAACGTGTTGAAAGACGCTGCCGCTACGGCTATCTGGGGTTCGCAAGGTTCTAACGGTGTAATCGAAATTAAGACTCGCCGTGGTTCGCGCGGTAAGACTCGCGTCAACTTCACCTATCGTTTCACAGGCAGATGGCAGTCTGAAGGACTCAAGCTGCTGAATGGTGACGAATATAAGATGATGCTCCAGCAGGCTTATCACAACCCGAACCCCTCGGCAAATAACCCTGCCGACGACATCGTCGAGTTGCAAGACCGCGAAACCTATCCCTCTTATCGTTACAACTACAATAAGAACACCGATTGGGTGGATGAGATCACGCAATTCGGTCAGACTCACAACTATGGTATCAGCCTCACCGGTGGTGGTGATAAGGCACAGTTCCGCGTATCTGCCAACTACGATAAAGAGACGGGTACCATCATCAAACAGAAACTCGACCGTTTCACCACCCGTATGAACTTGGACTACTACGTTTCTGACCGTATCAAGTTCTCTTCAAACTTCTCTTTGACCTATATCAAGCAGTTCAAGAACGCTTACGACAATATGCTCGACTATGCCCAAAAGGCTATGCCGAATATGTCTGTAACCCGTTGGGAATGGGACCAGATTAACCAGCGTGCCTACGACACGGGCGAATACTTCCTTATGCCTAAGGTGGCTGATACATATGGTCTCGTAGATCCTAACAGCAACCGCACGTCTCGCTACCTCTCTGATATGGTTGAAAATGGTAACCCCGTGGCCATTGCCAATTTGGCTTGGCGCAAGTGGTCGGAATACACCATCACGCCGCAGTTCGCCATTGAATACAAACTCTTG
>JBJFGJ010000007.1:0-6498 GCA_051892575.1 Alloprevotella sp. | reverse complement strand
CTCGCTCGTTATGCCCCACAATGAGCAGAACGAGCACAAGTGCATCGGTTGCGGACTCTGTCAGATGGCCTGCCCCAACGGCACCATCACGGTCACCTCAGAGACCTATGAGGACGCTGAGGGCAAGAAGAAAAAGCGTCTGGCCAAATACGAATACAATCTCGGCTCGTGCATGTTCTGCCAGCTCTGCACCCGCGCCTGTCCGCACGGTGCCATCACCTTCGACCAGAGTTTTGAAAACGCCGTGTTCGACCGTGCAAAACTCATCAAGGTGCTCAACCAGCCCGGCAGCAAGTGTGAAGAGAAAAAAGTGGTGCGCAAACCGGCCCCTGCAGCGGCAGCAGCCGCTCCCGCCGCCAAACCGGCAGTCGCACCTGAAGCTCCTGCCAAACCGGCAGCAGCCGAGAAACCTTCAACCACCGAAGCCAAATAAGGCTCGAAAACAAGCCGACGTTTTGCCGATTAGGCTGTCAACCAGCCTTATTCAGCCAAGCAATGTCGGCGTAATCACTCACACCAAATGAATTCACAAAACATCATGTTCGTCATTTTGGCAGTAGTCATTATGCTTTCGTCTGTCGCTACGGTGGTGACCAAAAGCATCATACGCGCTGCCACATACCTGCTCTTCGTGCTCCTTGGCACGGCAGGCATGTACTTCTTGATGGGCTACACCTTCCTCGGTTCAGTCCAAGTCATGGTCTATGCCGGCGGTATCATCGTGTTGTATGTCTTTGCCATCCTTCTCACCGAAGGAGCCAAGGCCGACCCCGCCCTGCGCAAGGCCAAGGACGCCTCTTGGGGATTTATCGTCTCGCTTGTGGGCTTCCTCATCTTCCTCTTTGTGCTGCTCAAGCAGAAACTATTTGCCGGTCTGGTGGCGCCGCTCGACGCCCCCCTGGAACCCACCGGAACAGACACAACCTCAATCGACTACATCGGCCACCACATGCTCTCCACCGGAGAGGGCGGCTACCTGTTGCCCTTTGAGGCCGTCAGCGTCCTGCTGCTGGCCTGCATCGTGGCCGGTCTGCTCATTGCCCGTAAACGTTAAAACTACTTGCAGCTATGATACAGATAGAATATATCCTGATTATCTCAGCCGTCATGATGTTTGCCGGCATCTTCGGGTTCCTCACCCGCCGCAGCACATTGGCCATCCTGCTCTCCATCGAGCTTATGCTCAACTCGGCCGACCTTAACTTCGCCGTGTTCAATCGTATGCTCTATCCCAACGGCCACGAAGGCTACTTCTTCGCCATCTTCGCCATTGCCATTGCAGCAGCAGAGAGCGCCATCGCCATTGCCATCATGATCAACATCTACCGCAAAATCAAAGGCATCTCAGTGGACAAACTGGAAAAGATGAAATGGTAGAAAAGTCACGGCCCGGGCTTGCCCACCGGCACAGCCTCACGGCCGCATCTCTTCACAACAGATAAAACACACAGATTATGGAATATACTTTGTTGATACTTCTGCTGCCGTTCCTCTCTTTCCTCTTCCTGGGAATTTGCGGCAAATGGCTCAGCCATAAGACTGCCGGCACCGTGGGCACCTGCGTGCTCGCCGTTGTCGCCGTGCTCTCTTATGTCACGGCCTATGAGTATTTCACGGCGCCCCGACTGGCCGACGGCACTTTTGCCACGCTGATGCCCATCAACTTCACGTGGTTGCCCTTCTTCAACGGCAGTCTGCACTTCGACCTCGGCATCATGCTCGACCCCATTTCGGTGATGATGCTCATCGTCATCTCTACGGTGTCGCTTATGGTCCACATCTACTCGTTTGGCTATATGCACGGCGAGCGTGGTTTCCAGCGCTACTATGCCTTCCTCAGCCTCTTCACCATGTCGATGCTCGGCCTTGTGGTGGCCACCAACATCTTCCAGATGTATATGTTCTGGGAACTTGTGGGCGTGTCTTCTTACCTGCTCATCGGTTTCTACTACACCACGCCGGCCGCCATCGCCGCTTCGAAGAAGGCCTTCATCGTGACCCGTTTTGCCGATATGTTCTTTCTCATCGGCATCCTCATCTACGGTTATTTCGCCGGCACGTTCAACTTCGGCCACATTGAGGGCGGTTCGCTCGTGGCCGTGAGCGACTTCCACACCGTGCTCGGCATCGATGCTGAGGCTGCCAAATACATCCCCGTAGCCCTCGGTCTGATGTTCATCGGTGGTGCCGGTAAGAGTGCCATGTTCCCCCTCCACATCTGGTTGCCCGACGCCATGGAAGGTCCCACTCCCGTCAGTGCCCTCATCCATGCCGCTACTATGGTGGTGGCCGGCGTCTTCCTCATCGCCCGTATGATGCCGTTGCTCATCGGCTTCGGTGCCATTGGCGGTCTCGACGTGCTTTCCATTGTGGTCTGGGTGGGTGTTTTCACCGCCTTCTATGCCGCCGCCGTAGCCTGTGCTCAGAGCGACATCAAGCGCGTCTTGGCCTTCTCCACCATCTCACAGATTGCCTTTATGATGGTGGCCCTCGGCGTCTGCACCGAACTCACCACCGGACACCACAATCCCGGTTCGCTCGGCTATATGGCCTCTATGTTCCACCTCTTCACCCACGCCATGTTCAAGGCTCTGCTCTTCCTTGGTGCCGGTTGCATCATCCACGCAGTCCACAGCAATGAGATGTCGGCCATGGGCGGTCTGCGCAAGTACATGCCCATCACCCACATCACCTTCCTCATTGCCTGTCTGGCCATTGCAGGTATTCCTCCCTTCTCGGGTTTCTTCTCCAAAGATGAAATCCTCACCGCCTGCTTCGCCTACAGCCCCTTCGTGGGTTGGTTCATGACAGCCATTGCCGCCATGACGGCCTTCTATATGTTCCGTCTCTACTACGGCATTTTCTGGGGAACTGAAAACAAGGAACTCCATGCCGAGCACACGCCCCATGAGGCACCTCTGCCTATGACCCTGCCACTCATCTTCCTGGCCGTGGTCACCTGTGTGGCCGGTTTCATACCCTTCGGTCATTTTGTGAGCGCCGATGGTCAGGCCTACGACATCCACCTCGACTGGAACGTGGCCGGCACCAGCATCGTCATTGCCGTCAGTGCCATCCTTCTCGCCACCTATATCTATATAGGAGAGCGTCAGCCCGTGGCCGAAGCCATTCAGGAGAAGTTCAAGTCGCTGCACCGTTGGGCGTTCAAGCGCTTCTATATGGACGAAGTCTATCAGTTTGTCACCCATCGCATCATCTTTGCCTATATTTCCCGACCCATCGCCTGGTTCGACCGCCACGTCGTGGACGGCTTCTTCGATTTCCTCGCTTGGGGCACCAATGCGCTCGGCTTCCGCATCCGCGGCCTTCAGAGCGGTTCGGTGCAGAAATACGGCTACGTCTTCTTCATCGGCATACTCATTCTGCTTGGCATCCTCTGCCTTGCCGTGTTCTAATCCATCAATACAATCACAATGGTAACTAATCTATCCAACGTATTATATCTGTCATCCTTTGTGTTCATCCCGCTGTTGATGCTGCTCGGCCTTTGGTTGGCACGCAACATCAAGCAGGTGCGTGGTGTGATGGTGGCAGGCAGTTCTGCTTTGCTTTTGCTGGCAGTCTATTTGGTATTTGATTTCCTTGGTGCCCGCTCTGCCGACCCTACGAGCGAAATGCTCTTCACCGGCGGCTTTGATTGGTTCGTACCCCTCCACATCCGCTATGACGTGGGCGTAGACGGCATCAGTGTGGCCATGATTTTGCTCTCGGCCATCATCGTCTTCACCGGTACGTTTGCCTCTTGGAAACTCCAGCCCCTCACCAAGGAATACTTCCTTTGGTTCACCCTTTTGAGCATGGGTGTCTTTGGTTTCTTCATCACCATCGACATGTTTGCCATGTTCATGTTCTACGAGATAGCCCTCATCCCGATGTACTTGCTCATTGGTGTGTGGGGTAGTGGCAAGAAAGAATATGCCGCCATGAAGCTCACCCTGATGCTGATGGGAGGTTCGGCCTTCCTGATGTGCGGCATCTTCGGCATCTTCTACGGTGCCGGTGGCGAAACCATGAACATCGTCTCCATCGCCAACGGCGACCCCATCGCCTTCGGTCAGCAGTGCATCTGGTTCCCCTTGACCTTCATTGGTTTCGGTGTGCTTGGCGCCCTCTTCCCCTTCCACACATGGAGCCCCGACGGTCACGCCTCTGCGCCCACGGCCGTGTCTATGCTCCATGCCGGTGTGTTGATGAAGTTGGGAGGCTATGGTTGCTTCCGCATTGCCATGTATCTTATGCCTGAGGCCGCAGCCGAGTTGGGTTGGATTTTCCTCATCCTCACCGGCATCTCTGTGGTCTACGGTGCCTTCTCCGCTTGCGTACAGACCGACTTGAAATACATCAACGCCTATAGTTCCGTGTCACACTGCGGTCTCGTGCTCTTCGCCATCCTGATGCTCACACAGACCAGCTGCACCGGTGCCATCCTCCAGATGCTCAGCCACGGTTTGATGACGGCCCTCTTCTTTGCCCTCATCGGTATGATCTACGGCCGCACCCACACCCGTGACATTCGCGAGCTCAACGGCTTGATGAAGATTATGCCCTTCCTCTCCGTAGGCTATATCATTGCCGGTCTGGCCAACCTCGGTCTGCCCGGCTTCTCAGGCTTCATTGCCGAGATGTCCATCTTTGTGGGCTCATTCCAGAATGCCGACACCTTCCATCGCGTGCTCACCATAGCCGCCTGTACCAGCATCGTCATCACCGCCGTCTACATTCTCCGTGTCGTCGGCAAGATACTCTACGGCACCTGCACCAACGAGCATCACCTCAAGCTCACCGATGCCACTTGGGACGAACGCCTCGCCGTGGTCTGCCTCATTGTGGCCGTGGCCGGTCTCGGTCTTGCTCCGCTCTGGGTGAGCGATATGATTTCAACCGGCGTCAATCCCATTGTGGACCACATCCATACGGCGGCCGCCAACGTTGTTTCACAAAGCAATCCTTTCCTCTAATTTGTAGAAAGACATCAAACTATGGACTATAGTCAATTTCTTTGTATGACCGAGGAGCTCAGCCTTCTCTCCGTCATCGTCATCTTGTTTCTTGCCGACCTCTTCATGTGCGGCAAAGAAGAGCGCGGACTGGCCTGCGTAGCCGACGGCTCATGTGCCGTGACCGGTTGCGGTTGCCATTTCCGTTCTGTCTTCCCCGTGCTGTTGATGCTCGTCCACACCGTCATCAACCTCGTGCCCTGGTGCTCCGCGTGTGCTGCACCTGCCGAAGCCTTTGGCGGTATGTATCAGCACACTGCCATGATGACCATAATGAAGAGTGTGCTCAACGTTGGCGTCATTGTGGTCTTCCTTATGGCGGCCAAATGGCTCAACGCACCCGAAAACCGCATCAAGGCGGGCGAGTTCCACACCATCACGCTCTTCACCGTGCTGGGTATGTACTTCATGATTTCCAGCGGCCACTTCATTATGTTCTTTATCGGACTTGAGTTGGCCTCCATCCCCATGACCGCCCTCATTGCCTACGACAAAAAGCGTATGGAAAGCGCCGAAGCCGGTGCCAAGTTCATCCTGTTGGCCCTCTTCTCTTCCGGTCTTTTGCTCTATGGCATTTCGCTCATCTACGGTGCTTGTGGCACGCTCTATTTCGATGCCATTGGCCAAACCATCCAACCCAACCTCCTCTCCATTCTCGGTCTCGTGCTCTTCATCTCCGGTATGGGCTTCAAAATCTCCCTGGTGCCCTTCCATCTTTGGACCGCCGACACCTACGAAGGAGCGCCTACGGTGGTTACCGGTTTCTTGAGCGTCATCTCCAAGGGTTCAGCCGCTTTCGTGCTTTTCACTGTTTTGGTGAAGGTCTTTGGCAGCGAAGCCTTTATGGGCGCTTGGAGCGAAGGTTTCTTCTGGATCATCATCGCCTCCATCACCATTGCCAACCTCTTTGCCATCCGTCAGAAGAACCTCAAGCGCTTCATGGCCTTCTCTGCCATCTCGCAGGCCGGCTATCTCGTGCTTGGCATCATGGGCGGAACGGCTCAGGGCATGACCGCCTTGGTGTTCTATCTCCTGGTGTATATGACCGCCAACCTCGGTGCCTTCGCCGTGCTCCATGTCGTTGAGCAGAATAGCGGCAAGATTGGTATGGACGACTACGACGGACTCTATCAGACCAACCCCAAACTGGCCTTCCTTATGACGCTTTGCCTCTTCTCTCTGGCAGGTATCCCGCCGTTTGCAGGTTTCTTCTCCAAGTTCTTCGTCTTTATGGCCGCTTTCAAGGCCGGGTTCCATCTCTTGGTCTTCATCGCTTTGGTCAACACCGTCATCTCGCTCTACTACTATCTGATGATTGTCAAGGCCATGTACATCAAGCCCAACGACAACCCCATCGCCACGTTCAAGAGCGATTGTGGCACCCGCGCAGCTCTCGTCATCTGCACCGCCGGCGTTATCCTGCTCGGCCTCGTCAGCTGCGTCTACAACTACATTGACAGTTTTGCTTACGGACTTTAAT
>JBJFGJ010000006.1:0-1639 GCA_051892575.1 Alloprevotella sp. | reverse complement strand
ACCGAACTCTACGTGGACAACGCAGCCCAGACGCCGCGTCGACGCAGCAGAGCGGCCAATGCCGTGGAGGGTGTGAACTACAACCGCTATATGGATGCCGACAGTGTGCTCCACCCCGCCGTCATCATTGTAGAAGACACTACCACAAGCCGCTCGAGCGGTCAGAATATGGTGTATACGGCCGAGGAGCTCATGGCCGACAACGCCTCGTTCAAGTTCCTCAACATCCATCTCAACAACTTCAACGTCAACATTCCCTTAGGAGACAACAGCAAGTTCTTCATCAAAAACTTCTTCTTCAATGCTGAGTCGAGCCTGAACATTTCGGCCAAGGTGAAATGGTTCAAGCTGAAGAATTTTGAATGTTCGGTAAGCGGTTTCGTAGAGACTGGACTGACGGCCGGCGTGCAGGTGAAGAGCTCGAAAAAACTCGAAAAAGACATTGAGATAGCCAAATTCCCCTCCTACACGGCCGTGTTCTGGGCCGGTCCCATTCCCGTGGCCGTGCGCATGAACTCAGGCATCAAGTGGTCAAACGAAGCAGAATTTTCAGCCCAAGGCACCATCTCGGCCAAAGCCTCCGTGCGTGCCGACTACAAGGAAGGCGTGCGCTACAGCGGTGGCTGGTCGCCCATCAACTCTTCGAGCGTCACCTCTTCGGCCGGCCTCGACAAGATTGAGACCGCCCTCAAGGGCACACTCACGTCGGGCATCTTCCTCTACGCCAACGTGATGCTCTACGGCTGCGCCGGCCCCGAGCTCTCCGTGGGTCCGTCTATCGAAGCCAACGTCACGGCTGCGGCCACCGTCAAAGACGACAAGACGACGCTCTCTCTCTCCACAGACGGTTCGATTGACCTCGGCGGCGAAATCGGCGCGAAAATCAAAATCTGGAAATGGACCATCGGCAGCTGGAACAAGAAGTTCTCGTTCTGGAAGAAGGAGTTGTGGAACTACGAAACCAGCTACGAAATATGAGACTCATCCGGTCATGGCGCCACGCCCTGATGAGCGTAGCTGCCGGGCTGACTCTTTTGATGGTATTGCCGTCGTGCGACTCGGACGATGGCGATACCATCGCCGTTTCAGACCGGCGCAAAATCTGTGTGCTCATTTCGTCGGGAGGACTGGGCGACGACGGCTATAACGACATGATATGGCGCGGCCTGCAAAATTTCACGCTCTCCCACCCCGACGTGTGGCTGCAATGTTTCTCACCCGCCACGGCCGAAGAGGGCATCCGGCTGATGAACAGCTGGATTGAACTGCACAAAGGCGAGAAATTGCTGTGCGTGTTGGCCGGGTCGGAATATGAGCAACAGGCCACGACCGTCTTCGGCTTGCGACCTGAAGACGCCACAGCCACCTGGCGCCCCGACGTCCTGCTCTTCGAGAGCGACAATCCCGAGCGCCTGCCCCTCACCTCGTTCCGCATGTCGCTCTATGGCGCCGCCTGGCTCTGCGGCCAATCGGTGAGACAAATGGAGCTGACCCGCCCGCTCTGTCTTTTGGCCCATCCCCACGACCAGCCCACACTGACTGCCGCGCAGGGCTTTTTCGACGGATATGGCGAGGTCACCGACACAGCCTATCTGGCCGACGACTGGAGGGGTTTCTCCATGCCAGAAACGGCCTATCA
>JBJFGJ010000005.1:0-6564 GCA_051892575.1 Alloprevotella sp. | reverse complement strand
CTGTACCACACGCGCCGTACAGCACGTCATAAAGGCTGTCAACGGAAAAATCCAATGGCCCAAACAGTCGGCACAAGTCACCTTCAGAGACATCATACACGAGTTTTCCGCCGAAGCCTCGCCGTGGAACTGCTTCGGCCAAGACCTCATCCTGGGCACCGAGACCGACCGGCCACTCACCACAGACCAACAACTCTTCTCGCCCGTCTACGCCTCACGACTCTTCGACGAAGCCCAGATTGTGCCCCCCGACGGCACAACAAGGCCACTCGTACGCTCCACCGAACTCGTGGTCGAGGCTATGCCACTGCCCGAACAACGTTTCCCGCTCTCGCCCATAACGGTCTGCATCATCCTGATGGTGGTGGTCGCTGCCGTGACGGTGTGGGAATATAAGCGCCGACACGTCTTCACCGTGACAGACGACCTTTTACTGTTTGTCCAAGGCTTGGCAGGCGTGCTCGTAACGTTCCTCTATTTCTTCTCCAGCCATCCCGGCGTGGGAAGCAACTGGCTGATAGTTTGGCTCAACCCGCTGCCACTCATCTATTTAGGTTGGAAAATCAAACAAAACATTCAGAACCGTCCCGACCATTTTCACGTGGTTTCAGGCGTGCTGCTCGGCCTCTTCGCCACTGCTGCCATATTCTCAGGACAAAAATTACCTATCGAAATCTATCTTTTGGCACTGATTTTGCTTATTCGGGTAGGGATAAACTATCGTTTCTCCTCACACCGGACGGACGACTGACGGACGCGCCCGACGCAACCGTTCTTTGTCTCTTAGACGCTTAGACTCTCAGACTCCTATAATAATATTGATGGCCCGTAAACGACATCCACAATCTGCCGGCAGCGCCGACTTCTACATCAAGTTGCTGCCCACACTGCTCACGATGATGAGCGTGCTTGCCGCCTCGCCTGCGAGAGCTGCCGGTACGCCCGGCGGAGCCGTGCCCAAGATTGTGGTGAACATCCTCGTAGACCAACTGCGCACCGACTATCTCGAAGCCTTCATGCCACTCTATGGCGACGACGGCTTCAAACGTCTGCTGCGCGACGGTGTGGTATATACCAATGCCGACCATCCCTTGTCCCAACCCGACATCGCCTCGGCGGCAGCCACCATCGCCTCGGGCACGGCACCGTCAAGCCACGGCGTGGTGGGCAGAATGTGGCTCGACCGCGAAACCCTGCGACCCACATTCTGCGTAGACGACGCACAATATGCCGGCACAGGCGGTACCACCGACAAATCGTCGGCACGATGCCTCAACGTGTCGACCATTGGTGACGAACTCAAGGCCGCCGGCGAAGACAAGCCGCTGGTTTTTGCCATAGCCCCTTCGAGAGAGGCCGCCATACTCACAGCCGGACACGCCGCCAATGCCGCCGTATGGATTGACGACAAGACGGGACTGTGGAGCTCAACCAACTATTACGGCGGCCTGCCGGCATGGGCCTCAGTGAGAAACACGCTCGGCACCATCGGCGACATCAGTAAGACCGAGTGGCGACCCTGCTCCGACCTGGTGGGCAACTTCAGCTACTTCCTTTCGGGAGGTGTCAAGAAGCCTTTTGTCCACAAATTCAAAGGCGACAGCCGCTTTGCAGATTATAAGACCAGCGCACTGGTCAACGAAGAGGTCAACGCCGCCGCACAGAGTTGCATCAACAGCACGATGATAGGCGCCGACCCCGTGACGGACTATCTCGCCATCACCTACTACGCCGGACGCTATGCCGGACAAACCGAGTCGGCCTCGCCCATGGAGTTGCAAGACACCTATGTGCGACTTGACAGGGCGCTCGCCGATCTCATCGCGACACTCGACAAAAAAGCCGGCATAGACAACGTGCTCCTCGTGCTCACTTCGTCGGGCTACGCCACCGAAGCCTCCGCCGACCTGAGCCGTTACCGCATTCCCACAGGCACATTCGACATGAAGCGTGTCGCCGCCCTGCTCAACATGTACCTCGTGGCCATCTACGGCCAAGGCCAGTTTGTCGAGGCCTGCTACGGCACGCAAATCTATCTTGACCACAAGCTCATCGAAAAAGGCCAGTTCAACCTGGCAGAAATGCTCGAGCGCTCGCAAGACTTCCTCTTGCAACTCGAAGGCGTCAAAGACGTCTACACCTCACGCCGTCTGCTGCAAGGCGCTTGGACGCCGGGTATCAGCAAGATAAGGGGAGGCTACAATCCGCGCGTCTCGGGCGACATCCTCATAGAGGTGGCCCCCGGCTGGCAATATACCGACGGACAAAGCACCAAGAAAAATCCCGTCAGAGAGTCTTACATCCCCTACCCCATCATTTTCTTCGGTGCAGGCCTCAAAGCCTCGACCAACAGCATGGCTGTCACCACCGACCGCATAGCCCCCACACTCTCCAAGGCTATGCGCATCAGAGCCCCGAACGCCTGCAGTTCCGCTCCGCTCTTTTAACCATCCATCCGTGACAACCGACAACCCCTTCACACAGATAAAAACAAAAACGACAATATGAATTTCAACCAAATCCTAAGCAAACTGCTCGGCGGCAACAAGGCCTCACGCGACCGTAAAGAGATACAGCCCATCGTGGACCAGGTGCTCGCCGTCTACCCCACCATCGAAGCCCTCTCAAACGACGAGTTGCGTGCCAAGACCAAAGAACTGCAACACACCATCCAGCACTCGGCCGACGACCTCAAGGAGAAAGTGGCTGCGCTGAAAGAGAAAATCGAGGCCACGCCCATTGAAGACCGCGTGGTCATCTTCAACCAGATTGACAAAATAGAAAAAGACATCCTCGAGCGCTATGAGGAGGCCCTCAACAAGGCTCTCCCCACCGCCTTTGCCATTGTCAAGAACACGGCCAAGCGTTTCAGCGAAAACGAGGAACTGGTGGTGACGGCCACTGACTTTGACCGTGAACTCGCCGCCACACACGACTTCGTGCGCATTGAGGGCGACAACGCCATCTATCAGAACCACTGGGTGGCCGGCGGCAACGAAATCACCTGGGATATGGTGCACTACGACGTGCAACTCTTCGGCGGCATCGTCCTTCACCAAGGCAAAATCTCTGAAATGGCCACGGGTGAAGGTAAGACCCTCGTCGCCACCCTCCCCGTCTATCTCAACGCCCTGACCGGCAATGGCGTCCACGTGGTCACCGTCAACAACTACCTCTCCAAGCGTGACTCCGAATGGATGGGACCGCTCTATATGTTCCACGGGCTTAGCGTGGACTGCATCGACAAGCACGAGCCCAACACCGCCGCACGCCGCCGCGCCTATCTGGCCGACATCACTTTCGGTACGAACAACGAATTTGGTTTCGACTATCTGCGCGACAACATGGCTATGAACCCGAGCGACCTCGTGCAGCGCAAACACAACTTCGCCATTGTCGACGAGGTCGACTCCGTGCTCATCGACGACGCCCGTACGCCCCTCATCATCTCAGGCCCCGTGGCCAAAGGCGAAGACCAGTTGTTCGAACAATACCAACCACTCGTGCAGCGACTCGTTGAGGTGCAGCGCAAACTGGCCACCCAATACCTCACCGAGGCCAAGCAACTCATCGGCTCGGGCGACAAGAAGAAGGTGGAGGAAGGCTTCCTGCAACTCTTCAGAAGCCACAAGGCCCTGCCCAAAAACAATCCGCTCATCAAATACCTCTCGGAGCAAGGCATCAAAGCCGGCATGCTCAAGACGGAAGCCATCTATATGGAAAACAACAACCGCCGCATGCCCGAAGCCACCGACCCGCTCTATTTTGTGGTAGACGAAAAACTCCGCTCGTGCGACCTCACCGACAAGGGCAACAAGTGGCTGGCCGACCAGGTGAAAGACGACCAGCTTTTCGTCTTGCCCGACATCACCACGCTGCTTTCTGAGCTCGAGGCCGACAAGAGTCTGAGCGACCAGGAGCGCGTGGAGCGCAAAGACGCCCTTTATGCCGACTACGCCATCAAGGCCGAGCGCGTCCACACCATTCTCCAGCTGCTCAAGGCCTACACCATGTTCAACATCAACGAAGAGTATGTGGTTATGGACGGACAGGTGAAAATCGTCGACGAGCAGACGGGCCGCATCATGGAAGGCCGCCGCTGGAGCGACGGACTCCACCAGGCCGTCGAGGCTAAAGAGCACGTCAAGGTGGAGGCTGCCACGCAGACCTTTGCCACCATCACGCTGCAAAACTATTTCCGTATGTACCACAAGCTGGCCGGCATGACCGGTACGGCCATCACCGAAGCCGGCGAGTTCTGGAACATCTACAAGCTAGACGTGGTGGAAATCCCGACCAATAAGCCCGTCATCCGCAACGACATGAACGACCGCGTCTACAAGACCAAGCGCGAGAAGTATGCCGCCGTCATCCAAGAGATTGAGAAGATGCGCCTTCAGGGCCGCCCCGTGCTCGTCGGCACCACCAGCGTAGACGTGAGCGAACTTATCAGCCGTATGCTCGACCTGCGCCACATCCCCCACCAGGTGCTCAACGCCAAGTTGCACCAGAAGGAAGCTGAAATCGTGGCACTTGCCGGACAGAGCACGCCGGGCCTCGTCTCCATCACCACTGCCGACGGCAAGACCGTACAGGAAGAACGCATGCTCGGCGCCGTGACCATTGCCACCAACATGGCAGGTCGTGGTACCGACATCAAGCTCAGCGACGAGGTGAAAGCCGCCGGCGGTCTCGCCATCATCGGTACGGAGCGCCACGAAAGCCGCCGCGTAGACCGCCAGTTGCGCGGACGTGCCGGCCGTCAGGGCGACCCGGGCTCGAGTGTCTTCTTCGTTTCGCTCGAAGACAACCTCATGCGCCTCTTCGCCTCCGAGCGCATTGCCCGCATTATGGACCGCCTCGGCTTCAAAGACGGCGACATGATTGAGAGCCGTATGATCAACAACAGCATCGAACGCGCACAGAAGAAGGTCGAAGAAAACAACTTCGGCATCCGCAAACGCTTGCTCGAATATGACGACGTGATGAACAAGCAACGCACCATCATCTACGAGAAACGCCGCCACGCCCTTATGGGTGAACGCATAGGCATGGACATCTCTAACATGATTTGGGACCGCGTCTGCACCATTCTCGCCAAAGACGATTACGCTGAGGTGCGCACCCGTTTTATTGAAATCCTTGCGCTGGAATGTCCCTTCACCCTTGAGGAATACAACGGAATGAAACGCGAAGAGCTCGAAGAGAAAGCCTTCGAAGCCGTCATGGACCACTTCCGCCGCCGCATTGACCGACTCGCCGAGGTGGCCGTACCCGTCATCAAGAAAGTCTATGAGGAGCAGGGCGACCGCTACGAGAACATACTCGTTCCCATCACCGACGGACGCCTCGTCTACAACATCAAGACCAACCTCAAAGAGGCTTACGAGTCGGAGAGCAAGGCCGTGGTGCGCGACTTCGAGAAGGCCATACTCCTGCACAACATCGACGACGCTTGGAAAGAAAACCTCCGCGAACTCGACGAACTCAAAAAGTCTGTGCAAAACGCCAGCTACGAGCAGAAAGACCCGTTGCTCATCTTCAAACTTGAGAGTGCGGAAATCTTCAAAAAGATGGTAGACAAGATAAACACCTCGACCATCGCCACGCTCACCCGCGCACAAATCCCCACCCAAGCCCCCGAAGAGGTCAAAGAGGCTGCCCCAGCCCCCAAGGCGCCGCAGCCCAAATACACCGAGACCCACGAGAGTCTTGAAGACGAAGGCCAAAAGCAGGCTGCCGCACGCGACACGCGCCAGAAGGCACCCCAGCCCATCGTCAAAGAGAAACTGCCGGGACGCAATGACCCCTGCCCCTGCGGCAGCGGCAAGAAGTTCAAAAACTGCCACGGCCGCGGCATCGTCTGAGGCTTTGTCTTTTTTGAATGTCTAAAAACAGCTTATATTTGAAGTAAGAAAAGAGCAGTCCGACGCTTTGGACTGCTCTTTTTTGCTTTTCAGACACTTACGGGGATAAGGAAAGGCTTTTCTGTCCCTATTGCAGGAAAAACTGTCCTTATGACAGAAAATTCTCGCCCTATCGGCGTGCTCGTTGCGACCTCAAAACAGCTTTTTCGGCCCTATCTGATATTTTTTTTTCGTGCCTTTCCGCACACTTCGGGCCACATGGCAGATTTTTTGCAAATAATCATCATCAGTCAGTCACACTCGGAGCCGGTTTTTGAACAAAGCCCCGTCACAGCGTGTCGGTAGCGAAAATCAAGATCGTAATTACAGGCCGTTTTGCCAACTGCTCTTGGCATTATCACCCTATTGTCCGGACCGCGACAAACCGCCAAAGCTCAACGAGGCAGATTTGCGACAAAAAATGCAGTTTTTCTCGCATTTATGTCACTTTTTTCACGTTTCGTTTGGACTTTAACAAAAACCTTTTTGTAATTTTGCGGTGAAAAGGGCACGGTCTGCACACCAAGCGCGTGGCACACCGGGCAAAACAAGTAAATATCAACCTTTTATAAATAAATTACAGTTATGATTAAAGTAGGTATCAACGGTTTCGGTCGTATCGGCCGTTTCGTTTTCCGCGCCGCTCAGAACCGCAGCG
>JBJFGJ010000004.1:4391-6684 GCA_051892575.1 Alloprevotella sp. | reverse complement strand
AGGTGTCGGCACTCTGCTGGGCAATGTTTTCCAACCGCAGGTAGCGGCGGGCATATCCGGCATATTCACCGGGTGTATAGGAGGTGCGGCGTGCGGTCACGGTGACTTCGAAGGCCGTCTGTGGCAGGAAATAGGTAATGCCTTCGGCAGTGACGCCGGGCTGATAGTCGGTCACTTCGGTCTGTGCGGTGGCGGCGCCGAGGCAGAGCAGACCCAGTGTGAGGGAAAGGAGGCGATGGGATGTCATGGTGGATGATGCGGAAATGGATGATGGATGAAGATTTGACTTAGTGCTTGGCCAACCGGCTGAAGGCTCGTGGCAGATAGGCAATGAGGTCGGAGGCGATGAGCGACATTTGGCCCAGATTTTCGGCGGCAAGATCGCCGGAGAGTCCGTGGAGACTCACACCGAGCATGGCGGCGTGAAGCGGCGTGAAGCCTTGGGCAAGCAGACCGGTGATGATGCCGGTGAGCACGTCGCCGCTGCCGGCAGTGGCCATACCGGGATTGCCGGTGGCGTTGAACCAAACGTGGCCCTCTGGCGTGCAGATGGCGGTGTGGTGGCCTTTCACCACTATATATATATGATGGGTCGTGGCCAGACGGATGGCGGCTTCGAGCAGGCTGCCCGAGGTGGTGGCTCCGGGAGCAAGACGGGCCAGTTCGCCGGGGTGGGGTGTGAGGATGCTGTGCTCAGGCACTTGGCCAATCCATGCCGGATGGGCAGAGAGCAGGTTGAGCGCATCGGCGTCAATCACTATGGGCCGTGAGACGGTGGTGAGCAGTTTGAAGAGCGCTGTGCCTGTGGGGCGTGCCGTACCTATGCCGGGGCCTACGGCAATGGCCTGATAGGGCGCGACGTCGGGTGGGGCGGTGAAGACGGTGTCGGAGGCGTCGTGGCTGAGTGTGGCTTCGGGCACGGCAATCTGAATGAGGTCGTTGTTCATCAGCGGCGTGTGCACACTCACTTTGCCGGCTCCTGTGCGCAGACAGGCACGAGCCGCCAGTGTGGCTGCGCCCCCCATACCGTAACTGCCCGCAACGATGAGCGCGTGGCCATAGGTGCCTTTATGACTGAAGGGTTGGCGTGGGGTGAGCACACCGCTCATACGGGCTATGTCGGCAGGAGAATAGATGTGCCATTCGGTGGTGAGAGTGTCGGCTTTGCTGGGCGACAGACCGATGTCGAGGACCTCGATTTGTCCGAAACGCTCTGCCAAGTCGGGCAGCATCATGGTGCGTTTGAGACAATGGAAGGTCAGTGTGTGATGGGCCTTGACGCTGAGCAGATGGCTGCCGGAGGTGTCTTCGTCGGCCGGAATGCCTGAAGGCATGTCTATGGAAACGACCTGTGCCGGCGAAGCATTGATGAAGTTGACGAGCGAAGCGAAACCGCCCGAGAGAGGACGGCTCAGACCGATGCCGAAGAGGCCGTCGACGACGACGGTGTCGGCAGTGAGTGTGGGCGGTTCGAAGCGGTCGGTCACTTCATAGAATTTCACCGTACTTATGTTTTCGAGCCGTTGCTTGTTGGCCTGGCAGTCGGCGTGAAGATGGTCGGATGTGTTGAAGAGCCACACTTCAATATGGCACTCACGGCCGGAAGCGGCGATGAGTCGGGCCATGGCCAGGGCGTCGCCGCCGTTTTTGCCCGGTCCGGCAAAGAGGGCGAAATGACTGGCCTCAGGATAGAGACGAAGAAGGGCGTCGGTGGCCTTTTGGGCCGCACGCTCCATCAACTGGAGCGAGGTGATGCCTTCTTCGCTGATGGTGGCGGCGTCGAGCGCCTGTATCTGTGCAGACGAAAAGATTTTTTGCATATAACGTTGGTCTTTCAAAACTTTGCCTCACAAGAAGTGTAGGGCAGAAAAAATCAGAACGGCCAAAGGCGACGTTTCTTCTTGGGTTCGTCTCCTTGTCCGGCAAGATATTGTTCGTATGTGATGCGTTTGCTGATGATTTGATAGATGGCACCCCAATCGGGGAGGCCGCCCACATTGCGGTCGTCGATGAACATCTGCACCTTGAGTTTGCGGCTGTAACTGCTGTTGCGCTCGGGAGTGTCTTCGTCGAAATCACGATTGACGGCATAAAACACAACGCCGCGTTTTTTGCACCATTCCACGGCTTGGTCGAGAAGTTCGCCCTCACGCACACTCCACAAGATGAGCCGGTGGCCGTCTTCGATGAGTTTGCGCAGGGTGGCAGTGGCAAAAGGCAGTTCCTTGCCTATTTCGGGATAGCGATGCTCGACGATGGTGCCGTCGAAGTCTACTGCAATGTTCATAATGAC
>JBJFGJ010000004.1:0-4291 GCA_051892575.1 Alloprevotella sp. | reverse complement strand
GCTTTGAATGTGCCGTCTTGGGTGGCTGTGAGTGTGAGCGGAATGTTTCCCTCAAAAGGGTTGCCGTAGCGGATGATGACCGGTGTGTGGGCCGGCACGTCTTGGAGGGGAGAAAAGATGAGCGTGTCGGCTTGTGCCTCTTGCAGCGCTTGTGCCCGAAAAGTGTCGGGGATGTATGTGGCAAAAGGCAGACAGAGCGTTTCCCATCCGCCGTCGGCATAGGCTTCCCTGCAATAAGTCACCTGTCCGGCTTTGTAGCGGATGTCGACCGTCGGGGCGAATGTCTGCCGGTCTTGAATGACCGAAGACGTGATGAGATTGTAACCCTCTTTCGTGTCGGCAACCACAAAGGGCCACGACTGCGGAATATCGGCTGCATCAGTTTCGGAGACGAGGATGAATGTATGGCGGTCGGTGGGTCGGTTGACGAAAGAGAACGAGCGTACAGGCAGTGAGATGGACGTGAGGTTGAGCGTTGTGGTGGCGCTCCAGTCTATCTGTTCGAGAGCCGTCGCCGCCCATCCGCCAGTCAGTGTGGTGATGCCGTCGGAGTCGGTAGAGGCTTGGGCCGGAGAAGATGCTGTGACGAATGTGGCCGTGGCATTGTCTGAAGTCTCTTCACTCAAAATGAGTTGTCCGCTTGACGAGAAAGAGAGGCTTCGCGGCATGGCCTCGACGGTGAAGATTTTGCCTTGGCTGATGCGCCACGTTGTCTCGCCCGCCGAGTGTTGTAAGGTATAGTCGAGGCAGGTGCCGTCTGCCTTCTGCAAGACAAAGCATGAGTCGGGGCGATGACAGAGACGCCACGGCTTGAGTGCGTCGGTTTGTGCGGTGGTGCCGTCGGAGAGCAATGTCTCAGTGGCGATGACCGTATTGAGGGAAGTTCCCGTCAGCCACATACCGCCGGCCAACACCACGTCGGAGTTGTCTTCGGGAAGAGTGGCCACGTCTTGGTCAACGCCGTTTGCCACATATTTATATATAATGAGTGTGTGGCAGTCGGCCGGCGTGACGTTGCTGTAGCAACCGAAGTGCGGCGTTTGCTCCCTGTAAAGCGTGAGCCATCGGCTGTTGTCTTTGTTCTTCAGATAGAAACGGCCCTCTGTGGCTGTCGTCAAGTTCCAGACGTATGGCTCTGTTGCCGCGGCAATGAGTGAGGTGGCCCCCATAGAAGATTTGCCGGGACTAAGCCATAGGTCTGTGGCCTGACTTTTGAGTGTGATGGTGCCGTTTGCCAATGTGGCCTGCCAAATCTGAGTGCGCTCTGCGGCAGTGATGGCTGTGCCCTTTTCCACATCAGTCTCTATCATTTCAGCTTCGAGCCATTTGCCGTCGTCTGCATTCGCTGTGAGCAGATAGGGGCGTCGCGCCGCTTCGGAACTTTCTCCGAAAGGCACAATCGTTCCGGCAATCAGACAGAGGTCGCCGCTGTGGATGCCTGCCGGAGAAATGACACGCTCAAACACCCCTTTCAACTCTGTCGAAGGGGACTGTGCCTGAATGTTTGCCGCGGCAAGGCAGATGAGGCACCATAGCGTGAATACTTTCCGAAACAGATGGCCCAACGGACTTATTTGTGCTCTTCGGCCAACTTGAGGAGGTATTGGCCATATTGGTTCTTGATCATGGGCTGGGCAATGGCCTTAAGCCTTTCGGGCGTAATCCAACCTTGCTTGAGGGCAATGCCTTCGAGACAGGCCACTTTCACACCGGTGCGTTTCTCAAGCACTTCGATGAAGGTGGAAGCCTCGCTCAGACTGTCGTGTGTGCCGGTGTCCAGCCAGGCAAACCCTGTGCCGAGAGTCTGCACCATCAGTTCGCCGTCGTTGAGAAAGCGTTGGTTGACCGTGGTGATTTCGAGTTCGCCGCGTTTGGAGGGCTTGATGGTTTTGGCCACTTCCACCACCTTGTTGGGATAGAAATACAAGCCCACCACGGCATAGTTTGATTTGGGATGCTCGGGCTTTTCCTCTATGCTGATGCAGCGGCCGGCCTCGTCAAATTCCACAACGCCGTAGCGCTCGGGGTCGTGCACCCGATAACCGAAGACGGTGGCTTGGGCTTCTTCCTCAGCCATGCGCACGGCTTCGTGGAACATGCGGCGCATACCCGTGCCGTGGAAAATGTTGTCGCCCAACACCAAGCAAACGCTGTCGTTGCCGATAAACTCCTCACCGATGATGAAGGCTTGTGCCAAGCCGTCGGGCGAGGGCTGTTCGGCGTAAGAGAAATTCACGCCATAGTCGCTGCCGTCGCCCAGCAAGCGCTTGAAACCGCCGATGTCTTGAGGGGTGGATATGATGAGGATGTCGCGAATACCGGCCAACATAAGCACCGAGATGGGGTAGTAGACCATCGGTTTGTCGAAGATGGGTATGAGTTGTTTGCTGATGCCTTTGGTAATGGGGTAAAGGCGTGTGCCGGAGCCTCCGGCCAAGACAATTCCTTTCATGATATGTCGATTTGATGGTGATGTCGGGTTAATAGTTGATGGTGACGGCTGCAGGATAGAGTCGCTTGGGGTCTTCAAAAGTGCGAAGGCTCTCCAAGAGATGTTCGCGGCGGAGCGTGAGTTTGCCTCGCCACACCCTTTTGCCATTGAGGCGTATGGTCACTTTCTTGTTGAGGTCTACGAGCTTTTCGTCGAAAAAAAGCGTCACCTGTCCGCCGCTTAGGGGATAGTTTGTCTTTTGGTATTTGATGGGTATGCCCCAGCGGGGTTCTTTTTCCAAGGCTTCATAATGCACGCCGCAAACGGTGAGATCTATCACGCCGTCTTCGGCGATGCTCACCTCATAGCGTGTGCGCAGGGTGTCGTTCTCCACAGGGCGGCGGTCTATTTTGAGATTGTAAAATCCTTTTCTGAAACAACCGTCCATGGCATAGTCTTCCCAAACGAAATGTCGCGGATGACTTTGCCGCTTGTGCCTGAAAAGCCAAGGGGCGGTGGGACGATAGTCAAAACCATGACCGGCACCGGGGACAAACTCCACGCGATGTACATATTCGTCCGGCCATTGTGCCTCAAGGCTGTCGAGGGCCTGACCGGTGAGGGCCGTGAAATAGTTGCGGCAAAACATGGCGTCGTTTTCGCCCGTGAGCAGACTGAATGCCACGTGGCCCAAATTTTCGGCCGGGGCATTGATGAGCGGTTCGCCACCGGCCATTGGTCCGGCTGCCGCCAGATAGTCGGCATAGAATGAGGCCAAGCGCTGACTGCCGTAGCCGCCTTCCGAAACGCCCAACAGCATCACCCGGTCCACGTCGGTCAGACTGTCGGTGACCAAGGCACGCCACAGTTGCTTGTAGGCCCATTGCTTGCTCTTCTGCCACCAGCGGTAATATTTGCCTTCGTTGGGAATTTGAGGGATGAAATACCGGCTCGGCGCACCTTCAAAAGCATTGGCCCAACCCACCGTGGCTTTCCATTCGTGGTCTTTAGGTCCCGAACCGTGCAGATAGACAAATGTGGGCACACTGCCGCGAGGAGCCGCGCCGCCGCCTTTGTCAATCCATAGGTAAGGCATCTTGGCTTGCGGCTCCAGTCTTTCGGGCAAGGGCAAAACGTAGGCTCTGAGCGAGTCAAACGTGCAGGCGTCGAGTTTCATTGCACTTTTGCGCTGGCTGATGGCTTCGCTCCATTTCTGCCATAAAGCTTTTTGGGCACAACCCACTTCTTCCTGCCCCCCCAGCGTGCCTTTGAAGTCTTGGCCCAATTCGGCATAGATGGCTTCGTCGCTCTGTGCCCGCAGGGTGGTGCAGCACAAAGTGAGGATGAGGCAGAAAACCTGTGCAATCTTAAGGCGTAAGCAGTGCATGGCGTGTGATTTTATTCCCAGACGATGGTCTTTTCCCTGAGGTTGGCCGCAATCATGTCGGCTGTTTGCAGCAGGGCCACCAGCGGACTTTTCTCCATGGCCTGCCGGTAGGCCATACGGGTGCCGCTGCCTTGCTCGGTCATTTCAAACATACCCATGTGCCAGCGAATGGCGAGCAGTTCGTCGGTGTGGAGCGATATGAATTGGTTCAGCATCAGGCACGATTTCTCGCCGTGTCCGAAGGGGAAGTCGTCTTTGATTTCATAGCCCGGGTATGACACCCAGCGGCCCGTGCTGTCTTTTTTCCATCGTTCGGCCTTGTGATAGAATTTGGTTTTGCATAGGTCGTGAAAGAGTGTGGCAATGGCGATGCTCTCGTCTGTGGGTGCTTCGGCAAAAGGTGCTTCGGCGTTGTCGATGGCCGGCACCACGACGTGCGCTGTCGTCAGCGGAGGCGACGTCCGCTGCTGGGG
>JBJFGJ010000003.1:0-26637 GCA_051892575.1 Alloprevotella sp. | reverse complement strand
CTTGCACTAACTTTGACCTCTCCAAGAAAACACTAAACGCCAATGGCTCAACTTCCCGAAGCTTTTATACGCCGTACCGCGGACTTGCTGGGACAAGAACGTGGCAAGGCACTCTGTGAGGCTCTCAACGGTGAGACGCCTGTGAGTGTTAGGCTCAATCCAACGAAACCGCACGGCGGGCTTTTCGCCAATGCTGAACAGGTGCCTTGGTGCGCTCGCGGACGCTACCTCGAGAGTCGTCCGGCTTTCACCGCCGATCCGCTGCTCCACGCCGGCTGTTATTATGTCCAGGAGGCAGCTTCGATGTTTGTGGAACAGGCTTTCAAAACCATCGACGAAACGCCCGCTCGCGTGCTCGACCTTTGTGCGGCACCCGGCGGTAAGTCTACGCTGTGGCGGTCGCTGTTGCCCGATGGCTGTCTGCTGGTGGCCAATGAGCCGGTGCGGCAACGGGCTATGGTCCTGGCCGAAAATCTCACCAAATGGGGACATCCCGACGTGGTGGTCACTCAGAGTTATCCCGCAGACTTTGCGCCGCTCTGCGGCCTCTTTGACATTGTGGCCGCCGACGTGCCTTGCTCGGGCGAAGGCATGTTTCGCAAAGACGAGGGTGCCAGAGACGAATGGTCTGTTGAGGCCGTGGCCCAATGTGCCGCCAGACAGCGACAGATTGTCCGCGACGTGTGGCCGGCCCTGCGGCAGGGCGGTTGGCTGGTCTATAGCACTTGTACGTTCAACCGCGAAGAAAACGAAGACAACATTGATTACATTTGCCGCGAACTGGGAGCCGAGTGCGTCCCCGTGGCTTTCGACGCGACATGGGCCATAGACGGCGACCAGACCGGCCGCGGACTGCCCGTTTGTCATTTCTTCCCGGACCGTGCCAGAGGCGAAGGCTTCTTCCTGGCCCTATTGCGCAAAGCGGCCGAGACCGACTTGCCCCGACGAGTCAAAGACCGCCGACGCAGCGGCAAAGACACACCGCCGGCGGGCGTGAAGCAAGTGACGTCGTGGCTCAAAGACAGCAGGCCATACAAGATTTTGCAGCGCCCCGACGGTGGGTTCTATGCCGTCCGCGAGACTTTGGCCGAGGTCATAGGCCGCATACAGGCTTGCACCAATGTCATACAGGCCGGCGTGGACTTGGCCGAACCTAAAGGCAACAAGCTGGTGCCCGCCCATGCCATAGCCCTCTCGACGGCTCTCAGCGATGAAGCCTTCCCCCGGACAGACCTTGACCGCACTCAGGCACTGGCCTATTTGCGCCGCGAGGCACTTGTCTTGTCGCCCGATACGCCTCGAGGCTACGTCGTGGCTTGCCATGAAGGCCATCCCTTGGGTTTTGTCAACAATCTCGGGGCCCGGGCCAACAATGCCTATCCGGCCGAGTGGCGCATACGCAGCCGGCATCTCTCTTAAACCTGACCGAAAACGCTTCATTATGAAATATCTCGAATTCACCTTTTCCACCCAGCCGGCCGACGAGGCCATTCACGATGTCTTGGCTTCTGTCTTGGCCGAAGTGGGGTTTGACAGCTTTGTGCATACCGGCACGCTCGACCGGCCGGCAGCCGGACGCACCGACGACCCCGAGACGCCACTCTTCGACGAGCCCGCAGAGACCGGGGCTTTTAAGGCCTACATCCCCGAGAGTGCCTACGACGACGAAGCCCTTGAGGCCGCTCTGGCCGACTTTCCGCTGCCCGACGTGGAAATAGCCTACGAAAAGACACAGGCCGAAGACAAAAATTGGAACGAAGAGTGGGAAAAACACTACTTCAGTCCGTTGGTCGTAGACGGCCGCTGTGTCATTGCAGGCACCTTCCACAAAGACGTGCCCGAGGCCGAATACCGCATCACTATCAATCCGCAAATGTCGTTCGGCACCGGACATCACGCCACTACGGCCCAGATGATTGGCCGACTGCTGGCCGACGACATCACCGGCATGGAGGTGCTCGACATGGGCTGCGGCACCAGCATCCTCGCCATCCTCGCACGTATGCGTGGTGCCAAGCACTGCGTGGCCATAGACGTGGACGAATGGTGCGTGCGCAACTCGCTCGAAAACATAGCCCTCAACGGCGTGGACGGCATCGACGTGTGTCTGGGCGATGCCTCACTGCTCTCTGAAAAGGGACCGTTTGACCTTGTCATTGCCAACATCAACCGCAACATACTGCTCCACGATATGGCGTCTTATGCCGCGCGTATGCGCACGGGCGCATATATTTATATGAGTGGTTTTTATGTGGCCGATGTGCCACGCCTGCGCACTGAGGCCGCAGCCTGCGGTTTGCTCTTTGTGGACATGCACGCCCTCGACGAATGGGCTTGCCTGAAATTCCGTAAGTCGATTGATTAAACCTCATCCTGTCATTTACCTATGAAAACTAAACTCAAGACCATCATTCTCGCGCTGCTCGTGGTCTGTGCGGCGCCGGCGGTGAAAGCCCAGCAAGAGCAGGGCGACAAGCGCACCAAAATCATCTTTGCTTTCCCGGAATTCCAGGAGGCCAAAGTCATCCAGCCCTTCGGTCGCTACACCACGGCCAAAGTCAACATCTTGCTCAAAAATAGCACGCTGTGTTTCGTAGACGGCGAAAACATCAAAGAGGCCTACGTGCAGAATGTGCTGGGCGTAACGATAGACTCTGTGCAGTATATCAAAATCAACGACCGTCAGATGGCGCGCGTCGTGGCTCAGAAGGGCTACAACCAGTTGTTATGCCTCACGACCATAGACGAGAAGAAACTGAGCGCCGAGACCTTTGGGGGTGACAATCTGCCTTATCTCGAAATCCCCGACACGGGTTTCTTTTACGAGGTAGACGGTCAGCGCTACAGCTTCGACTTGGGCTATCCCTTGAAAGACCAATACTTTTTCAGCATCAAGGGTCAGATTGTTCCCGCCAACGAGTCCAAGTTCAAGGCCTACATTCGGCCGGAGATGAAACAGGCTTTCAAGCACCTCATGGCCGACAAGTGGTGGAGCTGGAAAGACCCCGCCTCGCTCACGCAACTCTTCACCTATCTGCCGGAATAGTGCCGAAGCAGCGGCGCAATATGTTAATTTTCTGTTAAAATCTTTTGCGCCGCTTGACTCGTACGTTGGGGCAGACCTTAAGTTTGCACTTGCTTAGCAAAACTAATCGCGATTATGAGTTACACCACCAAATTAAAAATCGGAGCGTTCTCACAGCTGATGCAAGTGACGGTCAAAACCCTGCGCCACTACGAGCAGAAAGGTCTGCTATTGCCCGACGAGGTAGACGAGTGGACGGGCTACCGCTATTACTCGGTGGGGCAGATGCAAAAGTTGAACAGCATTCGTGCCCTGCAGCGACTGGGTTTCTCGCTTGACGAAATCAAGGATTTGTACGACGCCGAGTCGCATCATCCCAGCGTCAGCCAGCTTACCCTTAAGTTGCAAGAGACGGAGCGCCAACTGCGCCTGCTGACCGACCGCCGGCATCGCCTGCTCAACTGGAGAAACGCCATTGAAGAGATTAAAACAATGGACAAGTTCTCAATTCAGTCTTTGCCCGAGATTGTCGTGGCAAGCCATCGTGAAGTCATTCCCGCCTACGACGCTTTAGGCGATTTGTGTTGTAATGTCATCGGGCCCGAGATGCAACGCCTGGGCTGCAAGTGCCCTCCTCCGGGCTACTGCTTCACCGTGGAGCACAACGAGTCTTATTCGCCCACCAACGTCGATATTGAATATTGCGAGCAGGTGGAGCAGGCGGGCACCGACTCCTCAATCATTCAGTTCAAGACGCTGCCTGCCGTGCCCATGGCCGTTTGCATGAAACACTACGGCCCTTACGACCGTTTCTATGAGTCATACACCGCCCTCTTCCAGTATGTCGAGGACCACGGCTACAAGGTTGTCGGCCGTCCGCGTTGCAGCTACGTCGACGGCATCTGGAACCAGGAAGACCCCGAACAGTGGCTCTCCATCATCCAAGTGCCGGTGGAGAAAAACTGAGGCAGCCGCGACTAACTCATACAGTCTTACATTCATCCCCTAATCGGGCAGAAACCACACCTCTATGGGGCGGAGTTTCTGCCCGGTTGTTTTTTTCGTCTACTATATGCTGCCTATGAAACGTAAGAGATGGGCCGTGTTTGACGATTACGACAAAAAAACTAACTTTGCGGTATGTTTGGCCCGACAGCCGGACAAGATTTATTACGTTAGCTCAATCGCCTTCTGAATCACCACCTCGCAAGACAAACGAGCTTATCCGACCAACACTATTGGGATAACTGCCCCTTAGGCGCAGACTTCCCATATTGTGTTGTGGCTTGTGGTGAGCCAAGAAGGCGTATGGCGAATGTCTGCGCTTTTTGATTAAAGCGTGAACTGAAGTCTTTCATCTTGGCAATTTTGCAATAAAACGCTTTAATCAATTTGTTATGGAAAACAAGAATTCTAAGAATGTAGAAGTGCCGTACATTTCGACGACGGCCGAAGAAGTGACCAAAGGCATTGCCAATCTGTTGCTCGTGGTTGGAGTGATAGCTGCCTTTGTGTTGTTTGTGACAATGGGCACAGAACGTGGCGATTTCAATCCTTATGGTTTTTCTCTTGCAATCGGTGTGGCGATTACTTCACTCTTATGGTGGGGCTTGCTTCGAGTGATTTGCAATATATCGTTACGGTTGAAAATAATGAATGATATTATGGCCATCCAACTAAATGCCGTGACGGAAGGCAATGAAGTAAGCCCCAAAAACGACAGCATTGACACAACAGCAACGGTGAAAGAGAAAAAGCGCGTGAAAGTAAACGCCGGTGATTTTGTCGTTAGGTTGAAGGATGGTAAAAAGTATGAAGTTAAATATGTCAATGGTGACAGAGTTTTTATCTTTGCGGGAATTCTTTCCGGCTATATTTGGCTAACCCCTGACCAATATAAAACGTTAGAAGAGTAGCCGTTCAACATTCACACCAAAGCGCCACACATCGGGCCGAAAGCATATCGGCGATGTGTGGCGCTTGTGGATATGTCCGGTAAAGGACTTAGATTTTGCGCTTCACGATGGCGGCGGCGCGGTCAAGCGCCACGTTGATGTTGGGACAAATGTGGTCTTTGCCCAGCAGGCGGGCGAAACCGTTGTGCTCAAGCACGGCGAAGACGTTGGGCGTGACGCCGGAGAGTACAATATGCGTGCCCTCGCGGTGGCTCATCTCGCAGAGGTTCTGGAGGTTGTGGATGCCCGTGGAGTCAATGAACGGTACGCGGCGCATACGGATGATGCGCACCTTCGGGTGGTTGTGAAGGTTGGCCATAAGTTCCTCAAACTTGTTGGCTATGCCGAAGAAATAGGGACCGTTGATTTCATACACTTCCACGCCTTCGGGAATGATGAGGTGCTCTTCGTGCACTTCGGCGTCGGTTTCCTCGTTGGGGTCAATCTCGTCGGCAATGACTTTGATTTGCGTGGTCTCGGCCATGCGGCGCATAAAGAGCAGACAGGCTATGAGCAAGCCCACCTCGATGGCCACGGTGAGGTCGAAGATGACGGTGAGGAAAAACGTGATAAGCAGCACGGCGATGTCGCTCTTGGGATTTTTCATCAGCTGAACGAAGGTGCGCCAGCCGCTCATATTATACGACACCATAATCAAGACGGCAGCCAGACAGCTCATAGGGATGTAGCCGGCCAGCGGCATGAGCAGCAGGAAGATGAGCAGCAATACCACGGCGTGAATGATGCCGGCCACAGGCGTACGGCCGCCGTTGTTGATGTTGGTCATTGTGCGGGCGATGGCACCCGTACAGGGAATACCGCCAAAGAGCGGCGTGCAGAGGTTGGCCACGCCCTGACCGATGAGCTCTTGGTTGGAATTGTGGTGGTCGCCGCAGACACCGTCGGCCACGGTGGCCGAGAGCAGCGACTCTATGGCGCCCAGCACGGCGATGACCAAAGCCGTGGGCAGCAGGTTTTTGATTTGCTCCCAAGTCAGTGTGGGAAATTCGGGAACGGGTATGGACGAGTTGATCTGCGTGGTGCCGTCGCCGGCGATGGTCTCTATGGTGCCCAGGCCCTGTTCGGCCAAGACGGGGTTGAGGAAATAAACCGCCACAGTGGCCACAATGATGGCTACGAGCGAGCCGGGGATTTTCTTGTTGATTTTGGGCGTGAAGATGATAATGAGCAGGCTCACAAGACCCACCACGAGCGTGGGCCACTGCGTTGTGCCGAAGTTTTCAAAATAGACGGCCCATTTGGAGAGGAAGTCGCCCGGCACGGCGCCGTCGATGTGCAGGCCGAAGAACTGCTGTATCTGTGTGGTGAATATGGTCAGGGCGATACCGCTGGTGAAGCCCACTACGATGGGGTATGGAATGAATTTGATGATGGTGCCGAGGCGAAAGACGCCCAGCAAAATCAAGAAGATGCCGGCCATGATGGTGGCGGCAATCAGTCCCGACATACCCAGCTGCGGGTTGGTCACGATGCCGCTAATGATGACGATGAATGCGCCCGTGGGACCTCCAATCTGCACCCGCGAACCGCCCAAGAGCGATACGAGGAAACCGCCGATGATGGCCGTCAGGATGCCCTGCTCGGGTGTCACGCCCGAGGCAATACCGAAGGCAATGGCCAAAGGTAGGGCCACGATGCCCACGATGAGGCCCGACATGGCGTCGGCCGCGAACTTCTCTTTGTTGTAATGCTTCAACTCCGAAAAAAGTCTGGGTTTGAAACTCAATGCTTTCATTTGAACTATGTTTTAGTTTTTGATTGATGTGGCGTGAAGCGAACTTGTCTTTATGGCGACAAAAAGACAAAGTTTTAAAAAAACGATGCAAAGTTACACGTTTTTTTGCAAATCACCCGCAAAGGTCTATCTTTGCATACGATTTATCTCACGAAACACATCGTACTTTCAAGAAAATATGAAAACCTACGTCATTATCAACGCCATGCACAAGGAGCACGAGCAGCTGGTGCGCCTCTTGAGCGAGAAGCGGGTGTGTCGCGAAGACACCTTTGAATATGTCGAGGGACACCTGGGCAGTTGCCGCCTGGTTTTGGCCGAGAGCGGCATAGGTAAGGTCAACGCTGCCGTCAAAGCCGTCGAACTCATCCGCCACTGCCATCCCGATGCCGTCATCAATACCGGCGTGGCCGGCGGCATAGACCCCACGGTGGGCGTGATGGATGTCGTGATTGGCGCCAAGGTGGCCTATCACGACGTAGATTGTGGTCCGGAGTCGGCCCTCGGACAGGTGCAGGGCTTGCCGCTTTATTATGAGGCCGATGCCGCCCTGCTCACGGTGGCCGATGGCTTACAGACGCCCACACGCCTGCACAGCGGACTCATCTGCAGCGGCGACCAGTTCATCACCGACCGCACGGCCCTCGACCGCATCAAGTCGCTCTGGCCCGAAGGCCTCGCCGTAGACATGGAGAGCGGCGCTCTGGCCCAGGTGTGCCATATCTACCACACCCCCTTCCTTTCGTTCCGCATCATCAGCGACACGCCGGGTGCTGAAGGCCATTTCGACCAATATCAGAACTTTTGGGAAACTATGGCCGACCGTTCGTTTGCCGTCACCGAGGCTCTCCTTGCCGCCATCACCCGATAAAAAACGTCATCACATAAGACTTTATGGAAAAAATAGCCAGCTTCACCATCGACCATCTGCGCCTGAACCGCGGCATCTACGTGTCGCGACAAGACCAAGTGGGCGGCGAAATCGTCACCACTTTCGACATCCGTATGAAACTGCCCAACCGCGAACCTGTGCTTGGCCAAGGTGCCATTCACACCATTGAGCATCTGGCGGCCACCTATCTGCGCAACCGTCCCGACTGGCGCGACCGCATCGTCTATTGGGGACCGATGGGCTGCCTCACGGGCAACTACCTCCTCATACGCGGACAGCTCACGCCGCGCGACATCTTGCCGCTCATGTGCGACACGTTCAAGTTCATCGCCGAGTTTGAAGGCGACATTCCCGGCGCCAGTGCCAAAGACTGCGGCACCTGGTTGCTCCACGACCTGCCCATGGCCCGCCTCGAAAGCAAGAAGTTTCTCGAAGAAACCCTGCTCAAGGCCACCGAAGCCAATCTGGAATACCCACACTGAGACGCCGTCGTGCCGGCAGGCGGTCTTGTCTTTTGCCGAATGGCTTTAGAGCCGTAAATTTGAGATATAGAAATAAGGGGAGGCCTCTTGGCCTCTCTTTTTTGTATTTCAACGCCTTACGGCGATAAGGACAGTTTTCCGCGGCCCTATGACAGAAAAATCTCTCCTTATTCCCGCAAAACTTTTTCCAATGAAACGGTCGTCTGGGCTGTTTTCGGTCAGTATTTGTTCTAATCGGCCGCTTTCGAGGCGCTTTTGTCGTCTTCTGCAAAGCTTTTCAGAAAAAAGTTTGAAGCTTTGCGTCTCCCTTATCCCCCGATTTTGAACAGTCAACAAGCCATGTGAGGGCAGCCATCCGCCTCGCGCGTGCGCGTACGTGTATATTAAAGGAAGCTCGAAGCGGAAAAAAGCTGAAAATATTTGTCGGTCAATAAAAAAGTGGTAATTTTGCACGCCGATTATTTATCCAAGCAGGCTCTAACCACCTGCAAAAAGGTCAGTTTCAAGGCGCCGGGTTCATTGGCCGGACGCGGCGACAGCGACGAAACTGGCCGAAAAGTAGTTACAAAATCAATTAAAAACTAAAAGAGTGGATACTTTAAGCTACAAGACCATTTCAGCCAACAAAGCCACAGTAAACAAAGAGTGGGTTGTTGTTGATGCCACCGATCAGGTGCTTGGCCGTCTTTGCACAAAGGTTGCCAAGTTGCTCCGCGGTAAGTACAAACCCAATTTCACCCCTCACGTAGACTGCGGTGACAATGTGATCATTATTAATGCCGACAAGGTTCAGCTGACCGGCAACAAGTGGAACGACCGCGTGTATTACACCTACACCGGCTATCCCGGCGGCCAGCGCGAGCACACCCCCGCCAGCATCATGGCAAAGAAAGACGGCGCCGAGCGTCTCGTTCGTCGTGTCGTAAAGGGTATGCTCCCCAAAAACCGTCTGGGCGCCAAGCTCCTTGGTAATCTCTACGTTTACGAAGGTGCAGAGCACAAACACGAGGCCCAAAGCCCTAAGGCCATTGATATTAATCAGTATAAATAAGTAAGCAGAAATGGAAACAATCAACGCATTAGGCCGTAGAAAAAGCTCCGTGGCTCGCATCTTCCTTACTGAAGGTACCGGCAAAATTACGATTAACAAGCGCGACATCGCTGACTATTTCCCCTCACCCATTCTGCAGTACGTGGTTAAACAGCCCCTCGCACTGCTCGATGCCACTGAGAAATATGATATCAAGGTAAATCTCGACGGTGGTGGTTTCACCGGCCAGAGCCAGGCGCTCCGCCTCGCCATTGCCCGTGCACTCGTCAAGATCAATGCCGACGACAAAAAGGCACTCCGCGCAGAAGGCTTCATCACCCGCGACTCTCGTTCTGTAGAACGTAAAAAGCCCGGTCAGCCCAAAGCACGCCGCCACTTCCAGTTCAGCAAACGTTAATATTCGGCTTTTTTATTGCTGCTGGATGACGTTTAGCATCTAAACCGACGCGACTTCACCACCGTCAAAACAAGGTGGACTACCCGTCGGCTGGTTGGACTGAACAACCCCACCCACACGTGGGGCACAACTCAAAAGAACGTAAACGAACAAACAAACACACACAATGTCAAGAACAAACTTTGAGACACTCCTCGAGGCTGGCTGCCACTTCGGTCACCTCAAACGCAAATGGAACCCCGCCATGGCTCCCTATATCTTTATGGAGCGCAACGGCATCCATATCATCGATCTTCACAAGACCGTGGCCAAACTCGACGAAGCCGCCGAAGCCCTCAAGCAGGTGGCTAAGTCAGGTCGCAAGATCCTTTTTGTAGCTACTAAAAAACAAGCCAAAGAAGCTGTAGCCACCAAGGCTGCTTCTGTCAATATGCCCTACGTGGCCGAGCGCTGGCCGGGCGGTATGCTCACCAACTTCCCCACCATCCGCAAGGCTGTGAAGAAGATGGCCAACATCGACAAGCTCATGAGCGACGGCACCTACTCAAACCTCTCTAAGCGCGAAATCCTCCAGATTTCTCGTCAGCGTGCCAAGCTTGAGAAGAACCTCGGCTCCATTGCCGACCTCAACAAGCTCCCCGCCGCCCTCTTCGTCATCGACGTGTGCAAAGAGCACATCGCCGTCAAAGAGGCCAACCGCTTGGGCATCCCCGTGTTCGGCATCGTAGACACCAACTCTAACCCTGCACCCATCGACTACGTGATCCCCGCCAACGACGACGCCAACAAGAGCATCGAGCTCATCCTCGACGTTTGCTGCGGCGCCATCGCCGAAGGTCTCGAAGAGCGCAAGGCTGAGAAGGCCGACACCGAAGCTGCCGAAGGCGAAAAGGCTCCCCGCAAGCGCACCGCCAAGGCTCGCGCCGAGAAAGAAGCTGAAGCACCTGCCGAAGCTCCCGTCGAGGCTCCTGCTGAAAACGCTGAGGCTCCCGCTGCCGAATAATTGCTAACACTTTTATTAACCCGTTAATCAAATCACTACCATGGGAGTAGGACTTGAAGATATCAAAAAACTGCGCACAATGACCGGCGCAGGACTCGGCGACTGCAAAAAAGCCCTTGCCGAGGCTAACGGCGACATCGAAGCCGCCATCGAAATCATCCGTAAGAAAGGACAGGCCGTAGCCGCCAAACGTTCTGACCGCGAGGCTTCAGAAGGTGCAGTGCTCTGCAAGGCCGAAAACGGTTTCGGTGCCATCATCGCCTTGAAATGTGAAACCGACTTCGTGGGCAAAAACGCCGACTTCGTCAAACTCGCACAAGACATTCTTGACGCCGCCGTGGCCAACAAATGCAAAACCCTCGACGAGGTGAAAAACCTCCCGATGGGCAACGGCACCGTGGCCGACGCTGTGACAGACCGCAGCGGTATCACCGGCGAAAAGATGGAACTCGACGGCTATCTCACCATCGAGAGCGACAATATCTCTTGCTACAACCACCAGGGCAAAAACATGCTCTGCACTATGGTTGCACTCAACAAGAGCGTTGACCCTGCCTACGGTCACGCCGTAGCCATGCAGGTGGCCGCCATGAACCCCGTGTCACTCTGCGAGCAGGACGTTCCCGAAAAGATCCGTCAGGAAGAATACGAAATCGCAGCTGACAAAGCACGCCAGGAAGGCAAGCCCGAAAATATGATCGAGCGCATTGCCCAGGGCCGTATGCAGAAGTTCTATAAAGAGGCCTGCCTCTTAAACCAGGAATTCATTCAAGACAGCAAGCTCTCTGTTGCCGCCTATCTCAAGCAGGCCGACAAAGAGTGCACCGTGACCGCCTTCAAGCGCTTCACGCTCCGCGCTGAATAATGACAACCTGCTGAAAGTCAGCAACAATAACCGCTCCCCTTATTTCGGGAGCGGCTTTTGTTTTCCTACGTTTCTTATTGGGCCAAAAGGGCAACGAGTCAACGGATCACGGCGTGGCCAAAGGCTTTTGACTCGAAGACATTCACCTTCACGGCTCTCCACACAATCATAAAAATCAATCATTCTTATGGGAGGTTTCTTCGGCACCATAGGTCGCGACAGTTGCGTGGCCGACCTGTTTTACGGCACCGACTACAACAGTCATCTCGGCACACGGCGTGGCGGTATGGCTGCTTACCGTCAAGAAGACAAGGCCTTTGTCCGCTCCATTCACAATCTCGAGAGTTCCTACTTCCGCTCCAAGTTTGAGCCAGTCCTCGGACGCTTTGAAGGCTGCACCGCCGGAGTGGGCATCATCAGCGACACCGATGCCCAGCCGTTGGTCATCAACTCACACCTCGGCCGCTTTGCCATCGTCACGGTGGCCAAGATTGTCAACATCGAAGAGATTGAGCAACAGTTGCTTAATGAAAAGATGCACTTCGCCGAACTCTCTTCAGGCAAGACCAACCAGACCGAGCTCGTCGCCCTGTTGCTCATCCAAGGCAATACATTTGTCGAAGGCATCGAAAACGTCTTCCGCCACATCAAAGGCTCCTGCTCCATGCTCCTGCTCACCGAAGACGGCATCATCGCCGCTCGCGACAAGTGGGGCCGCACACCCATCGTTGTGGGGCGCAAAGACGGCGCTTTTGCAGCCACGTCGGAGTCGACAGCCTTTGCCAACCTCGGCTATGCCATAGACCGCTATCTCGGTCCCGGCGAAATCGTCCGTCTGCGCCCCGAAGGCGTTGAAGTGATGCGCCCGGCCGACGAACCGATGCAAATCTGCTCCTTCCTTTGGGTATACTACGGCTTCCCCACTTCGTCATACGAAGGCCGGAACGTAGAGCAGGTGCGCTATGAAAACGGCCGCATCATGGGCGAAGAAGACCAGACCGAGGCAGACTGCGTTTGCGGTATTCCCGACTCGGGTGTCGGTATGGCGTTGGGCTATGCCGCCGGCCTCGGCAAGCCTTATCAGCGTGCCATCTCCAAATACACGCCCACCTGGCCGCGCAGTTTCACGCCCTCCAACCAAGAGATGCGCTCGCTTGTGGCCAAGATGAAACTTATTCCCAATCGCGCCATGCTCGAAGGCAAGCGCGTGCTCTTCTGCGACGACTCCATCGTGCGCGGCACGCAGCTTCGCGACAACGTCAAGGTGCTCTTCGAAGACGGCGTCAAAGAGGTGCATATGCGCATTGCTTGTCCGCCGCTCATCTATGGTTGCCCCTTCATCGGCTTCACTTCCTCAAAAAGCGACATGGAGCTCATCACCCGTCGCATCATCAAGGAACTTGAAGGCGATGCCGACAAAAATCTGGCCGAATATGCCAAGACCGACTCGCCTTGCTACAATAAGATGGTGGATATCATCCGCGAACGCCTCGGTCTGACCACGCTCAAATTCAACAAGCTCGAGACCCTCGTCAAAGCCATCGGCCTGCCCAAGTGCAAGCTCTGCACGCATTGTTTCGACGGCAGCAGTTGTTTCTAAAACGGCTCAGGCCAATGCCACCCGTTGCGCCGGCACATTAGTCCCGGCCGGCAAGCGCCACCATAAGGCGTCACGATATTTTGATAAGTTCAAGATGCTTCAGACAGAGAAATTCAACGAACTGGGAGAGAAACCCGTAGGCCGCCTGCTCTTGCAGTATGCCGTGCCCGCCATTGTGGCGATGACGGCCTCCTCGCTCTACAACATCATAGACGGCATATTCATCGGTCAAGGTGTCGGACAAGAAGCCATCATGGGTCTTGCCCTGACCGGGCCTGTGATGTCGCTCACCGCTGCCTTTGGGGCTATGGTTGGTGTGGGCGCCTCGACGCTCATGTCCGTTCGCCTGGGACAGAAAGACTATGACACGGCACGAAAGATTTTAGGCAATGTCTTGATAATGAACGTCATCATGGGGCTTGTCTTAGGGGGCGTTCTGCTGGTGTTTATCTCACCCATCTTGCGCTTCTTTGGCGCCAGCGACGCCACGTTGCCCTATGCCCGCGACTTTATGACCATCATTCTGGCCGGTAATGTCGTGACGCATCTCTATCTTGGACTCAATGCGCTCTTGCGCTCCACCAACCGACCGATGTATGCCATGTATGCCACCTTCGGCACCGTCGGACTCAACTGCATTTTCGCCCCGCTGTTCATCTTTGTGCTGGGGTGGGGCATCCGCGGAGCCGCCACGGCCACCATCATCTCACAGGTTTGTATGCTGATGTGGCAGTTCAAGCTCTTCTCCCAAAAGACGGAGTTAGTGCACCTGAGCCGTGACATCATGCATCTCGAGCGCCGCATTATGGGCGAGTCTTTGCTCATTGGCCTGCCACCTTTCCTCATCAATCTCTGCGCCTGTCTCGTGGCCATCGTCGTCACCCGAAGTATGGCCGAGTATGGCGGCGACCTGGCCGTCGGAGCTTTCGGCATCTGCAACCGCCTGCTACTCTTTGTCGTGATGGTGGTCATTGGCCTCAACCAAGGTATGCAACCCATTGCCGGCTTCAACTACGGCGCCGGTAAAATCGACCGCCTCTTGCGCGTATTGCGTTTGGCTATTATTGCTGCGACGTGCATTACCACGCTTGGTTTCCTCGTAGGTATGTTTTTCTCCAAGCCTTGTGTGGCACTCTTTGCCAAAGACGCTCCCGAACTTATCGACGAGGCGGCGCGTGGTCTGCGGTTTATCGTTTTGTTTTTCCCTATTGTGGGTATGCAGATCGTATCGACCGCCTTTTTCCAGAGCATCGGGATGCCCGGCAAGAGCATTTTTCTCTCACTCACCCGCCAGCTCATCTTCCTTTTGCCCGCCCTGCTCATTTTACCCCATATCTTCGGCGATAAAGTCACGGGGGTGTGGTGTGCCATGCCTTTTGCCGATGTTTTGGCCTGCTGCGTATCGGGCGCGATGTTAGTCTACAATGTGCGCAAGTTCAAGCGCCAGTCTTCCCTACAAGCCTCCTAATCCTCATATATCAATTCTCTGTGTATGGAAAAGTTTGTCATCAACATAGGGCGCCAGCTCGGTAGCGGCGGTCGTGCCATTGGTCACCTCTTGGCCGAGGCTTTTGATATCGCCTATTACGACAAGGAAATCCTGACCCTTGCAGCAAAAGAGAGTGGCTTTAGCGAAGAACTCTTTGCACGCAACGACGAGCGCAAGGGCTTCTTCCGCTCACTTTTCACCACCTCCGTGCCCCTCATGGGCGGCAACGAGTCCATTTATAGTGGCGGCTTGAGCGAGGAAAATCTATTTCATCTGCAGAGTGAGGCTATTCGTAAGGCAGCCTCCGACCATTCCTGCATCTTCATAGGTCGCTGTGCCGATTACGTACTTCGCGACTTTCCCCGCTGTGTCAATGTGTTCGTGTCGGCCGATATGCCAGACCGTGTGGCGCGGCTATGTCACGACCGCCAGATAGACGAGCGCACGGCAGCCCGTCTCTGCGCCAAGGGCGACGACAAGCGTGCGGCTTTCTACAACTTCTACAGTGCCGGCCGCTGGGGAGAGGCTTCGACCTATCACCTTTGCATCAACTCGTCGGTGCTCGGCATTGAGGGCACGGCCGATTATATCAAGGATTTTGTGGAGCGCCGTCTGGCCCTTCTACCCTAATCTCAGTTTGGATATGAAGCGCATTGGATTGCTCTCAGATACCCACGGCTATTGGGACGACCGGTATGAAAAATATTTTGCCTCGTGTGACGAAATATGGCATGCCGGCGACATCGGTACGCTTGAGTTGGCCGAGCGCTTGGCCGACTTGAAGCCATTCCGGGCCGTATGCGGCAACTGCGACGGAGGCGATTTGCGCCGGCTCTATCCTCAGATACTGCGTTTCAGGTGTGAAGAAGCCGATGTGCTCATTAAACACATTGGCGGCTATCCCGGTCACTACGACCGCAGCATTGCAGGCAAACTCTTTGTCAATCCGCCTCAGCTCTTCATTTCCGGCCATTCACACATCCTCAAAGTGCTCTACGACCGCACCTTAGGCTGTCTGCACATCAATCCCGGCGCCGCAGGCCTGCAGGGATGGCACCAAAGCCGTACGCTCGTGCGTTTCGTCGTAGACGGCAAGGCTTTCAGAGACCTCGAGGTGATTGAGCTGGGCGAAGAAAGCCATTCCAAGCAGCGCCGCGACGGCGTTTGTGTGCCCTTTTGAGCCATTAAGTGCTTTCAAACCCTGTAATTTTTCCGTTTTTCCTTAACATTGGTCAATTTGAAAGGAAAACTTTAGGGCTTGTAATAGTTTTATTGACTATCTTTGCAGAAAGATTGATTATCGCACCTATAATTATAATGGAACAACAGAGAGAAAATCGTGAGCAAATGCGTGAGCGTGTAATCGTTGCCGCCTCGAAAGCCTTTTTGGAAAAGGGCGTTAAGGCAGTGACGATGGACCACGTGGCCCGTGTGCTCAAGATGTCGAAACGCACCATCTATCAGCTTTTCAAGGATAAGGAGGCGTTGCTTCTGGCCTGCTATGAGAAGCAGCACAAGCAAGACCAAGCTATGATGGAGCGTATGGCGGCCAACGCCGGAAATGTCTTGGAGGCATTGCTCGAAATCTTTGCCTATCGTATGCGTACGGTCGGTGCGTTGCGGCCCTCTCATTTTGAAGGTGTGAGCAAGTATGACTCCATCTATGTCTTCCGCCGCACCACTTTTGAGCAAGACCGCCAGCGGGCCATTGCCTTTATGGCCGACGGCGTCAAGCAGGGCGTATTCCGCGAAGGGGTAGACTTTGACTTGGTCTATGTTATGATAGACAATCTTATAACCTGGGTGATGACTTCAGAGCATTTTGCCAACAATCGCATAGACTGTCTTTTCATCAACAGCACCCTCGTCGTGGTGCGCGGCATTTGTACACAAAAGGGCATAGACATCATCGACCGCTTCCTCGAGGAGCATCGGCAGGGCATAGCATAGCAGCAAGGAATGATAGGAGGGCTGAGAGTGCTATCCACGCTTAGTTGCGCTTGTCAACGTAGTCTGTTTCAGCAAGATATTTGAGGATGCACCCACAAGGTGCATCCTCTTTTTATGTTTTGTGAGCCTCCGGCCGGTTTGCCTTGTCGTTGTTGTCGTGAGCGGTAAACCGCCTGTATATGGGCTTTATCAGAAATAAAGTGCTAAATTTGTGTGTTTTTTGGACCAAGCTCGGCGGCGCAAACAATAAAAGCACAGATTTTGCGTTTATATCTCAGAGAGTTCATAGCGTCTGTTCCTCTGTGAGGATCAAGACACCCGTTGCGTCGCCCTCTTTCGGTCCAGAGAACGCTCCTCTCCAGGCAACCTCCGCCTTGATGCCTGCCTTCTGCCTATGAAAATCAGCATTGTAACAGCGACCTACAATAGCGTCAAAACGCTCAAAGATACCATAGAGAGTGTCCTCGGCCAGACCTGCCAAGACTATGAATACATTGTCATAGACGGCAACTCTACCGACGGGACACAGGCTCTCGTCGAAAGCTATCGCGACCGTTTCGGCGACCGGCTCGTCTTGGTGAGCGAACCCGACAAGGGGCTTTATGATGCCATGAACAAGGGCATCAATCGAGCCACCGGCGATTTCATTGGTATGCTCAATTCCGACGACTTTTTTTCTTCCCCCTATGTACTCGAAACGGTGGCCGAGGCCATTGCAGCCGATGATGTAGATGCCGTCTATGGCGATGTGCACTACGTCAAACCCACTCGTCTCGACCGCTGTGTACGCTATTATTCTTCACGTCATTTTTCTCGTGGCCGAATGAGGCTGGGCTTTATGCCGGCCCATCCGTCGTTTTATTGTCGGGCAGCAGTGCTCAAAGAGTTCGGTCTCTTCGACACAGCCTATAAGGTGGCCGCTGATTTCGAACAGATGCTCCGTCTCATCTATGTGCAACGCATCCGCACGCGCTACGTGCCGCTCGACTTTGTCACCATGCGCACCGGCGGCATCTCAAACGCCGGTCTCAAAAGCCATTTTCAAATCATGAAAGACCATCGCCGGGCGCTCAAGGCCAACGGCGTGTGGTCGTCGTCGCTGCTCCTGTCCCTGCGCTATGTCTACAAAGCTGCCGAGGTGGTCACATCGCGTCTCGGCCTGCGCACGCAACGCAAACCCAAATCACACCAATCCTGACCCTCGTGAGGTCCCTGCGGCCTCCCATTCTTCATCAATCCCTTCTATGCAAGCCTTACCACGCATCAGTCTGAGTGCCGCTTGGGGTGTGGTGAAACACCACAAGCGCTTTTTCCTCATCTCTCAGTTGGTCTTCATAGCCATTGGCCTTGTCATTGGCTTCAGCATACCCCGTACCTATAAGGCCGAAATCAGGCTCGCGCCAGAAAACTCCGGTCCCTCGCTCTCGGGAAGCCTCGGCAGCATCTCGTCGATGCTGGGTATGAACCTGGGCAACCAGCTCAGCGAAGACGCCATCAATCCCGAACTCTACCCCGACGTCAAGTCGTCGCCCGATTTCCTCCTGGGGCTTTGCCAAATCCGGGTGCAGACCAAAGACGGCCAAGTCAAGACCGACTATAAAACCTACCTTACACGCCACACCAAGGCCACGTGGTGGGATGCTCTGCGCATGAAGCTCTTCCCGCCCAAAGACAACGGCACGGTTGCCGCTCCGGCCGGTCAGAGCGACAAAACCATCCGCCTCTCCATGGCCGACTATCTCCTGCTTCAAGGCATCGACGGTGCCATTGGTTGCAGCGTAGACAAAAAGACGGGCGTCATCACCATCACCGCCATCGACCAGGACCCCCTCGTCGCAGCCATTCTCGTGGACTCGGTGAGTGAGCGTCTGCAAGATTTCATCACCGACTACCGCACCAGTAAGGCCCGCACCGACCTGCAACATTTCCAGAAGTGCTATGCCGACGCCGACGCCGCCTACCAAGAGACGGCACGCCGCTATGCCGCCTATGCCGACACCCACCAAGACATCAGCCTCGAGTCTTATCGCGTTGAGAGCGACAATCTTGAGAACGAGATGCAACTGGCCTTCAACATCCGCTCGCAATATGCCACGCAGGTGGAGATGGCCAAGGCCAAAGTCTTGGAGCGCACGCCCGTCTACACTGTCTTGCAGAAACCTTATGTGCCCGTCAAACACGATGCCCCTCGCCGCAGTTTCATCCTGCTCTTCTGGATGTTTATGGGCTTTGTCTTGTCGTTCTTGTGGAAAGCCCGTAAGGCTGAAAACCCCATCTTGATACACAAGCCTGCCGCACGCCGTGCCGACGAGGCCGACTCGGCTCCTGTCTCTTTTGAAGACTAACCCACTGCCTTAAAACAGCCGGCCGCCGTTTGCCGGCCGAATGAAAAACACACGCCATGTCCATCTCTCTCACCATATTTCTCATTTGTGGTTTCGCCGTGAGCCTCTTGCTCACCTTTGTCGGCATGCCCGTCTTGTTGCGCCTCTGTCAGCAACGCGGCATTTACGACATCCCCAACGAGCGCAAGCTCCATCACAACAAGATTCCCCGCATGGGCGGTGTGTTTTTTGCTCCGGCTATGATTGTCGGCGTGGTGGTATCGTTTTTGCTTATGCTGGCCGTGGGCGAACAGTTGCCACAATTTGGCCTCCCCACCTTCTTCATCTCTGCCGGCCTCTTCCTTATATATATAATAGGACTGTTTGACGACATGCTCGGGCTCTCGGCCAAGGTGAAGTTTCTGGTGCAAATCGTCACTTCGCTCTTTTTCCCTCTTTGCGGCGTCTGCATCAACAATCTCTATGGCCTTTTTGGTGTCTATGAGTTGCCGCTTTGGCTGGGTTATTTGCTCACGGTGCTCATCTCGGTCGTCGTCATCAACGCCATAAACCTCATCGACGGCATCGACGGACTTGCCGGCTCCATTGTGTTCATAGCCCTGGGTGGTTTTGCCTGGCTGTTCTTCCGCATCGGCGTGTTCAGCTATGCCCTTATGGCCGCTTCGCTCATGGGTACCGTCCTGGCCTTCCTCTACTACAACCTTTTTGGCCGTGTCGAGCGCAACACCAAAACTTTTATGGGCGACACCGGCAGCCTCATACTGGGCTACGCCTTGGCCTTCCTCGGCATCAAGTATGCCATGAACATGCACGACGTGGTGCCCTACCGCCCCAACGCCCTGCTCATCTCCTATTCGCTGCTGTTGCTCCCCACGTTTGATGCTGCCCGAGTGGCCGTGTCTCGTCTGTGCCGCGGCGTGTCGATGTTTCATGCCGACAAGACCCACATCCACCACAAGTTTCTTGCCGCCGGACTGTCTATGCGCTGGGCTTTGGTGGCCGTGGTGGGTATGCAGGTGATGTTCATCGTACTCAATTTCTTCATCAGCGAGATGTGTCTGCGCGGCGAGTGGATGATACTCACCGACCTGCTCATCTACGCCGCCGTCATCTGGTTACTCAATTATTTCAAGGTCGAGGCGTGAGGTCTTGCTCAAAACCGGCGGTCGAGTGTGACAGTCTGTTTTGATTTTTCACGGGAAATCTTTTTTTGCGTCCCAAGTCTCTTCTTCAAGGTTCCATATTGGTCATAAGGTCACGGCCGATTATCCGATTTTATGCCAAGCCCGGGCTTCGGTTTTCGTAGCATTATGGCAGGAAATCCTGTCCTTATCCCCGTTGTGCCTGTCCTTATCCCCTTAAACACCTGAAAGCCAAAAGAGAGAGCCCGTTTGAAGCCCTCTCTCTATTTTCTGCTTCAAATATACCCGTTTTTGCCGACGCCGAAAATGACAATGTGGTGCCGGCTGAGCGTCGTTTTACCTCCTTTTTCTTCCCTTTTGCCGTCTTTACGACCCATTTAGTTGAAAAGTTAACTTCGTTAACATCTTTTTACCCCCCCGTTTGGCCGTTTTTACCCTTCCCCGTACATTTGTGCGATTTTTTGCTGAGTTTTATCCTTTTTCACCTTCTTTGCTCTAATACTGATAGGTATGGGAGTTCTTGGCTTGCACAATCACTTACTCTTAATATTATTAACACTATCCATTACATGAAAAAAATTACTTTCCTTCTGGCACTCCTGTTCTCTGTTGTAGGTGCAGGTTCGCTTAGTGCCGACAACACGCTGCTGACCACAGCCAATGGTCTGCCTGGCACGTGGTCAGGTAGTCAGTATTCGTTTACGTCAGAGACGATTACCGCTTCATCGGCTGTCAAGCACATCCGCATCACGTTCTACGACACCTATGGTCACAACACCTGGGCCGACAGCTACAAGTTCGTTTGTCTCTCTGAGTTTTATCTCTACAATGCCGAAGGCACAGAAATTGATTTGGTTGAGTCAAACTTCTCGACCAATGCCACACAGACCGATGGCGAAGGCCCTATGAGCAACATCTGCGACGGCAACACCGAATCGGGCAACTATTGGCACTCAGCGTGGTCTACTGCCGTTGGTGCCTATCACTATCTGCAAATTGCCGTTCCTGACACCGAGACCGATCTCACTTCGTTCAAGATAGGCTGGGTGACGCGTAACAGGAACAATGCCCCTATCAGCTTTATGGTGCAGACCAGTAGCGACGCCACTCCTGATTTTGGCGACTTCGCCACAACTTACGGCAAAAACTATCTTTTCATCCCCGAGTTTGCAGCTGCAGCCAACCCCACGGCCACAGAGGCTAACACGGCACTTCAGTCTGCCTTTAGCACCTTCGCGACAAGCGAGGTTGAAGATGATGCCAAAGCAGCTGTCGACGATTATAATGCTGCCGTGACCAACAAACTCTTGACCACGCTGCATGGTTTGCCTAATGCTCAACCCTCAACCGATCAAATCACTTGGACTTCTGATTTGATAGACTTCGGCAGTGCGGTCAATGCTATGCGTCTGACCGTCAAGCGCACCAACACGATGGCTTCTGCCAACGGCCACGTATTCTTCACTCTCGCCGAGTTCGACCTCTACGACAGCAGCAACAGCGAGATTGCGCTCACCGTAGACAACTTCTCGACCAACGCCCAAGAGGCTTCCGAGGGTCCCATTGCCGGCATCTGCGACAACGATCTCGAGACCTATCTCCATACGGCCTACAACAACGCGCCGGCCGAAGACCACTACCTGATGGTCAACTTCCCCTCTGCCCTGCAGCAGATTAAGATTGGGCTGACGAGCCGCAACAAAAACAACATTCCCTCGTTCATCGTGGTAGAGCCGCTCACCGTGGCCGACGTCAAAGCCGACCTCCAGGCCGTGATCGATGCCCTCACACCTTATTCGTCGCTCATCGGTACGGGCCTTGCCCAATACAACACCGGCACTTACACACTGTCTGACGAATTGGCCACCGCCAACGCTGTGATTGCCAACGCCTCGGCCACAGTGCCTGAGGTGCTTGCCGCCATTGAACAACTCCAGGCCGTACAGAGCAGCCTCGACATCAACAAGCCAGCCGCCGGCTCGTTCCTCCGCATCAAGGCTGCTTCCAACAGCACGAAAGCTGCCGGCTACTACCTCTCTGCCGACACCTTCACGCCCAGCGGCAAAGCCTCTCGTGCCACCTTCACGGCCGACAAAGACGGCGACAACAACGCCAAGAGCATCTTCTACTTCGCCGACAACAAGCTCCTCAACTACAGCACCGGCTACTACATCACTCTCGTCAGCAACTTCGCTTCATACAACGCCGTGGGCGAGTCTACTTCTGTGGCCTTCGGCAAAGACACCGGCGTCAATAGCGTCTACACCGTGACACTCAATGGCGAACGCCACCTCTATGCCCAATCCGGCACCGAAAGCGGCACCACCTATTATTATGCCGACTGTGGCGGCTCCACCGCCTATGGCGCCGGCTACGACTTCGACCTTGAAGAAGTCAACGCTCTGCCCGTCACCGTGACCGCTGCCGGCTATGCCACTTTCTGCGCTCCCGTGGCCGTAAGCATCAACAGCAATGTCAAAGCCTACAAGGCCGCTAAAGAGACCGGCAAACTCGTGCTCACCGAAATCACCGGCGTGATCCCCGCCAACGAACCCGTCATCATCGCTGCCGCTGAAGGCACCTATGATATGGAAATCACCACCACCGAGGCTACCGTCACCGGTAACGACCTCGTCGGCACCCTCGCAGCAGAGACCGTAACGGCCAGCTCCTGCTACACTCTCCAGAACCTCGCAAGCGTCGTGGGCTTCTATCGCTACAGCGGTACCGTGCTGGGTGGCTTCAAGGCTTACGTAGCTGGTGCTTCAGACGGCACCTCACGTGGCTTGGTCCTCGACTTCGGCAATACCACCGGTCTTGAGGTCATCAACGCCGACGGCACAAACGCCACCATCTACGACCTTAGCGGCCGTCAGGTGAAAGCCGCTCAGAAGGGCTTCTACATCGTAGACGGTAAGAAAGTGATTAAATAAACATCCACACACCCAAACAAGCGACTCTTATGAACAAGAAAACATATCAAGTGCCCGTGAGCCTTGAGCTCAATGTGGCCGTTGAAGGCATGATTGCCACTTCGCTCACACTCTCAGAAGATGAAGGCAATCAACATCTCTCCAACCGTCAAGGCTGGAGCAGTGAGGACTGGACTGCTACTGAAGAGACAGAGTAAGCTTTCCTCATATTGATTATTTATTAGAGAACCGCCCCAAGAGCCATCGGCTCAAGGGGCGGTGTTCGTTTGTGATATGGCCACGCAACGCGGCGCAGACCAGGTGTGGCGGCTGTTTTATTTCTTCACTCTGACGTCAATGCCTTGCTTGGCGAGTGAGGCCACGGCACGATCTATGGCGTCGTAGTGCTCGGACGCAATGCCCAAGGCAGGAAGGTCGAGAGTGGGCAGGGCTTCGGCACCGGAGAGATCCGCCGTCTCGGCGCCGCCGATAATCATACCCATCGCCGAGGTGTTGTTGGTGATGGGGTCGATGAGAATGAACGAACCCGTAGGTTTGTTGTCTTTATAGGCATCGTAGAGCAGTTCTTTGGCCGTGACAATCACCACGCGCGCAATCTCGTTCAGCTCCATACGCTCCACCTCACTGTGCTTGAGCGTGTTCACGTCGATGCGATATTTGATGTGGTCCACGCGGCAGCGCGACGTGTTGGTGGTCTGTTTCAGATAAAAAGACTTGTTGCGGTCCATCGGCTCTTCGTCCATCCACACCAATGCCGCCTCAATGTGCCGGCCAATTTTGGGCAGTTGCGGCTCGGCCTTTTCGGGGTGTTGCAGCAAGGTGGTGAAGTCGCCGTCGTAGTTCTCGGGACATTTCACAATCATATCGCCGCGCGAGATGTCAATCTCGTCTTCCAGTTGCAGCGTGATGCATTGGGGCGGAAAAGCATAGTCGAGGTCGCCGTCATAAGTGACGATGCGCTTCACCCTACTTGTTTTACCGCTGGGCAGCGCCATGACGCGGTCGCCCTGACGGATGATGCCCGAAGCCACTTTGCCGCAAAAGCCGCGGAAGTCCAGATTGGGGCGCAACACATACTGGACGGGAAAGCGGAAGTCGCGCAGGTTGTGATCGTTGCCTATTTCCACGGTTTCGAGAAACTCCAACAGGCTCGGCCCCGTGTACCATGGCGTGCGCTCTGAGCGGTCCACCACGTTGTCGCCCTCAAGTGCCGAGAGCGGGATGCACTGTACGTCGGGAATGTCGAAGGCTTGGATAAAGGCTTTGAAGTCGCCGACAATCTTGGCATAGACCGCCTCGTCATAGTCCACGAGGTCCATCTTGTTCACCGCCAGCACAAGGTGGCGAATGCCGAGCAACGACGCCAGGAAGGTGTGGCGGCGTGTCTGGGTGATGACCCCCGTGCGGGCATCGACGAGGATAATAGCCAGATTGGCCGTCGAGCCGCCCGTAATCATGTTGCGGGTATATTGTTCGTGTCCCGGTGTGTCGGCGATGATAAATTTGCGCTTGTTGGTCGAGAAGTAGCGGTAGGCCACGTCGATGGTGATGCCTTGTTCGCGCTCAGCCTTCAGTCCGTCGCAGAGCAGGGCATAGTCAATGTGTTCGCCGGCATTGCCCACGCGCTTTGAGTCGCGCTCGAGGGCCGCCAGTTGGTCCTCGTAGAGTTTTTTTGAGTCGAAGAGCAGGCGGCCTATGAGTGTGCTCTTGCCGTCGTCCACCGAGCCGGCCGTGAGCAGGCGCAACAGGTCTTTGCGCTCGTCCTGGTCGAGATATTCCTCAATGCTGAGGCGTTTGGTTGTGTCGTTTGCCATAATGATGTGGTAAAGATATGATAAGAAGAGGCTCGGCGGCCATAAGGTTGGGCCTGACGCCGAGCGGCGTTAATGTCATTTCGTCTTGGTGTCAGAGATCAGGCTTTGCGGGCCGTCGGTATAGTTGCCTTTGGCTTCAATCTGGCGTCGTGCCTCCCGTTGTCCCTCTTTGATCCCCTCACAGCGGGCCACGAAGAAGGTCAGCGTCAAAAGCACCACGGCCGTGACGGCATAAAGCGTGATAAGGAGTTTGCGGCGATTGCTGTTGTCGGCAGTATTCATAGTCTGTAAAAGCGTGGTTTGTTATAATTCCTCTTCAACAATCATAGTCGTGTCGCCCCATTCGGTGTGGTCTGAGTTCACTGAGTCTGCTTCGGCGTCGTGCATAATGAGATCGTTGATGAGGCTGTCGGGTGTGTCGGCCACCACGGGCTGTTTGTAAATCGGGTCGGGCTCGCGGCGGTTGTCTTCGATGCGGTCGTTAGCCTCCCAGAGCTCTTCGGCCTTATCCTGTGCCGAGCGGGCATAGATGGCTTTCACCAGAAAAGTTTCGCCCAGACACACCAGCACAAGGCCCAGCCAGAGCGCACCCCAAATGAGGCGCCGTTTCATCTGCGCTTTGGCGTTTGAGGGCGGCAGGAAAGCCACTTCGGCCGTGGTGGGTGAGACCACGATGCCGCAGGCCGGGCAGGTTTTGTGTCGCGAACTGAAAGTGGTGCCGCAGCGCTTACATTTCAGATTGGCCGGGACGGTTTCGCCTTGGCGGCAACCGCAGCGCGGGCATTGGCTTTTTTTGTCCGGATATTCCGTTCCGCAGACTTTACATTTCATAGTGGTGAGGGTTGGTGGCGGGATTAGTCGTCAAAGAGGCGTCCCTGGCCGGTGATTTCGTCGAGAATGTCTTGTCGTGAAGGCTCCTGCGTGTCGCTGTCGGGGAGTGTGGTGTCGTCGGTGGCGATGTCTTCGTCTGTGGGCTCAGTCTCGCCTTCGGCCTCTTCCGGTTGGCGCAGTGGCTCGAGTTCTTCCACACCGGCCACGTTGCAGGTGGTGAGTCGTTTGCCTTTGGCCTTGAAGCCTTTGACGGCGATGAAGCTTTCAGCGTCCACCTCAAACGGTTCTCTCACGGCGTCGGCGCCGCCATAGTTCACCTTGATGCGGGCATAGGGCGTATCGGTGAGCAGCAAGAGTTGCGAGTCGGCATTGTCGCCCAAGAAGTTAAGATGGCGCGTCTGGCTGGTGCGTTCAAACATAAAGCGTTTGATATAGGCAAAGCCCTGCTGGTCGGCGTCGAAGAGCACGGCCGTCCACACTTTGCTCTCGTCGTATTTCTCCACGCGCAGAATGCCCGTCGACTCATAGTGGTTGTTGAGGTCGAAGTTGGTCGTGTAGAAGTCGCCGTTGTTGAGCACCACGAGGATGCTGTCGTCAGAGTGGAACTCGCCCAGCAGTTGGCCGCGGCCGTCGTAGTTGAGGCGTTGCACGTCGTGGTCAAACCACACCTTGCGGCCGCCAAGTGTCGAACCGCCGTGCGACTTCAGCGTCACGCGGTAGACATCGAGGCGCGTCAGCAGGTTGCCGCGGCTCTGTCGGCCTTTGACGAGTATCTCGCCGAAGTCTTTGTCGAAGAATATGCGGCGCAGTTTGGGGTTGGGCTTGAGCGTCACCTTGATCACTTCGGCCTCGCCGTTGGGGTTGGCGGTGAAGTAAGACACGCGGCTGCCCGGTTCGCCGGTGGTGAGATCATATTCGCGGTCGTGCGTCACGGAGGTGACGTTGAAGCGCTTGATATAACTCGGTCCGTTTTTGCCGTCGCGATACACCACATTATATATGGTGCGCTTGTCGTTGCGCTTGAACACCGCGATATGGATGATTTCGGCCTTGCGTTTTTCTTTTTTCGAGCGTTCTGTTTCGCCCACAAACACCTTCTCTTGTACG
>JBJFGJ010000002.1:0-6982 GCA_051892575.1 Alloprevotella sp. | reverse complement strand
TAAAGAAGAATTTATGCAAGGCTTAGCCTCAATCGGCCTTGTTCGATATTTCATCTAATCACTGTTTACTTATGAAAAATCTTTACCTTTTTAAGAAGTGGTGCACGTTGCTCATTGGTCTTAGTCTTGGCCTCGTTGCGTCGGCACAGACAGAAATCATTCAGGATGGTATTCGCTTCACCCTCAAAGCCGACGGAACGGCAGAGGCCGGTGAGGTCGTCACGATCACCAACTACGAATACGTGAGTGCCGATGACGAACCGTGGGCACCAGTCGAACTGCGGTTCACTATCGTGGTGCCGCCCTATGTCTATGATGCCGACGGCACGTGCCACACCGTTACAGCCATTGGCGAAAAATTCACTTGGGCCGACACGCTTACGAGAGCCCAAACAATCTGTTTCCCTTCCACGTTAAAACAAGTCGATGCCACTTTCTTGTCATCTCATAGCTCTATGAATATTGTCTGCGGAGCTGTCATACCGCCCGCCATTGTCAATCCCCACCGCAACAAAGGCGGTACGGCGCTCTATGTCCCCTCTAAGTCTGTCTATACATACATGGAGAGCGATTGGCGCTATTCCATGGGCTTGAGCAGCGTTCGGAAGATGTACACTTATGCCACTGAGGCCCAGACCGACAGCACGCTGGCCATCACCAGCCTCTCTCTTGGCAGTGGCCTCTCATTCATCTCAGATGTGGTCTTTCCCGACCAAATCGATGGCACGGCTGTCACCGCGATAAGTTGCTCGTCCCCCGCCCTCAGTGTCACAGTGCCCGAAGGCGTCACCCAATATTTCAGCAATATATCCTATGGCACAACCGAAGTGCGTTTGCCATCTACGGTCAAGGCCCTTCGGGCGTATAGCTTTTACGCCTATCCTAGTCGCGGCGGTACTCGTCTTTTGGAGCGTGTCTTCCTCTCTGAGGGTTTGGACAGCATCGGTGAGGGCGCGTTCAGTCATTGCGACCATCTGAAGCAGCTCCGCATCCCCTCCACCGTCAGCTTCATCGGCGACGGCCAGTCGTGTTTGCATGCCCTTGAAGCCTTTGATGTGGACGAGCGCAATGCCTATTATACCACTCGCGACGGTGTGCTCTTCACAAGCGACTTGACCACTCTCCAGCAATATCCTTCAGGCAAGACCGATATCGCCTACACCGTACCCGAGGGCGTCAAGACCATTGCCGCCTGGAGCCTTGAAGATGCCCGAAACCTGCGCTCGCTGCGTCTGCCCACCACGCTCGACAGTATAGGCGATTATGCGCTCAATCTCGACACGCTGCTCACGGAGATACACTTCACCACGGCCGAGCCGCCTTCAGTGGGAAAACTGTTTTATTCCAACACCGAGAATGTCGATGAGTTTTATGCCCGCTGCAAGCTCTTTGTACCCATTGGTGCCGCAGCCGCCTATCGACAGAACGCTACATTGGCCCGTTTCTCTCAAGTGGTCGAAGAACAGGTCGACGCCATTGAGGCCATTTCTGCCGCCGCTCCCGTTCCCGTGGCCGACTACGACCTGAGTGGGCGCCGCGTCAAGTCGGGCCACGGTCTGATCATTCGCCGCATGAGCGACGGCACAACGCGTAAGTGCTATCTTCCTTGCAAGCCCTGAAAGGGTAAGGCGGGAGCAAAGAGCGATATGTAGGAGGAAACCAAAGGCAAACTCGTTTCGCTTGCTGCGCCTCCGCCCACCTCGCAAGCCCTGAAAGGGCGAAACATATCAGCCCACGCCTAACGACATGGGCTATTATGTGGCGCCCTTTCAGGGATTGCAGGACCGCTCAACAATACACAATCTCAATATTTTGAACGCCATTCTGGCCGTGCTCGGCCGCTCAAAAACCACATTTCCCCTCCCTACCCAAAGTTTGACCTTTTCCCCAATCACACAATCACGGCCATGTAATCTGCTGATTTTCCGACAAATGATGTGATTGAACGCTCCAGTCACGCCAATCACGCTCCGGCACCTCCCGAAATCGCCCCCGGCGGGCCAGAAACAGTGCACAATGTTAAAAAGTAACAAAAATCAAAGTTCTTATGCTTGTCGCTCTTCTTTAAGTATTTTGGTGTAAATGCCTGGTGTTTAACGGAATAGAATAATTTGCATCGCGAAGCGCTTGTGGCAAACTGCTATTTGGGGTTTGCATAATTGATTGAATTTTAGTAATTTCGCGAACGAAAACGAAAAAAACTCCATCAGTGTTAGTGAAAACCTCCTTACATACCCTTTTGCTCGGACTTGCTCTCGTCGTTTCTGCGCCTTCACACGCCCAGTCGCTCGAGAGCGACGCTATGCCTATGCACACAACGGCAGAGCGCTTGGTGGCCGAAGCACCCGTGGCATCTTTGGAGGTGGCTGCGCCCAAGGGAGGTAAAGACAAGAAGGCAGAGACCACCGTGCAGGGCGACAACATCGTGCGCACCGCTCTCCAATATCTCGGTGCCCGCTATCGCAGTGGCCATTCCGGTCCTACGGCATTCGACTGCTCCGGCTTCACCAGCTACGTCTACGGTCGCCAGAGCATCAACCTCAGCCGCTCTTCGCGCACACAATATCAAGAGGGCACACCCATCTACGACACCTCGGCGCTCAAGAAAGGCGACCTCGTGTTTTTCGGTGGCTCCCGCTCCACCCGCACCGTAGGCCACGTGGGCATCGTCACCGACGTCAACCCCGCCACCGGCCAGTTCAAGTTCGTACATGCTGCTCGCTCGGGAGTCAAGGTGGACGACAGCAACTCAGCCTACTATAAAAACCGATACATCGGTGCCCGACGCATAGTCAAAAACTAATTGCCACACATAGGGCGACTCCAACGGGGTCGCCTGTTTTTTACCTCAAAACTCCTCAGACAATATGTTATTTTCTCTTCTTCAAGCCGCAACCGCCGAAGTCCCGACCAATCTCGACCTCGTCTTGCGCAAACTCTTCGAACTCGGCGTGACGGCCGGCAAACATCTGCTTGTGGCCGGCTTGGTCTTCGTGGTGGGCCGTCTCATCATTGGCATCATCAACAAACTCGTGGCCAAGCTGCTCAGCCGCCGCCATGTCGACGCCAGTGTGCAGAGTTTCTTGCGCAGCCTCGTCAAGATTTTGCTCACCGTGCTGCTCATCATTTCCGTCATCGGTGCTTTGGGCATCAACACCACCTCGTTTGCCGCCCTCCTGGCCTCGGCCGGTGTCGCCATCGGTATGGCCCTTTCGGGCAACCTCCAGAACTTTGCCGGCGGTCTGGTCATCCTGCTGTTCAAACCCTATCGCGTGGGCGACTGGATTGAAGTGCAAGGCGTGCAGGGCAAGGTGCAGGAAATCCAGATTTTCCACACCCTTCTGCTTCAGGCCGACAACAAAGTCGTTTTCATCCCCAACGGTTCGATGAGCACGGCCGTCGTCGTCAACTACACCCGCACCGACACCCGTCGCGTAGAGTGGACCGTCGGCATCGACTACGGCGAGAGCGTGGACAAGGCCAAAGACGTCATCCTCAAGACCATAAAGGCCGACCAGCGCATCCAGACCGACCCCGAACCTGCCGTACTCGTCGCCGCCCTGGCCGACAGCAGCGTCAACCTCACCGTCAGAGTTTGGGTCAAGAACGACGACTACTGGCCCGTTTTCCACGACATCTACAATCAAATCTACGATCAGTTCAACGCCGCCGGCATCAACATCCCCTTCCCGCAGCAGACCGTTCACATCGTCAAGGACTGATTTTAACGCTCCTTTTGGACAAAATCAGTAAAAAAGAAGTTCAAAATTTGCGACTTATCTGATTATTGTCTAATTTTGCAACCCGCTAAGAGTATGCAAAATCAAATCAAAACAAAATAAAAACAAAATCTCAAGATGATTGTAGTACCCGTTAAGGAGGGCGAAAACATCGAACGCGCCCTGAAGAAATTCAAAAGAAAATTCGAAAAGACCGGCGTGGTTAAAGAACTCCGCGCCCGTCAGCAGTTTGACAAACCTTCAGTGCTGAAGCGTTTGGCCAAGGAGCATGCCGTTTACGTGCAGAAGCTCCGTCGTGCAGAAGACTAATCTTCAGATTGCCGAAAAGAATAAAGGGATACCTCTGTCAAGGAGCGTGTCCCTTATCTTTTTTATAAACCTTCCCCGAAGGCCTGTGCGGCCTGTTCCCTTACCCCCTTGTCTGCCCATGACCGTTGTCGCCGATTTTATTGACTATCTCCGCGTGGACTGTGGCTATTCGGCCACCACCCTGCGCACCTACCGCTCCGACCTCGAAGCCCTCGAGCGTTGGCTCGGTGGGGTGGACGAGAGTCTGGACCTCACCACCGTCGACCGCGACCTCATCCGACGCTGGGTAGCCTCAGAGGGCGCGCGCGGCGTCAAGCCCCAGACCATCAAGCGGATGCTCAGTTCGCTGCGCACGTTCTTCAAATACCTTCTGCGGCAGGGGCTCATCAAGACCGACCCCATGCGCCTCGTGTCCAACCCCAAACTGCCCCGGCCGCTGCCGGCTTTTGTGCGCGAAAACGAGATGAACCGCCTGCTCGACCATACGGCCTTTCCCGACAACTTCGCCGGACGGCGCGACCATCTCATCTTGCTCACCTTCTACACCACAGGCATGCGCCTCTCCGAACTCGTCGGCCTCGACGTGGCCAGTTTCAGTTGGCCGCGCAGCGAAGTCAAGGTGCTGGGCAAACGCAACAAACACCGCGTCATCCCCTTCGGCGCCGAACTCTATGCCCATCTGCAGGCCTATCTCGGCGAGCGGCGGCAGGTGTGCGGCACCGACGACGGACCGTTTTTTGTCGACTGCGAGGGCCGCAGGCTCACAGCCCCCAAGGTGCGCGAGACCGTCAAACATTATCTTGGCCTCGTCACCACCTCACACAAACGCACACCCCACGTGCTCCGTCACACCTTCGCCACGGCCATGCTCAACAACGGCGCCGACCTCGAAGCCGTCAAAGACCTCCTCGGCCATGAAAGCGTGGCTACCACGCAAATCTACACCCACGCCACTTTCAACGAATTGCGACAGGCCTACCTTCACGCCCATCCGCGTGCCACGTCCGACGAATGACGCCGACGGCGCCGCGTCTGTTTTGTCTTTTGATGTCTGCCGCCGAATGACTATATTTGGACAAAGGATAGAGAAGAGCCCCCTCATCAGGGCTCTTCTTTTGATATTTAGCCACTTACGGCGATAGGGACAGGAAAAACTGTCCTTATGCCGGAAATTCCTGTCCTTATGCCCGTAGCCGCCGGGCCTATGACCGAATTGTTTTGCCCTCTTTTTGAGTTGATGAAATCCCCAATCGCGCCCATTTCGCATTGTTCCAGAAATAAATGGCGAAGTTTGGTCATTGAAGTCCCCGGTTTTGAACAGCCAGGGGGGGAGGACAAGGTTCAGTGCAATGCCACCCCAACAGATGGCAACAACGGCGGTTTCAAAAGTGCGGGCTCTTGTTGCCAGAATAATGGTGAGAGTGTTGATTTTCGCCGTGTAAGGTTGGGCGTTCAAAATTTGTGATTGAAAATGAGATTGGTTTTGTAGTATATGTACATAGACTCGCAAGCCTTGAATGCATTCAATCATAGAATAAGCGGATTGGAAGGGGCCTTGTTGAGCGGCCAAGCAGCGGGCTGCAAGCCCAGCGAGATCATAGCCCAGGGCAGAGGTGACACGAAGTGGCTCCGGCACCCTGGGTATGGTTGCGCGATAATGTTCGCCCTGTAAGGGCAAAAGACTCATCATTGATTTTGATTGCATAATAATGCTTTTGCCCTTACAGGGCGCATTGTATGGCCCGTGTTTACCCAGGGTGTCGTTCGCTACGCCCACTTTGCCCTGGGCTATGATCTTGCTGGCCTTTCAGGCCGCCGCGTGGCCGCCCAAATCAATCGCAATCTCAAACATTCTGCCTTTTATGGTCTCCACATCCCCTCCTACACCTATATATATAATATGCGCGTGGGGAGATTGGTGTGATTGGCGTGATTGGAGCGTCCAATCACAGCATTGCCCCATCAATCAAGCAGTTACAGCCCCGTGATTGTGTGATTGGGAAAAAGGCAACAATTTGGGTATAGGTGCATAAGGGTAAAATCGTCTCATCCGATGCAACATTTTTACCATATGCCCAGCCCGTCGGCCTGTCACGGTCGGCCTTCTCCGTCAAAGCCTAAAACCCTTCAAAAATCACAAAAATCGAAAAAACGTTTGGCGACTCACGCAACAATTGCTATATTCGCTTTTGTAAAGCCACGGCGGCCATCGACGCCGCCAATCAGTAACAACCCCTTGTCTCCACAGCGAGACAATAAAACAGAAAGAGGAGGATTTATATGAACATCCGCATTCAGTCCGTCCATTTCGACGCCACCGAGAAGCTTCAGGCTTTCATTGAGAAAAAAGTGGGCAAGATTGCCAAGAGTTGCGACCAGGCCGCTTCGGCCGAAGTCGTGCTGAAACTCGTCAAGCCCGAGACCGCTATGAACAAGGAAGTGCAGATACGCATCAGTGCTCCAGGCGGCAGCCTCCATGCCGAGAAAACCTGCGACACATTCGAGGAAGCCATCGACCTCTGCGTAGACGCCCTGCAGCGCCAAGCCGAGAAATACAAGGAAAAACACTCGGCCAAATAAAAAAAACACGCCGAAAATTTTGCAAGTAAAAAATTATCTCTAACTTTGCAGCCGTTTCCGAGTCATTGGAACGGCTGCTCTTTATTTTAAGGCACCTTCCGCTCTCGCTAACACGGGCAAATACCAGAGTGGCCAAATGGGGCAGACTGTAAATCTGCTGGCTTACGCCTTCGGTGGTTCGAATCCATCTTTGCCCACACTCTACAGAAGGTAGGGGACTCGCGGAAATAGCTCAGTTGATAGAGCACTAGCCTTCCAAGCTGGGGGTCGCGGGTTTGAGCCCCGTTTTCCGCTCACATTTTGCTGTTATAGCTCAGCGGTAGAGCACTTCCTTGGTAAGGAAGAGGTCGTGA
>JBJFGJ010000001.1:0-6984 GCA_051892575.1 Alloprevotella sp. | reverse complement strand
GCCTGAGCGACGGCCTCAGTGTCTGTGGCTCTGAGCAACAGCCGTATGGTGTTGTCGGCAGTGCGTCCCGTGGCGCTGCTGGTTTGTGCTGCACCGGCTTGTCTGATCAAGGTTTTGGCAAAGACGTCTGTTTTGTTCTGTAAGTGGGTTTGCGCCATCAAGACTTGCGGCATACAGAGGCTAAGTGCCGCAAAAAGGATAGCGGAGTGGTGTTTTTTCATATCAAAAGCATTTTAATGATTGAGGATTATTTCAAAAATAAGACGGGCGCCACTGAATGGCACGATAACACGACTATAAAGGGCTTGAGGATGTTTTTCACCCTCAAAAATATGATTTCTTTAAGAAATAATGACGTTTTGATATGAAAAAGTAAAAGAAGAGGCTATTTGTCGGTCGTTGGCGGCGCAGTGAGGAAAGTGAGTATGGCCTGCATGGCCTGTTCGCGCATATGGGCGTCGGTGATGGACTCAAAGGGAAAGCCCATCGCTATGACCCGGGCGCCACGGCGGCTTGAAGCGATGCCGGCACTCTGTCCGCCGCCATAGGCAAAGGCGGTGAAGGCAGACGGGTCGGCCGGCACGATGGCATCGGGTGCCTGCACGGCATATCGCTCCCCACCCACGGCACGCTGGATGGGCAGCGAGATGTTAAGCCCCTGCACATAGTCGGTGGAGTCCTGGCGGGCCGTACCGGCGGGGAGGTATCTGAGCACCTGCCGGGCAAAGTCGCGCTCCTCGGGCGTCTCAAGGTCGGTGCCGAGGAAACTGCCACTGACCATCAAGGCGCCGTCTGAGGCCAAATAGTCCGTAAGGCGGCGGCGCATGGGGGCGTCAAAAATCTTATAGGTCTTGAAGTCTTGCGGCGCATGTCGCTGCAAACCACAGATGAGGTCTATGACGGGATAGTCTGAAAGGCGGATTTGACCTTCCACAAAAGCCTTCCGACTACACGACACGTAACTGTATCGGCCCGAGGCGGCGATGGCGCTGCCATGAGTCACGGGAAAGTCCATCGTGTTGCCCATCACCTTCACCCCAACCAGTTCGTGGCCACAATAACCCAACCCGCCGGGACCTTCAAGCCCCATTGCAGAGCACGCAAAATTGGTCTGGCGACCCGCAAAAGCCATGGTGTAGCCTCTGGCCACACCGATGTCGGCGTCGAGGTCAAAGCCCAGACTGTCAGGACCTTCAACACGAGCCGGTCCGCTTAGGCGCTCAAAGCCGTTGACGATTAAGACGGTGGGCGCTGAGGCATCGGCGGCGCGGTAGACACTGAGCACCTCCGACGGAAAGCTCTCTCCGCCACGGTTGACGGCCGTCACCTTGAAACTGTAAGGCAGTCCGGCACTCACAGGCAGCGTCAGCGAACAGTCTTGGCCGCTGACAAAACGACCGTTGTCGAAGCCCTCGTCGCCCACTTTGGTATAGACGACATAGCCGGTGGGACGGGCATTGTCGCAAAGCGTGTCGGCAACGGCGCGCCAAGAGAGACAGACTTCTCCCTCAGGCGTGAGGCGTGCCGCAAAAGCCTCAACGGGCAACGGCTGCACCTCGTAGTCTTTCTCGCCGTGCTGATAGCAGACAAAATGAAGCAGGGCCTTGTAGAGAGCCCGCGACAAGGCGAACTTGAAATGCGGGTCGTGGCCGTAGGTCATGTCGGTGTAGTTCTGGTGTGAGAGCATCTCGAAAATAGCCGAAGGCACGTCGGGGATGCGCGTCTCGCCGTAGTTGCGGTCCCACATCTCGCGGCGCGTCCAATTGGTGCGGAACGTGCGCGACATATCATCGACCACATTAGAGAGTATGAGCGTAGCCAAGTCGGCCGAGGCGCGTCGCGACACACCCGTGGGGAAGGCCGTCTGTCCCAGACCGTCGACGGTGGTGCAGATGGCCAGCGAGCCATAGACGGATTGGTCGGCCGTCACACCGGCGTCGCTGTGGAGGGCCAAGGCGGCCTCGAGCGGCACTCCAAGGCCCGGCAAGCCCGGCATATAACTGCTGCCGCCGCCCAAGTAGTTGAGCATATAGCCACGGCTTCGGATGTCGTCGTTGTAGTCGTTCTGTCCCTTGTCTTTATTATATAAGGAGTCGGGCAAGCCACTCCATTGGGCGTGATAGCGGGCGGCTTCAAGCTGTCGGGGCAGGCCGGTCGTACCCATATCTCCCCGCGGTGTCTGCCCCACTCCACCGCCAAAGCGCACGCCGTCGGCGGTGACCACGCCGCGATAGTCGCTCTGGTTGGTGAGGACCACACGCCCCTCCATCGTTTCGCCGGCCTCAAAATCGAAGGTGCCGAGATAGACCCAAGTGCCTCCGCCCATCTGTTGGTTGACGCGAAACTGCGTGCGGCCACCGCGGTGATAGACGGTATAGCGGGCATCGCTCACACTGTTGGGCCGCGAGACGTAGCTCACGTAGACGGCATAGCGTCCGGCACGCGGCAAAGCCGGCGTCCAGGAGACTGAGGCCAGGCGCGAGCGTCGGGAACTCGTGGCCACTTGGCGCGATGTGCCCAAACGGAAGGGCATGATCGAGTCGGCAAGCAGGCCGACCGGGGCAAAGCCCACGGAGTCGGGGGTGGTTTGCCAGACGAAATCGGCTTGGTTGATTTCGGAATAGGTGCCTCCCCGACCGGGCGCATCGTTGTCGACGACGGCCTCGGCGGTTTGCGGGTCGCGCTCGCGGGCCGTCACGACGACGGCTCCGGCATTCTCGAGCATCGGAATGAGATAGGGGAAAACGAATGAGCGGGTGAAAAGATCTTCGGTGGTGCAGAATAAATAGGGTCTTTGCCAGCGCCAGGTGCCTTCGCGGAAGACGCGGCCGTGGCTGGCATTGACCATGAGGTGTTTGCCTTGCAGCCCCTGCGTAATCTTATAAGGCCGCGACAGATTGCTGACCCAGGGATTGCCGGTGTAGGCGTGGCGTCCCCAGAGGCGTGAGCGGTCGGCCTCGTCTTCTCGCAAGGCGTTGGGAATGAGTTCGTCCATCTCGCGTCCGCCTTTGTCTTTGATGCTGAGGCGATAGACGTTGTAGGGTGTGGGGAGCGCTTGTGAGAGCATGCGACGGAGCGTGGCCACCGACTGAGGCGTGAAAGGCTGCGAGGCAAAGGCTTCGTTGACAAAGACGGTGAGCGTGCGCCCGGTCTCGTCGATGCGCACACTGTCGGCCTTCATCTGCGTGGAAGGCCGGTAGCCGGGCCGGCTGTAATTATCAAAAAAAGTCGTGACCGCCTCGCGCGCCTTCTGTTGCGGCGTGGAGGTCTGTGAAAAAACAAAGCCCGCAAATGCAGGCCCTGTGAGAAGAAGTATGAGCAGTAAGCGTTTCATGGCTTGGCTTGTTGTGTGCCATCTGCCGGTGGCTCGACGGCAAACTTTTCCGGGTGTTTGCCCTGGAAGTCTTTATAATAATCCATAATCACCCGCATGTCGGCCTCGACATCGCCCGAGGGCATAATCGTTTTCTTGCAGAAAATGGTCTTGACCTTATAGTCAATGGCGAAGAGCATAATGGGCAGTTCGGCCTTGAGGGCGATGAAATAAAACCCGCGCTTCCACTGTGTGGTCAGAGAGCGTGTGCCTTCGGGCGTGACGGCGAGTTCGAAGCGCTCGGCGGCTTTGGCTTTTTCGGCCAACTGGTCGGTGAGGCTCGTGCGGCGGTTGCGCGTCACGGGTACGCCTCCGAGTCGCTTGAACAAGAGTCCGAGCGGCCAGAAGAACCATTCCTTTTTCATCAGGAAACCCGCACGTCGGCCTATGGCGTGATAGTAGATTTCCGCCATTATAAAGTCCCAGTTGCTGGTGTGAGGCGCGACGCAGATGATGCATTTGTCGTGTCGCGGCACGGTGACCTCTTCTTTCCAGCCCAGGGTCTTGAAGAAGAGTCGGTGACAAAAAGCGCGTAGCATTAGGGCTGCGTGTAGTCGGATTAGGCTTTGACGATTTGGTCGCTAAGGGCGTTGGCCTTGTCGGTAAACTCCTTGCGCAACTGCTTGAAGAAGTGGCGCTCATTGCCTTTCTCTACATGGCTGAGTCGTTTGACATACTCGTCGTGCAGGGTGATGATTTCCTGCATAAGCGACTGGAGTTTGGCGTTGTCGGTGTCGGCACACATGCTGAGGGCCACACAGTCTGCAAAGAGTTCGCCGGTGACGACGGCTATAGATTTCTTGAGTTGTTTGCGGTTTGCCATAATATTGAGTAATTAGATGAGGGGGTTAGTCTTTAGCGATGATTTCCATGCCCTTGACGATGGCTTGTTCGTTCATAGGCAGGAGTTTGTGGTGTCTCTCGGGCAGCGTTTTGGCCAAGGCTTTCATGACGCTCTCGAGCGACACGATGGGGTGTATCTTAAGGAGTCCGCCGAGGACGAACATATTGAAACATTTGATCATTTTGAGTTCGGCCGCGGTCTCCATGGCGTTGATGTGCCAGGCCGCCACGTCGTCTCTCATGGGCCGGTCCATGATGCCGAAACTGTCGTAGATGATGTCGCCTCCGGGTTTCACTTTGGGTGTGAACTTGTCGAGCGAAGGCTGGTTGAGCACGATGGCGGTGTCGTAGCTACTGAGGATGGGCGACGAGATGGGGTCGTCGCTCACGATGACGGTGACATTGGCCGTTCCGCCGCGCTGTTCGGGACCGTAGGCCGGCATCCAGGTGACTTCCTTGCCTTCCATGAGTCCGGCATAGGCCAGGATTTTGCCCATGGAGAGGACGCCTTGGCCGCCGAAGCCTGAAATGATTATTTCTTGTTTCATGTCGTGTCGTTAATCAGTGTTTGGGGAGAAACGCGAAGCCGTCTCAGCGGCTCTGTACGTCTTTGAGGTCGCCTATGGGATAGAAGGGGAACATATGTTCGGCCATCCATTCGTTGGCCTTGGCGGGTGTCATCTTCCAGCCCGAGGAGCAGGTGGAGACAATCTCAACGAGGTTGGAGCCCAAGCCGGCCATGGAGTTTTCGAAGGCGTGGCGGATGGCCTTTTTGGCTTTGCGGATGGCGGCGACGGTGTGCACGCTTTGGCGGGTGACGTAGGCCGTGCCCTCCAACTGGGCTGCGATTTCGGTCATCTTGACGGGGTAGCCGTGGATGGCGGCTTCGCGGCCATAGGGACAGGTGGAGGTCTTCATGCCCATAAGGGTGGTGGGTGCCATCTGGCCTCCGGTCATACCGTAGATGGCATTGTTGATGAAGATGATGGTGATGTTGTCGCCGCGGTTGAGGGAGTGGATGGTCTCTGCCGTACCGATGCAGGCCAGGTCGCCGTCACCCTGATAGGTGAAGACGAGACGGTCGGGCCAGAGCCGTTTGCAGGCGCAGGCCAAAGCGGGAGCGCGGCCGTGGGCGGCTTCTTGCCAGTCGATGTCGATATAGCGATAGGCAAAGACGCCGCATCCGACGGGACTGATGCCTATGGCTTTGTCGGCCATGCCCATCTCGTCGATGACTTCGGCAATGAGTTTGTGCACCACACCGTGTGAGCAACCCGGACAATAGTGCATATGCACATCGTTGAGCAATTCGGGCTTGGCATACACAAGGTTTTCGGGGCTTATGATGGCCTCGCGTGCGACGTTATCGTTTTCCATATTGACTTTTTCGCTCATAGTGAGGAGGTTCAATTTTGTTGTGTGAGACAGGTGCCTTAGCGGCGGCGCCGGCTGGTCTTCTTGAGCATATGAGGCATACGGAACATGGCCTCAACCATTTTGACGAAGACGGCACAGAGGCCGAGGATGTAGCACCAAGTGACATCGGCCGACGAATGCCACGAGAAGGCTATGCCGACCATAGCCACGAGCGCCATGAGAATGAAGATGATGTTGAGCACGTTGCGCAAAAGAAACAGCTTGTCGCGCTCGGGCCGCTCGGCTTCGCGCTCAGGATGTTTGAGACGCTCAAGTATGTCGTTTTCTTCCTGATACATAGGCTTGTAGTGGCTTGATGGTCAGAACTTATTGAGTTGCGCCACGATTTCGTCGGGGTCGGGCACGATGCCGCCCAGACGGCCGAAGTGGCGGACGGGACAACGGCCTTCGACGGCCGAGCGTACGTCATGGACCATCTGTCCGGCGTTGATTTCGACGGTGAGGAAGCCCTTGACCTTTTGCGAGAGGTCTGCGAGCGCCTCTGTGGGGAAGGGCCAAAGGGTGATGGGGCGGAAGAGGCCCACTTTGAGGCCCTGTTCACGGGCAATCTCCATGGCTTTTTGCGAGATGCGTGCCGCCGAACCGAAGGCCACGAAGATGTAGTCGGCGTCTTCGCAGCCGTGCATTTCATATCTCACCTCGTTTTTCTTGATTTCGGCATATTTAGCCTGCAGATGGTGATTTTTCTTTTCCATCTCGGCGGGGTCGAGCTCGAGCGAGGTGATGACGTTGACGGGTTTGGTCTTGTCTCGATGTCCGATGGAAGCCCAGGGACACTCGGCGATGATTTCCTCTTCGGTGCGGCGAGGCTTGAAGGGCGGGAGGATGACTTTTTCCATCATCTGCCCGATGACGCCGTCGGAGAGCATCATCACCGGGGTGCGGTATTTGAAGGCGAGACGGAAGCCTTCGTCGACGAAATCGGCCATCTCTTGCACGGAGGCCGGGGCCAAGACGATGACTTCATAGTCACCATTACCGCCACCACGTGTGGCTTGGTTGTAGTCGCTCTGCGAGGGCTGTATGGTGCCCAGACCGGGACCGCCACGCTGCACGTTGACAATCAGACCCGGCACCTCGGCACCGGCCATATAGCTGATGCCTTCTTGCATAAGGGCGATGCCCACGCTCGACGAGGAGGTCATGACGCGTTTGCCTGTGCCGCCACCGCCATAGAGCATATTGATGGAAGCCACTTCGCTCTCGGCCTGCACCACAATCATGCCTGTGGTCTCCCAGGGTTTGAGTTCGGCCAGCGTCTCAAGCACTTCGCTCTGCGGGGTAATGGGATAGCCGAAGTAGCCGTCGCAACCGCAGCGTATGGCGGCGTG